>JANXNV010000179.1 GCA_025353925.1 Armatimonadota bacterium
TGGGCCTCGGCGGATTTCTCGCAGTCCGCAAAAGAAAATCAACTCCTGCGGCATGACACAATCGGGCCGCCGGCTTAGCACCGGCGGCCTAACTTTCTCCCTTTTTCTCAGCAATTCGAGGTACACTGTCTTATGTCCCTCTACGCTGAACTCCATCGCCACCTGGGGGGCGCGGTCGTTCCCCGTGTCTTCTGGCGATACCTTGTCCGCAACGAACATCCTCTGGTCCAGGAATTTCCGACTTACGAACAATTTGAAGAGTTTGTGACGAAGCCCCGGGCGTCGCTGGCCGAGTATTTGGAGCTGCATGCGCTCGTCGAGCCGTTCCAGACGCTGGAAACGCTGCCGTACTTCGTCTCCAAGCTGGTGCGCGGGGCCTATGTGTTTGAGGGTATCTGTTATCTAGAGCTTCGGCATACTCCCTACTACCGTACCGACCCGGCACTGCCGCAGGCGGATCGGATCGCCCAGATGAAGGATGTCGTGATTGCGGTCGGCGAGGCCGGGCACGACCCCCATTACCCGCTTCTGATGCGGCAGATCATGTGCATGCACTCCCAGCTTCCCTATGAAGTAAATAAGGCGGTCCTTGATCTGGCGGAGAGCTTGCCGCAGTATGTCTGCGGGGTGGACCTGGCAGGGCCGGATATTTACTACGCCGCTAGGCTGCCCGAGTGGGTGGAGATGTTTCGTTTGGCCCGGCAAAGGGGCATTAAGACAACGGGACACCTCTACGAAACGTCGGATGGCTGCCACCCGGCCCTGCTGCCGTATCTGTCGCGGATCGGACACGGCATTCAAATCGCCCTGCGGTTTCCCGAGTTGCTGCCCGAGGTCGCGGCGCGGGGGCAGTGTTTGGAAGTCTGTCCGACAACTTACCTGAAAACGGGAACTTTGTCGGATTTGACGACGCTACGGACAGTGTTCGAGCGCTGCGAAGCCGCGGGAGTGGATGTGGTGATCTGCACGGATAACGCCGGACTGCATAATGTCCGGCTGCCCTGGGAATACGAAAATTTGCTGACGCAGGATGTCATTGATTTTACCCAGCTAGCCGCTTGTCAGGACGCCGCGTTTCGCCATGCTTTTGCCTGGCCGCATCCGCACCCGCCACGCGTTTTGCTCGATCGATTGATTACTGACTTACCCGAAGGAGAATTTGTTCGATGATCACTTCCTTGAAAGGCCGAATGCTGCTCTGCGGCATCGTCGCTGCACTTGTCGTCGCCTTCTGCTCTGCCCCGGCAATGGCTCAGACAAAAGAGCGTGGGAAATTGTCCGAAAAGCATGACAGCAACACCTTGAGCAAGCTGGGCAAATCTATCCAGTATCCCATTCGCAAAGCTGGAGAGAATGTCAGCAAGTCCACCCATAAGGGCGCGAAAGACGTTCAGTACGGCACGCGCAAGAACGCGAACAACGTCAGCATCAATGCTCATCGTGCCGTCGGCCAGAACTCGGTTGATCGTCGCCACAACGGACGCCGCCGCCACAATACCGTAGTGACCCCAAAGGGCCATCTGCACCGGATGCGCTAATCCAGGTAGATGTGAGAAAACGCCGTTCGGCCTCTACTGGGGCCGAACGGCGTTTTTGTTTCTCGCCTTTTGGGCTTCAAAGCATCACTGAGCGGGAACGCACAGAAACGCCTGGTGTCCGCTGCCGACCCGCGCCAAGATGAGCGTGATTTCCTCCGGCCCGCGCAGCTTAAACAGCTTGCGCACGGCATCAGGCTCAAGCGGAAACCCGCGCTTCTTCACGATCAGCCGTCCCGCATTTCGGGCCGTGAGTGCCGCCTGTAGACGTTTCGGATGGTAGGCCATCTGCTCTAAGACCGTATAGCCCGTGGCAAACGGTGTCTGATGAAAGTGGTCGGCTAAAAGATAAGCGATATGGTAGTCCATTACTCCCGCCTCTAGCTGACCCGCGAGGGTTCCGACGAGATGAGCGCGAATGACCGCCGGATCCGGCTCATACAGCACGGTTCCACTCGTGCGAAGCGAGCCTGAGCCGGGTAGGTCGGTGTCTCCAGCGAGTGCGAACGTATCGTCGCCGCGTAGTACCGTGGCACGAAGCTTTTGTCCTGTTCTCGCCTCTCCCTTCCAAAGAAGTGCCTCTCGGCACTCGCCTCCTTCAGAAAGAAACTCCAATTCGGCCCCGAAGGTGTCGGCAAGCGAATGGTCGATTGCCGGGGAGAGCTTGACTCCGATGGATTTTGCGGTCAGGGCGTGGAGATAAGAGAGGGGAGGGGAGTATTCCTCGGGATCTGAGACCCGGCGGCTATCCCGCCGCCGTGCCGGATCCAGCCATAACGCTTCCGCCGTGATCTGCACAGCCGTGACGTCCCCCGCGACGACCTGGGCCTGCGCCTCAAAGCCGCAGACTTTGACGTTTTCCTCGGCAAAGCGGGCACGGATCGGGTCGCGCTCGTAGAGAGCGACCCGAAGACCGGCACGCGCAAACGCCAGCGCATCCCCGCCGATCCCGCCGCCCAGATCAACAATCTCCGTGACCCCTGCCGCCCCCATTCTACGGGCATGATAGGCGGCGGTCGTCGCCCCGCTGGCCTGCTCCAAGGCTTCGCGCACGAAATACATCTGCGCGGCCTCCGGCCCGAATTTCGTCTGCCCGCGCTGCCGCAGCTCCGTCATCTCCCAGGCTGCCGACGCCTGCTCCGGGGTCACGGTTTTGCGTAGGCGAGTGAGAGCGGATAGAATTTCGGCGCGGCTGTCCCGCAGAGTTTGCGCTTCGCGAAGCAGGATACGGCCCGGGGCAGATAGGAGGAAATCGGCGAGGTCATTGGTCAAATCGTTAGCTCTTGAAAAAGAAAACGAGTGGTTGAAAACCACTCGCTAGGTGAGGCGTCCTGCGGACGTCGGATACGGATTCCGACACCCGAAGGGTGCTTAACCTGGCGAGCGGTTTTCAACCACTCGCACGCCTCCTCGTACACTACTTAGGCGTAAACGAGGTTCCACAGCCGCAGCTCTTGACGACGTTTGGGTTGATGTACTTCCAGCCGCCTTCCAGCAGGTTCGCTGTGCTGTAATCGAGGGTCATACCGTCAATAAAGGTCGCACTCTTTGGGTCTACCATGAGTGTCAACCCGTCGACGGCGTAGACAATATCATTCGGGCGCGGGGCCTCTTCCAAAGCCAGGACGTAAGACAGCCCGGAGCAGCCGCCGCCTTTGACGCCAACGCGCAGGGCCAAATTCGGATTGCCTTTTTTTGCAATCAGCCGCCGCGCCTGTGCGATTGCGGCAGGGGTCACAGTCACGGGATGGGTAGCAGTCTCAGTCATCATAATTTCTCCGTACGACTTCCTTTAGAAAAAGCCCAATTCCAATTTCGCACCCTCGGACATCCGGTCCATGCTCCAGGCCGGCTCCCAGACCAGCTCGACATGCACGTCGGAGACGCCGGGGACAGTGCGAACAGCATTCTCGACTTCGCCAGGCAGAGTACCCGCAACAGGGCAGGCAGGGGACGTCAGCGTCATGTCGATCTCGACAAAGCCGAATTCATCCACTTCCACGTCGTAAATCAACCCGAGGTCATAGATATTGACGGGGATTTCCGGGTCGTATACTTCGCGCAGGGCCTCCATCACTTCCGCTTCGATTACTAACGGGTACACTTTTTCGGGTGTCAGAGTGGTCATGCGGTCTCCGTTCTTGCCTGAAAGGCTACGGCGTAACGTTTGATCTGTTTGATCACGGCCTGCAAGCCATTCGCCCGGTTCGCAGACAAATGCTCGCTCATGCCGATTTTATTGATAAACTCCGGCGGGGTCTCCAAAATCTCTTCTGGTGTCCGGCCGGAGTAAACGCGCAGAGCCAGTGCGATCAAGCCGCGGACGATCAGCGCGTCACTATCCGCATCGAAGATAATTTGCTCGCCGCTTAAATGTCCCGACAGCCAGACCTGAGACTGGCAGCCTTTGACTTTGTTTTCTTCCAACCGCTGATCCTCCGGAAACGGCGGCAGCTTGCGGCCCAAATCAGCGATATGCTTATATCGCTCTGTCCAGTCGCCCAGATAATCGAACTCTTCGATTATCTCTTCCTGTGCTTTATCGATAGAAAGTGATTCTGCGGTCATTCGCCGAATATCTCCCGTGCTGTGTGCAGTCCGCGCACCAGCGTATCTAATTCTTCGCGAGTATTGTACAGCCCCAGAGAGGCCCGAATTGTCGCCGGAACACCAAATCTCTGTAAAACAGGGTGAGCGCAGTGCTGGCCCGTACGGATCGCGATGCCTTCCTGGTCCAGCACCGTGCCGACATCGTAGGGATGGATGCCGTCCAATACAAACGAATAAACGCTGGCTTTGTGCCGCGCCGTTCCGATCATCCGCAGACCGGGGACCTCGGTCAAAACGCCTGTACCGTAAGCCATCAAGTCGTTTTCGTAGGCAGCGATTTTATCCATGCCCAGTGTCGTCAGATAGTCGATTGCGGCTCCCAGCCCAATGGCCCCGTCGATATGCGGCGTTCCTGCCTCGAACTTGTAGGGTATGTCGTTGAACGTGGTCTCTTCGAACGTCACCGTGGCGATCATATCTCCGCCACCCTGCCAAGGCGGCATCTCTTCAAGCAAAGCCCGCTTGCCGTAAAGCACCCCGATCCCCGTTGGGCCGTAGAGCTTATGTCCTGAAAACACCAGAAAGTCACAGTCCAGTTCCTGAACGTCGAGAGGCATATGATACGCCGACTGGGCCGCATCCACCAGGACCGGAACGCCGTAAGCATGGGCCATGTCTATCACTTCTTTGATCGGGTTGACCGTGCCCAGCGCATTCGACATATGCACGATGCCGACAAACTTCGTCCGCTCGCTGAGCAGCTTCGCATACTCGTCCAGCAATAGCTCCCCGGCGTCGTTGATCGGAATAATCTTCAGCTTCGCCCCGGTCTCCGCGCACAAAAGCTGCCAGGGGATGATATTGGCGTGGTGCTCCATCGTCGAGATGATGATCTCATCGCCCGCATGGATGTTGCGCCGCCCGTAGGTCTGCGCGACCAGATTGACGCCCTCAGTGGCGTTACGGACATAGATAATCTCATGTGCATCGGCGGCATTGATAAAAGTCTTGACTTTGACCCGCGCCTCTTCGTACGCCCGCGTCGCCAGCTCGCCGAGCAGGTGGGAGGCCCGGTGAATATTGGCGTTATAGGTCGTATAGAGATCTGCGACGGCGTCGATTACACTCTGCGGCTTCTGCGTCGTATTGGCGTTGTCGAGGTATGTCAGCGGCTTGCCGTTGACAAGCCGGTGAAGAATAGGGAAATCCGCGCGGACTTTAGCGACATCATACGGAGTAATCATGCCAACTCTTTCCAAAGAGGCCACGGATTGGAAATCCGAGGCTTCATCGACATATATAGGCAAAGGGCCAGCGTCCAGGGGACGATAGAAAGTGATGAGAATGCCGGGTGTTACCCTTTTTACGTCGCTTCGACAGTGGGCTACTTCCAGCCTCGGATTTCAATCCGTGGCTCACCCCGCGATTCCCTCCAAAGCTCGCTCCGCCAGCAGCACCCGGTCTAGCTGGGAGCGGATGGCGTCGACTTTGATGCGGCTGACGATGTCGCTGGCGAAGGCGTAAGTCAGCAGGGCGCGGGCGTCGTCTTTCTTGATGCCGCGTGCCTGCAAATAAAACAAGGCTTCGGCATTGAGCTGGCCTATGGTCGCGCCATGGGTGCATTTCACGTCATCGGCGAAGATTTCGAGCTGCGGCTTAGTATCGATCTGCGCATACGGCGACAGCAGCAGAGTTTGGTTCGTCTGCTTCGCATCCGTCTTCTGAGCATCCTCGCGAACGAAAATCTTGCCGTTGAAGACGCCCCGAGAATAGTCGTTCAAGATGCCCTTGTAGATCTCATGGCTATTGCAGTGCGGCATGGCGTGATCGATCGACGTATGGTTGTCGAAAACCTGCTTATCCTTGCCTAAATAAACACCATTCAGCGTACATTCGATCCCCTCGCCGCCGAGATAAGCGTTGATATCGTTTCGAATCAGCTGACCGCCGAGGCCGATAGAATGAGACGAGAAATTTGCGCTTCGGGCTAATGCGATCTGCATGGTCGCGATATGGTATGCTTTTTCGCTCTCACGCTGAACCTTGTAATGGTCCACAACGGCATTCTCGCTGACCACGACTTCCGTGACGGCATTCGTGAAGTAGACCTGACCAGCAGGCCCGGCGTACGACTCGATCAAGGTCACCTGAGAGTTCTCTTCGACAACAATCAGCGTGCGCGGATGCGAAACTGTCGGGCCGCTGTCCGCCGTTGAGACGAATATCAGATGGATCGGAGCAGTGACGATCGCCCCAGCGGCAATGTGCACGAACGCACCGTCTTCCAGCGCAGCCGTGTTCAGCGCGACAAACGCCTCCGTCCCGAACTTTGCCGACTTTCCCAAATGCGTCTCGACCAGTGGCGAATCCTCCGCCATCGCTGATGCCAGCGTCTTGACCGTCACACCGTCCGGGAACGTCTCACTGGACAGCTCCGACGCAAAGTGGCCGTTGACAAACACGAGCTGCGTTCCCGCCATATCTTCATATGTGAAGCGGCTCAAGCCCTCGGGAGACAGCGCACTCTGAGCTTTCGTCGCGAGAGTAAACGGTGTCTCAGCAATCGGCGAGACATTTGTAAAGCGCCATTCCTCATCACGCCGTGTCGGAAAGCCGACTTCGGCAAACCGGGCGGCGGCACGCTGCCGCAGGCTGCTCAGCCACGCCGGGCCAAGGTTATCACTGCCGGTATCGGTGCCGGTGAAATCGCGTAGGTAGCTATTGGGAACGGTCATGGTTTCGGTCTTCAAAGAAATCTCCATCTCTAAACTGGCAAGCCGCAGCAGTGTTAAGCCGCAACAAGCTCCGAAGTGCTGCCGCTTTCGAGCCAGCCGTACCCCTGCGCTTCCAGCTCCAACGCCAGTTCTTTGCCGCCGGACTTGACGATCCGCCCGCCGGACAGCACATGCACGAAGTCTGGGACGATATAATTCAAAAGCCGCTGATAATGCGTCACCACGATGATGGCTCGCTCGGGCGAACGCAGGGCATTTACGCCTTCTGCTACCGTTTTCAGGGCGTCGATGTCCAGGCCGGAGTCGGTCTCATCTAAAATCGCCAGCTTTGGGTCAAGCACGGCCATCTGGAAGATCTCGTTGCGCTTCTTTTCGCCGCCAGAGAATCCCTCGTTGACCGGGCGGTTCAGCAGACTCTGGTCGATATGCAGAACATTCATCTTTTCTCGGACCAGCTTCAGGAACGCCGGGGCACTCATCTCTTCCTCGCCGCGATACTTACGGATGGAGTTCAAAGCCGCACGCAGGAAATAAGTGTTGTTGACGCCGGGGATCTCGACGGGGTACTGAAACGCCAAAAAGACCCCGAGCTGCGCCCGCTCCTCCGGCTCCAGCTCCAGCAGGTCCTGTCCATCGAACAGCACTTCACCGCTCGTGACTTCGTAGGCATCTCGCCCGGAGAGAACTCCCGCCAGCGTGCTTTTCCCGGAACCGTTCGGCCCCATGATCGCATGAACCTCCCCGGGATTGACCGTCAGGCTGATGCCCTTCAAAATCTCTTTCTCGGCAACCCGAGCGTGTAAGTCTGTGATCTCTAGTAGTGACATAGTATTCTTTTCTGTTTCCGTCGTGGCGCATAGATCATGGAGCCGATAATCTATCCGACACTGCCTTCCAGGCTCACTCCGAGCAGCTTCTGGGCCTCGACGGCAAACTCCATTGGAAGCTCCTTGAACACTTCCTTGCAGAAGCCGTTGACAATCATCGAGACGGCATCTTCGGTCGAAATCCCGCGCTGGTTGCAGTAGAAGATCTGGTCTTCGCCGATCTTCGATGTCGAAGCCTCATGCTCCACAGTCGCCGTCGGGTTCTTGACTTCGATGTAGGGGAACGTATGCGCCCCGCAGCGATCTCCGAGCAGAAGGGAGTCGCACTGCGAGTAGTTGCGGGCGTTCTCCGCCCCAGGATTGATCTTCACCAGGCCGCGATACGTATTCTGACCGTTCCCTGCCGAAATGCCCTTGGAGACGATCGTGCTGCGGGTGTTCTTTCCCAGGTGGATCATCTTAGTTCCGGTGTCGGCCTGCTGCTTGTTGTTAGTCAAAGCCACGGAATAGAACTCGCCGATGGAGTTATCGCCCTGCAGAATGCACGACGGGTACTTCCAGGTGATCGCGCTGCCCGTTTCGACCTGAGTCCAGGAGATCTTGGCATTGTCGCCCTTGCAGATACCGCGCTTGGTCACGAAGTTGTAAATACCGCCCTTGCCTTCTTTGTCGCCGGGGTACCAGTTCTGGACAGTCGAATACTTGATTGTCGCGTCCTTCATGGCCACCAGTTCAACACAGGCCGCGTGCAGCTGGTTCTCATCGCGCATCGGTGCGGTGCAGCCTTCGAGGTAAGAAACATACCCGCCTTCGTCGCAGATGATCAAAGTCCGCTCGAACTGCCCCGTATTTGCCGCATTGATTCGGAAGTAGGTGGAAAGCTCCATCGGGCAGCGAACACCCTTCGGGATGTAGCAGAACGAGCCGTCGGTAAAGACCGCGCTGTTCAGAGTGGCGTAGAAGTTGTCCGAGTAGGGGATCACCGATCCGAGATACTGGCGCACCAGCTCGGGATGATCCTGCACGGCTTCGGAGAACGAACAGAAGATAATCCCCTGCTTCTTCAGCTCACCTTTGAATGTAGTCGTGACGGAAACGCTGTCGAAAACGGCATCCACCGCGACGTTCGAGAGTCGCTTCTGCTCCTGAAGCGAAATGCCCAGCTTGTCGAACATCGCCAGCATCTCCGGATCTACTTCGTCCAGGCTGTTCAGGACCTTCTTGGGCTTCGGGGCCGAGTAGTAAGCGATCTTCTGGTAATCGACAGGAGTCACGTTGACGTTGTGCCACAGCGGATCAGTCATGGTCAGCCAGTGCTTATAAGCCTTGAGCCGCCATTCCAGCAGCCACTCCGGCTCATTCTTCTTGCTTGAGATCATCCGAATGACTTCTTCGCTCAGGCCGATCGGGATCGTGTCGGACTCGATCTCAGAAACGAAGCCGTATTTGTATTCTTTGCTCGCAAACTCTTCGATCGTATCGGTTGCTGCACTCATGGTGATTTCTCTCAGTTCTAATAAACGCCCATCTGAAAACGCAAATGCCGACTAAACTTGTCGGATATAGTGTACCTCCAAATACCCTGATTTGTCAACAAAGTAAGCTGTTTTTCTTTATCCTGCACCGCAAAGTTGCGGGTCGTAAAGATACGGGATTATTTGCCGTTCCCTGTGGAAACGCGCAGCTTTACCGAAGATGATACTGTCGCTGGAAACAGCCCTCGTGCTTCGGTAAGTCGCTCTGAAAGGTTACCTCTGGGATGTTAAAATCCGTCATACTGGCAGGCTTTTTCTGGGCCTCCGCTAACTTCATGCCCATCACGCCGGTCGTCACTCCGACCGCCGTTGCTTATACGCTTCCCTCTGCGTCAACCGTTGCCCCGGTGAAAGCCCCGGTGCCGGTACGCATGGCCTCACTGACAACGTTTCCGAAGCCGCGCATTGCCTGGGACTTGCCCCTCGCCCCGGCTTCTCCCGAGTTGCTTTCGACAGACGAACAAGAGTTTATCACGCGAATCAATTCGGAGCGGACATCACGCGGCCTCAATGCTCTGGTTGCCGACTCGTTTCTGGTGCAGACTGCACGCGCTCATTCCCGCGAGATGTGCGACCTGAACTATTTTAGTCATCACTCGCCGACCTCCGGGCTGACCTCGCCGATGGACCGATACCTAGCCGGGCTGAAGGCACTGGGCGCGAACAGCCCAGATTACCTGCTGGTCGGAGAGAACATCTTCTACTGCAGCATCTTCAGCAATATCTACAACGCCGAATATGGGCACCGCGCCCTGATGGACAGCCCTGGGCACCGCGCCAACATCCTGGACCCGCGCTTTACCAAAGTCGGGCTGGGAGTTTACCATAACGCTCGCGGCGAGTTCTGGGTGACACAGATGTTCACAAAAGATAGTGAGTAACTGAGAAAAAAAGCCCCGCGCCTACTCTGGCGCGGGGCTTTCTTGATTCTATTTTAGTTTCGACTTGAACTTTGCCCGGAATTCGATGATCTCTGGAGCAATCACGTATTGGCAGTAGCCCTCACTCGGGTGCTGGCGATAATAGTCCTCATGATACTTCTCGGCGGCGTAGAACTTCGTGTACGGCTGAACTGTCGTCACGATCCTTCCAGGCCAGAGATGCGCTGAGGCCGCCTTGCGAATCGCTTCGTCCGCTGCCGCTTTCTGGCCCGCATCTCGGTAAAAGATTGCCGAGCGGTACTGCGGTCCATTGTCGGGTCCCTGCTGGTTGAGCGTCGTCGGGTTTCGGACTGTCAGCAGGACATCCAGCAGCTCGCGGTAGGAAATCACTTTCGGGTCATAGGTGATATTAATCGTCTCAGCATGACCGGTCCGGCTGGTCTCCACCTGCTCGTAGGTCGGGTTCGCAGTTCTGCCCCCGGCATACCCTGGCTCGACTTTTTCAACACCCTTCAATTGCTGGAAAATGGCCTCCATACTCCAAAAACAACCCGCCGCGAAAGTCGCCGTCTCCGAGCCGGGTACCACTTTCGTGTAGACCTGCGGCAGCGGGGCTGAGACCGCCTGGGTGCATCCCGCAAGCAGTGCCGGAACCAGAGAGGCCGCCAATCCGACTATCGAGGCCCGCGCCAGCAGCCGGCGGCGCGTCTGTAAACTAAAATTCATATCTCGTTCTCCTGTACTGATTTAAACCTTCGAGACAGGCCGAAGGTTCCATAAATGCTAAATACAGGGTTAAAGATTTGGGATCTGCCAATCGATCTCCGCACCGCCCGAGGCCCGAAGAGCGGCGTTGATCTGCGAAAAGGGGCGGCTGCCGAAGAAGCCGTTCCGGGCTGAGAGAGGGGAGGGATGAACCGACTGCACCACAATATGCCGCGAAGTATCGATCAGCGGCAGCTTCTTCTGCGCGTAACCGCCCCAGAGGACGAACACGACCGGCTCGGGCTTCGCATTCACCTGTTTGATCACGGCGTCGGTAAACGTTTCCCAGCCTTTGCCCTTGTGTGAGTTCGCTTCGTGGGCACGGACTGTCAGCACCGCATTCAGCATCAGGACTCCCTGCTTCGCCCACGGAACCAAAAAGCCGTTGTTCGGGACCTGGCAGCCGACATCCTCCCGCAGCTCTTTGTACATATTCCACAGGGAAGGCGGTGTCTCAATGCCGGGCCGGACACTGAAGCACAGACCATGGGCCTGACCGGCTCCATGATACGGATCCTGGCCAAGCAGAAAAACGCGTACTTCGCCATAGGGCGTCAGCTGAAAGGCCGAGAAAACATCTTCCTCCGGCGGATAGACTTTACCCAACTGCCTTTGCTCCGCGACAAATTCCTGCAGTTTCGGCCAGTACGGCTTCTGAAATTCTCCGCCCAGTGCCGCCTGCCAGTCTTCCGGCAGAGGGGGTGGGGGGGCGATGCTGCTGAGGGTGTCTTCCTCGAACAAAGATAATGTGTCCATAAGTCCAGTGTACCCGAATCGGGTTTGAGTGAAAATCGGAAGGGAAACCAGCAAGCTTAGGCGAAACTAAGGGGCACTAGGCTGGAGACGGGGGAGGTTGGCGCGGATGATGACGGAAGCAAAGTTCGAAGTCCTGGTTCGCCGGTTGGAGCGTTCCGCCAAAGAGCAGCCTGCCGCCTATGAGTTTCAGGTCGGCGCCCTGGCCATGCTCGGCTACCTTTACTTGTTTGGAATTATCATCCTGCTCGTCGGCCTGATACTGGGCGTGATCGGCGGTGCCGTGGCGATTATCGTCTATATTGCGTCGCATCCGGGGACCGGAGCCGGTTCGGTCGGAGCGATCAAGCTGCTGATTCCCCTCGGCATCGGTCTGGCTGCGCTGATTGGGGTCGTAGTCCGCTCATTCCAGGTCAGCTTCCCGGAGCCGGAAGGGTTCGCCGTGGAGCGGGCGCAGGCCCCGCGCCTCTTCGCGGCACTTGACGAGATCTGCTCTACACTCCAGGCTCCGACGCTCCACTATGTGATGATCACGGATGATTTCAATGCCTCTGTCGCGCAGCACCCCAGACTGGGCCTGTTCGGTGGATATACCAACTATCTGATGCTCGGCCTGCCGCTGATGGAAGCCATGTCGTCGAATCAATACCGAGCAATTTTAGCCCATGAGATCGGCCATCTCTCGCAAAACCACAGCCGCTTCAGCGGAAGGATCTACCGCGTGGAAGAAACCTGGGACCAGATGCTCTCGACCCTTGCCGCCCAGCAGCACGGCGGCATCTCTCTCTTTCTGCCGTTCTTCTCCTGGTACGCCCCCTATTTTGCGGCCTACTCGTTCGTTCTGCGGCGCGGCAATGAATATGTCGCTGACCGCTGCGCGGCACAGATTAGCGGAGCGGAGACGGCAGGACAAACCTTAGTCAACTCCCGAATAAAAGGCCGCATCTATGAACAGGAGTTCTGGGGCAAATTGCTGGAGGAAGCGAAGACTCAGCCGCAGATGCCGGAAGGATTATATAGCCGCCTGCAATCCAGCTTCCACACTCCCGCCCCGAAAGAAGCGCAATGGTACGAGGATGCCCTGGAAGAGCGGACAAGTCTGGCCGATACACACCCCAGCTTGGTGGATCGGCTGGCTTCTCTCGGGTTCCGCATGGTCGCCGGTGGCCCGTTGGACCTGCCGAAGCTCCCCCTGCCGCTGCCGGCTCCTTTGACCGAGACCGCCGCTGAGACCTATCTCGGCCCGCTGGTCAACCGGATCGCGGTGCCGATCAATGCCCAGTGGCGCGAGAATATCGCCGACGCCTGGGTCAAAACTAACCAGGAAGCGCGTGTAAACCAGCAGAAACTGGATGACTTGGAACAGAAGGTCGTCGACGGCAGCATTTCGCTTGAGGAGGCCTGGGAGCGAACGGCCCTGACCGCCGAGTTGTGCGGTGAGGACGAAGCCCTTCCGATGGTCAAAGAGTTTCTTCAGGCCAAGCCGGACCATGACGAAGCCAACTTCATTTACGGCAGGATGCTGCTGGAGCGTAACGATGCTGCGGGGCTGCCCTATCTCAAGAAGGCGATGGACGCTGCCCCCGAGGCCGTCGGCCCCGGATGCGAGATTATCTACTGGTACCTGCGCGGTCAGGGCCGTCTCCGTGAAGCGGCTCCGTACCGGGAACGTGGACGCACACACGAACGCTCCTGGGAAGCGGCTCAAAAGGAGCGGGCATCTATCTCTCCAGATGATAAGTTCCTCTATCATGGCCTGACCGCCGAGCAGCTTGCCGCTCTGAAACTTGAACTCTCGCGCCAGCCTCAAATCCAGCGGGCTTACCTCGTGCGGAAACAGGTGAAGCACTTCCCTAAAAAGCCGCTGTACCTTCTGGGCATAGTTCCCACTGCCGCCAACATCCCAAATCTGGCCCAGACAATCGGTTCGCAGATTACTTATCCCGGCGAGTCATTTCTGATCATCCTCTTAGGCGAAGGCAAGAAGTTCGAAAAGCCGCTGGCTCTGCTTTCGACTGCGCTGCTGATGAGTCGGTGAGGTGCAGTTGTGCTACAATACTTTTATGGACCTCTTTGACGACACACCCGCCGCACCACAAACCGCACCCAATACCCCCCTCGCCGCCCGGATGCGGCCCCGCACTTTGGAGGAGTTCGTTGGACAGGCGCGTATCCTCGGCCCGGACAGTCTCCTGCGGCGGGCGATTGAGGAAGATGCACTCACTTCCGTGATCTTTTTCGGGCCGCCGGGAGTCGGCAAAAGCACGCTTTCGAATATTATTGCAAAGCATACGCAGGCCCACTTCGAGAACTTTTCCGCCGTGACTCAGGGCATTCCCGATCTGCGCAAAGTCATCGAGGCCGCCAGTCTGCGCCGCCGCCTTTACGGCAAGAAAACCGTGCTGTTTATCGATGAAATCCATCGCTTCAACAAAGGCCAGCAGGACGCACTGCTGCCGCATGTCGAGAATGGGACCGTGGTGCTGATCGGGGCGACCACGGAAAATCCCTACTTTGAGGTCAATGCGCCGCTGCTGTCTCGTGCCCGCGTTTTTACGTTCGAATCCCTCTCCGATGAGCAGATCGGAGATTTACTGGATCGTGCCGTGTCCGATCCTGAGCGCGGCCTCGGTGAGCTGCGCGTGGTGCTGGAACCCGAGGCCCGCGCACATCTGGTGGACAAGTCGAACGGTGACGCCCGCACCGCTTTGAATGCTCTCGAGCTTGCCGCGACGACCACCCGTCCCGAGTCCCGAAAGGCCGATGCCGTCCGCCGGGTCACCCGGGAGATCGCCGAAGAAGCCTTGCAGCGGCGGGCGTTGACCTATGATAAGACGGGCGATACGCACTATGATACGATCTCAGCGTTTATCAAGTCCATTCGCGGCAGTGACCCCGACGCCGGACTGTACTATCTGGCGAAAATGCTCACCGCCGGGGAAGATGCTCGGTTTCTGGCCCGCCGCCTGGTGATCCTGGCCTCCGAAGACATCGGTAATGC
>JANXNV010000220.1 GCA_025353925.1 Armatimonadota bacterium
GTGATGCGTCGCCGCCTGCACCGTATCCCGTGGCCAAAGCAGACTCACCAGCGGCAGCAGCAGCACGGCAACAGCCGTCGTCGCCAGCAGGCACCAGTAAAATCGCCGCGTGTCGGATGTCATCTTTCTCGCCCCTTCTGATGCTAGAGGGACGGCTTTTCCAGAGACTTGGTTCCCTGATTCTTGATGCTAAAAATAGTGCTTGACATTACGCCCCGTTCGTGATATGATTTCTTGTCGCTGAACGCCGGGCGACCTCTATTTGCGTCGATGGGAGAAAGTTATGTCTCTTCGTCTTGCCGCTCCTTCGTCTTGCCGCTCCTTCGTCGCTGTAGCTTGATTGCTGCTTTTCTTCTGTCATTGGCGACCCTAGCCCATGCCGGAACCTATGTGTGGAAAATCACCGATACGGATCCTACCAAATCCACCGAAAGTCCCGTCTACTCCGGTGGTGCTATTCATTACAGCTACCCAGATGGAACGCTCCACGACGAAGCTTACATGAAGATAACCTCGTCGCCCGTGCTCTATGGCAATAACATTGATGAAGGAGTAAATCCCGATTGCTCCGGTGTGATTACCACTACCTTCACCTGGCATGCCGATCCGGGACAGACTGCCGCCACCGACCCGCCGCCCGCAACGGTTATCGTGACAGAGGTGTGTCATGTCATAGTATTTGGCTACTCGGATACGATTGGTCCAGTCGTAGGTATCTGCGATACGGGTCTTGGGGTCAGTTCCGCGCTGGCACAGTCCCAATCGCCATCCGGCGGAACACGTGGGACTGCGGATTTGACGGCTACTCGCTTCAAGGCCGTGCCAGGGGGACAAACAGTGACAATTACTTGTACGCCGCGAGCACAGTGTACAGGCCCTTTCCCCACCGTACAGGTTCGCTATACACCGTCGATCAGCCCCGTATCTGTATATCCAGGCGGCGTGACTTTCGATCCTGCGACAAAAAGCCTAAAAGTCCTCACAGGTCAGCAGATCACGGGCACTCTCAGCGGCATTCCCTTTGCGCCGGGACCTGGATCGACTTATCAATGGTCAGTATCCACACCGAGGCTCAGGCTCATTGGACCGCCGGATACTGCCGACGTATTTTACGACTACAATCCCAATGATCCCAATTTCCACCAATTGACTCTGCTATCCGAACAGCCAGGGGCTACGGCTGGTCCGAGTTTCGCCTTTTACGACAAGTTTGGGCAGAAGATTACCATTCTTTGTACTGCGAACTTGGTGGCTCCTGACGGTACAAGCCTAGCGGTCGTTGCAAACTCGCGGCAGATACTCGTAGTGAAACCGGTTGTGACGAAATGGGACATCGCTACAGGTTATGTGTATAATTATCAGCCAACGCGCTGGGGACTTGGTAAGGATCCTGCCACACCTAACCCCGGCGGTGAGAGTTGGAGCAAGATTACAATTACCGTCCCTGCTCCTTTTGCAGGTGGACAAGGGACGCTGACGCAGCTGTTGACGCCAGACAGAGAAAGTTACAATGCAGTTGGTCCATCGCCAACACCCTACAATAATCTAAGCAACAATAAGCAGAAAGGACTGGACGGGTCGTTCATTTATGGCACCGCGTGGACAGTACCTGCCCTCGGCAGCGATGACGATAGCCCGTGCCTTATAATACCGGGGAGCAACCCTGATAATGCGGTTAGTAAACTAACCGCTAGTGATACCTTTACGACTTGGATCATGTACCAACCGGTCGCCTCTGTAATTAATCAAAAAACGGTCTGGGTTCCGCTCTCAAATTATTCTTGGGCGTGGTCAGAAACTGTTTCTTGGCTTACTGATCATTGGTCTTTGACTGCGGGAGTGCCTGTTGACGCAGCGCATGAACCCACGCGTAATTCAACTTCGACCAACGAGATGCCAGTTTGGACGTTGGTGCATTAGTTGTTCGCCTTTGGTTCCAAGGCTTACAAAAATAAAGGAGATGTAAACCATTGAAAATTTTAGTATCGAATTCGATTTTGTTTTTATCAGTCTCTCTTATGTTGCCAGCTCATGTTGCTTTGGCACAAGCTCAGGTAGTTAGTCATCAAAGCGAGAATCAGCAGGGGCTTGCGACAGTCGATCAAAATACGACCCGCAACGGCCTATCCTTTCGCAGCTTGCAGAACGGTGTAAACCCAAAACAAGCACAGGATGGACAAAGTGCCAATTTGGCAACACTGGCAGGTGAGGGCTTTTTCAAAAAGGGGGATACTGCCAATGCAATCTCTGCCTTTCAGGCAGCTTTGACATACGATGCCAATGATATAATCGCCTTTCGTGGCCTATCAAAATGCTATACCAAACTGGGTGACACTTCGAAAGCGTTAGACTCAGAACGAAGGGCAGTGTACTTTAACGATCCCGCGCAACGAGTCATCCGTGAATCCTCTACATCCAATCTGATGTTTTTCGCTTCGCTGCTTGACAAAGCAGGGCAGACGGCCGAAGCGATAACCATATATAACTATGGAGCGACGTTATTAAAATCTATGGATGGCAAACCTTATTATGGCTATATGATGCCACTATTCGGTACTGAGGCGGGGCAAATTTCTTACGCCTCAAATCGATTACAGGCACTAACTCAGGTAGGCAGGGGTATTTTTTCCCTGGACACGCAGGAACTTAAACCCGCCGAGCGACTGGAGTTTTTCAAAGAGGCGGTGCGTTTGTACCCCGACTCCCCAGTAGTACATGCTTATCTCGGCGATCAGTTGGCAGATATGGGTGACACGGCTGCAGCGAAAGTTGCCAATACGCGGGCGGACGGATTAGGTCTGGTCCGTGTGCTCTCATTGCTTGAAGCGCAGTTCGCGGAGATGCGCATCCAGAAAGCCCAGGCGGCGGGTAAGTAAATGTCTCTACACGAATAATGTCGGCAATTGCCTCTGGGAGAAATCTTGGAGGCATTTTTTGTTGCGTGCGGAAGCATCATATGCTTCCCCGTATTTCTGCTTGACTAGAATCGGGCTTACGGCTATAATGGAGAGGTCAGGGCGAACAGCCCAGGGAGTTTTTCACTATGCCCGAACTTTCATCTATTCCAATCGCTGCGCTGATCCTCGCCGCCGGGAAGAGCACCCGGATGAAATCCAAGTCACCGAAGGGGCTGCATGGGCTGCTGGGGAAGCCGCTGCTACGCTGGGCGGTCGAGGCGGCGCAGGAGGCTGGGGCGCAGCGGATGGTGCTGGTCGTGGGGCATCAGGCCGAGGAAGTCAAGGCGGCGATGGGGGCAGAGCTGGAGTATGTCCTCCAGGCAGAGCAGAAGGGCACCGGACATGCCGTACAGATGGCGGAAAGCCTGCTGGCGGACTGGGACGGCCCACTGCTGGTGCTGCCTGGCGATGCCCCGCTGCTGTCCGCCGCGCTTCTGGAAGCACTGATCGCCCATCACACGCACTCCGGGGCGGCGGCGACCCTGTTGACCGCGCGGCTCGACGATGCCGGGTCGTACGGGCGCGTTGTGCGGGATGCGGAAACGGGCAAAGTGCTTGCGATTGTCGAAGCCCGCGATGCGACCCCGGAACAACTCGAACTCTCGGAGATTGGGACTTCCGTGTACGCATTTCAGCCGGCGGCACTCTTTGCGGCACTACGGGAGATCACGCCGTCGAATGCTCAAGGCGAGTACTATCTGACCGACGCCATCGCGCTGCTCGCGCAGCAGGGGCATGTTGTAGAAGCATTGATCTCTCCGGATGCCGATGTCGTGCGCGGGGTCAATACCCGGGCGGAGCTGGGCGATCTGCGCCGCACCCTACAGGCCCGCATCCACCGAGGTTTGGCCGAGTCGGGCGTGACGATTCTCGATCCGCACAACACTTATATCGAAGCAACGGTCAAGATCGGAGCCGATACGACGATTCATCCGTTTACCCTGCTCTCGGGCGTCACCGATATTGGGGAGGACTGCGAGATCGGTCCAGGCTCTCGTATCAGCGACTCCAAAATCGGCGGTGGAGTCAAGATACGCGACTCGTATGTGACTGCCAGCGAAGTTGGCGACGGCTGCATGATCGGTCCGTTTGCGAACTTACGCCCTGGCAGCGTACTGGGAAAAAATGTGAAAGTCGGCGATTTTGTCGAGCTGAAAAACACGGTGCTGGGTGATGGGGTTTCGGCGGGGCATCTCAGCTACCTGGGCGACGCGGAAATCGGAGCACGCAGCAATATCGGGGCGGGGACCATCACCTGTAACTATGACGGCCTGCAGAAGCACCGGACGGTCATCGGGGAAGACACTTTTATCGGAACTCACACGACCCTGGTCGCCCCGGTGACTATTGGGGCGGGTGCTTGGACCGCCGCCGGGTCCGCCATCACGGAGGATGTCCCGGAAAACGCACTCGGCATCGGGCGAGCGCGGCAGACAAATAAGGACAACTGGGCTCAGGAAAAAAATAGCACCCGGGCAAAACGTCGGCACAAAGAGTAGATTTATGATACGAGCGATTTAGAAACACAGGGCAGGGGAGAGAAGGGGACGAGGTCATGGTGTCTGACAAGGATACACTGCGTGTCTTCAGCGGCAACGCGCATCCGGCACTCGCCGAGAACATCGCCCGCCATTTAGACCGGCCACTGGGCCGTGTCCATTGTACCCGGTTTGCCGACGGCGAGATTCGGGTTAAGATCGAAGAAAGTGCGCGGGGCATGGACGTGTTCATCGTCCAGCCCACCTGTGCCCCGGTCAACGACAGTCTGATGGAGCTGCTGATCCTCGTAGATGCGTTCCGGCGGGCGTCGGCCAAGCGCATCACACTGGTCATTCCCTACTACGGCTACTCCCGGCAGGACAAAAAAGTCAAGCCGCGTGAGCCGGTCACGGCCCGTCTGGTCGCCGATCTGATCACGACGGCGGGTGCCCAGCGGGTGCTGGCTGTGGACCTGCATGCCGGACAGATACAGGGCTTCTTCCAGCTTCCTCTCGATCACCTCTACGCGGGGCCGCTGCTCGCGACCTATTTCGCCGAAAAAGGACTTCTGGACGGCGACACAGTGGTTGTCTCCCCCGATGTCGGAGGGGTAGGGCGGGCACGCGGCATGGCGGAGATGCTGCATGCCCCGATCGCGATGATCGTCAAGCGCCGCCCGGAGCCGAACAAAGTCGAGATCATGGAGATCATTGGCGACGTTCGCGGCAAAACCTGCGTCATGGTTGACGATATGATCGACACGGGCGGCAGCACCGTTGTCGGTGCCTGCGCGTTGATGGAGCGCGGGGCACGGCGCGTCTTTGCCTGCTGCACACACGCCGTCCTCTCAGGGTCGGCGATGGACCGCATCGAAGAGTCCCCCATTTCCGAATTGGTCATCACTGACACGATTCCCTTAGGCGCAAGCAAAAGCGAGCGTAGCACGAAGACATCGGTCATTTCTGTGGCTCCGCTGCTGGCGAACGCGATTTTTCGTATTCACCACGATGACAGTGTCAGTGAGCTTTTCGATGCCTACTACTAAACAAAACTGAGATTTAGGAGAATTGATGAAAAAGAGACCCGCGCGACGCTTGCTTGAAATCGTTTGGCTGCTGCCACTATTGGCTGTATCCGTTGGAAGCCGGGTTGCTGCGGCACCGGCTGCGCCGCCCACTGTGGAAGGACTTCTGTACACTACAATGCCCTCGGAGGGCTTGCATCATCCAGAAATGGCCTTAGATGGCGACCCGAGCACCTACTTCCGGTCGTCGTACGGCATGGATGACGGCGACGAGTTTCTGCTGCGCCTCTCTCAGCCGATCCCCGTCACCGCCCTGAAGATCACGACAGGGGACGGCAGCGGGCAGGACACACTCACGGCTGGAATTGTCGAAACTTCGCCCGACGGAGTCCACTTCAGTAAAGCCGCAGCTTTTGACGCGCAGGGGATCGCTTCATCGCCCATGGCTGGGAAGCTGGTGCAGGATGTCCGAATTCGCCTGAACGTCGGCGGCGGTATCCCCGCGCTTTTGCTCCGCGAAATCACGCTGACTTCGCCCAGCAGAATCTCGCATGTCCAGCTCGGGCCGGGCCGGGGCTTTATCGACATCTCTCAGGCACCGGACCTGACAGTTTGGTCGCAGAAGGCGGAGGCGCAGATGGAACAGTCCTGGGCGGATGGAGCCGCCCTGATGTACACGGACAAATTTCTGCCGCCGAACATGGTACATGTGGTCTATCGCACAGGGGCGGGTGTCACCGATGTCGCCGCGACTGGCGGCGGAGTCATGACGGTCAACTCAGCCTGGTGCCGTGCCCATCCCGAAGACACTGGCCTGACCGTGCATGAGACGGCGCACGTTCTCCAGGCTTACGCCGGATACAACCCCGTCTGGCTGGTGGAGGGCATCGCCGACTACGTCCGCTGGGTCAAATTCGAGCCGCAGAATTTCCATCCGCGTATCAACCCCAAG
>JANXNV010000293.1 GCA_025353925.1 Armatimonadota bacterium
CCAAGGCCTGCGGGCGGGATACGCTCATAATAGCCGCTCTTGTCCGGCCTGCCGGCGTACTCCGGGGCGACACCGACGAGGTTGATATTGTAGCCATACGAGACGGTCGCCTCGCGGGCTGTTGTGGGAGTGGTTGGATCATCCGGGCAGCGCAAGACCCCGGCACTCTTGACATAGGGCTGACACTGTCCCGCCCAGCCTTCCCCCGACCAGAACCAGTGATTGTTCGGGTTCACGCCATTTGGAAAGGTCTCGTCATAGTCCTGATTGTATTGAAGCACTGCCAGGCCCAGCTGCTTGAGGTTCGACTCGCAGGAAGCGCGACGGGCATTTTCTCGGACTTTTTGAAACACGGGAAATAACATCGCCGCGAGAATCGCGATAATGGCGATCACGACGAGCAGTTCTATGAGCGTAAAACCAGTCTGAACCCGGTGTTTGCGATTTGATACAGCCATAAGATCCAAGTGCATAACGTTGTTACAATTCCCTGCGTTCTTTCTACAGGACTCCGTATTACCACTCTTATTATCCCATAGTTCATGCAGTTTTGTCTTCAGACACCTGAAAACGCCCCCAGAATAAAATTTCTGGGGGCAAGGCCAAGACTAACAGTTCACCGACACTCAGGCATGAAATGCGCCAATCGTGCCGTCCAGGATCGTCGCGGGCTTATTTGGTGACAGGATGCGGATTTCCGTCGTAGCCGCCGCAGACGGCGCGGCGAAGTCTGGGATGACATTACCCGTCAGCTTGCTGATCACCAGCGAAGCCGAATTGTGGGTGATCGCAATTGTGCCGTCGACTTCCGTGTAGACCGCATTCGTGATCGCATAATAGGTGAAAATGGTGGACAGCTTGCCCATGATCATGTGGACTGGAAGCACTGTGCCGTCCGGTACATTGATCTGGCTTAAGTTGAAGGTCATGCTCTGCGCCGTACCGTCCGCCGCGTAGCCCAGGGCCACAGAACCCACGGGGAACTTGTTGCTATACGAATACCCCTGGTTACTGAGCGGCACCAGAACCCCCGAGCCGGCCGGGTCCTTTGAGACCGGCGGCTTGCCGCCGCCGCCTGCCGCTCCGCCTCCCCCACCCGACCCGCCACTCGCAAAGACCGGTGCGACTGCACCGAACGCGCCGATGGCTGCCGCCAACACCAGCGGATACACGGACCGTGTCAAAATTGACTTTTTCATTTCGAAGGACCCTCTAAACTTCCGGAGCGATATCGCTCCCGAAGTGCGGTTGTTCGCACACTTCACCCACTCAGCCGCACATCCAAACGGATTAGTTGGGGTTTGGGAAAAAGCAATTTAATTTCTTTTAGCAAGCTTGCAGATCACTTGATTGGGAAGGATATTTCGCCACACGTCTTGAAACACTCCCTGTGGCACTGTTGCCGCAGGGAGAGACCATGAGACTTTTACTCTGCTTTTCTGTGCTGTCGGTGCTGGCGGCAGTTTTACCCGTCATGGCATTGCCGCAAGCCCCGGTTCGCCTCTGGCCGGGTGCCGCTCCCGGGGCACTCGGGACCGCTGATACCGATATTCCTACTCTCACCCCCTACCTGCCCGACCCGGCTCTCGCCACGGGAGCGGCCCTAGTCATCTGTCCGGGCGGCGGGTACTGGGATCTTGCGATGGATCATGAAGGCAAAGCCTATGCCCTCTGGCTGAATCAGTCCGGTGTGGCGGCCTTCGTTCTGAAATACCGGCTGGGGTCGCACGGCTACCGCCATCCGGTGATGCTCGAAGATGCCGCCCGTGCCGTGCGTCTGATCCGATTCCGGGCAGTGGAGTGGAAAGTTGACCCGAAACGCCTCGGCATCATGGGATCTTCCGCCGGGGGACATCTGGCATCGACCCTGCTGACCCACTTTGATTCCGGCAGCCCCGCTTCAACCGACCCCATCGAGCGTCAAAGCTCACGGCCTGACCTCGGTGTTTTATGCTATGCCGTCATCTCGATGCTCCCACCCAATGTCCATGAGGGCAGTCGCCAGAACTTGCTGGGCGAGCACCCGACCCCTGCCCTGCTGAACTCTCTTTCCAGCGAACGGCAAGTCACCCCGCAAACTCCGCCCTGCTTTCTCTGGGCAACCGGAGAAGATACGGGGGTAATTGCAGAAAACACGCTGGACTTTGCCGCCGCTCTGCGCCGCAACGGCGTCCCATTTGATCTGCACGTCTACCAGCATGGCGGGCACGGCATTGGCATGGGGGACGATACCCCGCCCTTTCGAAACGTTCTTCCCTGGACAACCGATCTGCTTTTCTGGCTGAAAGCTCAAAATTATGTCGCTGCGTCGCCTTCACCTTGACTTGATGTTCGGCCCTATGCTATGATTCTTCATCGTTAATCTATCGGTTGTATACGAGGAGAGTCGCTTTATGTCTATGCTGGGACGAATGTTCGGATTTGGCCGGAACGAACACTACGACAAAGGGCTGCGCCTCTTCGATCAGGGCCGGTTCGAAGAGGCCGTCGGCGAGCTGTCGCAAGCAACAGGGGATGGTGGCGACGAGCTGACCGAGCGGCTGGCATCGTTCTACATGGCGGAATCGTACTCAAACCTTGGCCTATCTGCACTGCAAAAAGGCGATTTTGCCGCTGCAATGAAGTCACTGGCCGGTGCCCTGGCGGTCAACCCGCACTATGCCGACCTTCACCTGCACGCAGGCCGTGCCGCCCGGGGAGCCGGAGATATTCCCGCCGCCCTCGCCGCATTTGAAGCCGCCCTTGCCGTCAACCCAAACTACTCCAGAGCTTATTTTTACCGTGGCCTGACTCTCTACGATGCGGGCCGTCCCGCAGATGCCCTTGCTTCTTTGTCCGCTGCCCGCGACGCCGACCCTGTGTATGCGACACCTGCGTTCGAGGATGCCCTCGCCGCCCATGCGCGTGGGGATTGCGCGGCAGCCCAGGCCCTGTTTACGGCCATTGCCGAAGCCAACAGCGACGATGTGACGTTTCACGCCCAGCTTGCCCAGGATTTGTACCGACGCGGATTATACGCCGAGTCCGTTCAGGAATTCCAAAAAGCCCTCGCCCTGAACGACACTTACGCCGACCTGCGCAACCATCTGGGGATCGCTTTGAACGCCCAGGGCCTTTATCCCGAAGCCATTGAAACCTTTCGGAAGGCACTCGCCCTCAATCCGAACTACACGGAGGCCCGCACAAACCTTGCCCTCACCCTCCGCGCCGCCGGACGCACCGATGAGGCCTCCGCCGAATTCGCGCGTGTTTTGGAAGACGATCCGAACAATGCGATCGCGCGTGGGGGGACGGTGCGGTGAGTAATGGGACGCATCCTTTGCAGGACTGGCAGCCCAGATGCTCACCACAAAACCCGCCCAAACTCTGAATTCTGAGTTTGGGCGGGCTTTCGTATTCTCCAGGCTGCCAACCCTTAAGGCAGAACCGGGACCACCGACACCGCGACGATTTTGACGTTGGGGTTTTGCGGCAGGGTCAGGCTCTTGACGGTCTTTTTTGCGGGAAGGCTGAAACCGTAGCTGTAAAGGTAGAAGGGGCGTGTGTCTTTCGCCCCACTGCTCGCGTTCCGATAAGCCATCTTCACGGCACGCGTTTCGCCGGGGAAGTTCTGAGGCTGGAACCAATCGCTGAGGTTCTGGGCAAGTTCCTGCTGGGTGCCGTCCGTGTAAGTCACGGTGAATACCTGCGCCTTCTGCGCTCCTTCGACGGCGGCACCCAGCAGCCAGAGGGACGAGATATGCGTCAGCGGAAGCGGAATCACATTCTCGCGGCTGCTGAGGGCATTCGCCGCCGTGGCGGGAGCGATCTTGAACGTCACCCCGAGTACAGTCTGAGTCGTCCCGAGCAGGTCAGAGGAGAAAGAGGCTCCGCCCCCATCCATCCCGCCGGTCTCGGGGAACGTCGCCCCGTCGCGGGTTATCCCCGTGGTATCAAACTGCTTAGAGAGGTCGATGGGCGCACTTGTGCCAGCGGCGACCGTGGGCAGGACCCGGGGAAGCTCGGAGGCGGCCTGGGGCGGCGTGATGATGTTAATCGGGTCGGCTTTGTAGGCGGTCAAGAATTCGGCCCAGAGCGTGTCCACATCTTTGCCGCAATATTTGGCGAACATATCATTACGAAAGGTTCCGAAGCGGACGGCCTTGCTGAGCTTATTGACCAGGCCACTGTCGTAATGCAGCTCGCACCAGGCAAGAAATGTCGCCGTGGTCTGATAGGCATCGTGGTAGGTGGCGGTCTTGGGGTTGATACGCGGATGGAAATTCTGCGGCTCGAATTTGACCCAGCGGACGTAGTCGGCGATGCCCTCCACCAGCCAGACGGGGTTGTATCCGGCGTAAGCCTGGAGAACGTGCGCCGTCTCATGCACGGTCAGGCC
>JANXNV010000285.1 GCA_025353925.1 Armatimonadota bacterium
AATTCCAGCAGGATCAGATTGCCGCACCGGCCAGTAATCCTTCCCCCATCCCGTGCCGCTTCTCGAATTTCGTCAAGCATTTCGTGTGTCATAGCTGATCTCTTTTGAACTGACTGCAAGGTAAAACAAAAAGACGCCCCCCACCGGGCGGCTGCCAAGCGGGGGGCGTCTTCTGCGTACTCACAAGAACATTCAGTTCAAGCGGTGAGGATTTCAGGCAGTGACACGACCTCCGGCAAAGGGAGCAGCCGAGCTGTTCGTACGAATGTAAAGGGAGCGGTAATTTTTGCGAACTATCATTTCGGCTGTTCCTTTCGTCAGAATCGTTCGGTAAAATGAACGTGGCAACATTGTACACTACTCAATGGAACTCTGTCAAGCCCCTGCGAAAAAATAGTACGAGCCTATATTTAGTGGAGTCCCGGAAAAGACTTGCCCATATCTAGCGAATTACTTTCGGAAAACCTTGTCAAAGCATATTTACTATGCTATAATGGGCACAGACGTAATGGGGCAGACAAACACTCATGCTGAATATTCGACAAAGTTTTCGTGATGAACTTGTAGCCTTGGAGCAAGAGCTGCTGCATATGGGGACGCTGACCGGCACGATGGTGCAGGAGGCGGTCGAGGCATTGCAGCAAAGCAGCACCGTGCTGGCGCAGGGCGTTCTGCTGCAGGACGATACCGTCGATGAAATGGACCGCAAGATCGAGGCGCAGTGTATTCGCCTGCTGGCATTGCAGCAGCCGATGGCCCGGGACCTGCGCCAGATCGAGAGTGCGCTGAAAGTGATCACGGATCTCGAGCGGATCGGCGACCATGCGGTCGATATCGCGAAGATCGCCAGCAAGATGACGCAGGAGTTTTACCTGAAGCAGCCTCTTTTAGACCTTGGGCCTCTCTCTCAGATGGCCCTCTCCATGGTCAGTCGGAGCCTGGAAGCCCTGGTGCGTCATGACCTGGAGCTTGCGGTCAAGGTCTGTGAGGACGACGATGCCGTGGATGAGGCGTTCAAAATCCTGCGCGAAGAGCTGCTGACGATGACGCAGAATAATCCGTCGCATATCTTTCCGGCGTCCTATCTGCTGCTGGCCGTGGTCTACCTCGAGCGCATCGCCGACCATGCGACCAATATCGCCGAGCGCGTTTATTATATCGAGACCGGCGACCGAAAGACGCTAGGCCGCAGCGGCCCGAATTCCGAAGCGATATGACGCTGATCGCCGACAACCTGTGCCGTGTGAATGACCGCATCGCCGAGGCGGCAGGCCGGGCCGGACGAGACCCGTCGGAAATCACACTTGTTGCCGTCACCAAGAAGCAGCCGGTTTCGGCAGTATTGGAAGTCCTGGCCGCGGGTGCCTTCGATCTTGGCGAAAATTATGTGCAGGAAGCCGCCGACAAGCGCGAAGACGTGACTTCCGGCCGCTGGCACCTGCTGGGCCACCTGCAGAGCAACAAGGCTAAGGTCGCCGTGACACTCTTCGATCTCGTGCAGAGTGTCGACAGCGTGAAGCTGGCCCGGGCACTGGGCAGTCAGGCGGCGTCTCTCGGCAGAGTCCAGGAGATTTTGCTTCAAGTGCATTTGGGGGAAGAAGAAACGAAGTTCGGCCTCCTGCCGGACGCCGCAGCGGACAGTGCGGCGGAGATTGCAGGCTTGCCCGGCATCGCGCTGCGCGGCTTAATGGGCATCGCCCCGAACGGCGTCGAAGCACGGCCTTATTTTCAGCAGCTTCGCGGCCTGTTCGAGGCCTTACCTGCCAAAAACGCCAAAATCTTATCGATGGGAATGACCGGGGATTTTGAGGCCGCCATTGAAGAGGGCGCGACTTTGATCCGGATCGGCACCGCAATTTTCGGACCGCGCAACTAATCATCTCAGCGACACAGATAGACCCAGAGAGGCATGCAGCAAAATGAACCAGAACGCAGAAACTCAGGATTATGATGACACTCCCGGCCAGGGCGGGGTATTCTCTCGATTTATCAGCCGCTTTCGCGGCCATGAGGACGAGGATGACGAGGAGGACGATGTGGCTACGGAAAACCAGACCCCAACTGCTCCCGCTTCGCCTCGCGCCGGCGGCGGTTCCTACAACCCGCTGAAGCGCGGCACGACCCTGCGCATCGACCAGGCACGTCAGACCCATATCACCGTGCGCCGCGCCGTGCAGACTTTCGATGATGCCCGCCGCGCCGCCGACGGCCTCAAAGACGGTCAGCAGCAGATTGTCAACCTGGAGCAGACCCCCGCCGACATGGCCGAGCGGATCACCGACTTCCTCAACGGCGCGACTTACGCCCTCGACGGCAGCGTGGAGAAGATCGGCGAGCAGGTTTACTTGTTTACTCCGGCTTCCGTCGTCATCGATATCGATGACAACAAGCCAGTCACCGGCACCCGTGCCACGATCTTCGACCGGGGCTAAACCGTGCTGCGCGATAAGACACTAGCGGTCCTGGGCACCGGCATGATGGGCGGTGCCCTGGCACGCGGCTTGGTCCATGCCGGGGCCATGCCTGCCGCAAGCCTCCGGCTCTTTGACACACACCGTGCCAAAGCCGAAGACTTGGCGGCCGATCTCGGCGCCGGGGCTTATGTCGCCGACTCGCTGCCGGACGCCGTCTCCGGGGCCGATCTCGTTCTGCTGGCCGTCAAGCCGCCCATGATCGCTCCGGTCCTGACGGAGATCGGGTCCTGCTTCACGCCCGATCAGCTCGTGATCTCCATCGCCGCCGGAATCCGTCTGGAAAAGATGGAGTCGCTGCTGCCCCCAAATATTCCCGTTATCCGCACCATGCCTAATACTCCTAGCCTCGTCGGTCAGGGCGCGACCGCCCTCTGCGGCGGAACCCATGCGACCCCGGAGCACCTGCGCCTTGCCGAGACCCTCTTCGCCTCCGTCGGCCTTTCGGTGGAAGTGGCCGAACGTCTCCTCGATGCCGTCACCGGCCTCTCCGGCTCCGGCCCCGCCTATGTCTACCTGATGATCGAAGCCATGTCCGACGGCGGCGTCAAAGAGGGCCTGACCCGCGATGTCGCCCGCCTCCTCGCTGCTCAGACCGTCCTCGGGGCAGCCCAGATGGTCCTCTCCACCCACCAGCACCCCGCCCAGCTTAAAGACAATGTCACCACCCCCGGCGGCACCACGATCGCCGGTTTGCACGTGCTGGAGCGTGCGGGTCTTCGCACAGCTCTCATCGATGCGATCGAAGCAGCCGCGGCGCGTTCGCGCGAGCTTTCTTAGTGCTGCGGGCTATTCGAACCGTAGGTGCAGTTATTGTTCACACCACCCTTCGTGCAGGAATCCAGACGGTTTTGGCTGTCTCAGGCTCAACTGCCCTCCTTGTCTTCTAGTGAGCAGAGCAGCCAAGTAAATGGCGGGAGTGTATACTTTTTTCGTTCCAGTCCGAGTCACGCGTGCGGAGGCCATGCATTTCCGAGACGGGGAGGTAAAAAGTCATTCGATCCTTCGGGGCATCAGCCGTGTGGGATCCCAAACCTCGGCTGAGATACCATGCTCGAACACGCGCTGAGATGGCCACAAGAAGAAGCAGGTTAATCGTG
>JANXNV010000289.1 GCA_025353925.1 Armatimonadota bacterium
TACACGGAACCCGTTTCCGCAGTAAACGTCTGGCAGGCCGCCGCCGCATCATCGTAGGTTAAGCCGGCCAGAACGACTTTCGCTCCGTAGCCTTCCGTCGCATTGATCTTAGCGGTGCTGGCCGTCTCCGGCATGAATATCGTGGCGATGACCCCGAGCGAGTGCGCGGCCAGTGCGACCCCTTGAGCATGGTTTCCCGCGCTCGATGCCGCTACACCCCGTGCCCGCTCCGAAGGCGTCAGCAGCGAGAGCCGATGTACGGCCCCTCGGATTTTGAACGATCCGGTGCGCTGAAGGTGTTCGCACTTCAGCACCACATCGGCCCCGGAGAGCTTTCGATTGACACTGCCGTTACGCAGGATCGGCGTATGATGCGCGACCCTCCGCACCCCCGGCAGAGCAGCCTGAATGTGGGGCAGTGCCACACTGAGCTTTACGTTTTCTTGTTCTTCTGCTATAATATCTTCATATTACAGCGAAAACCGAAAAAAGTCAATGCAGATACGAAAGAGAACGAAAAATGCTTTACGCAGAAGAACGTCAGCGGGAGATTTTAGACCGAGTTCGTCAAGAGGGGAAAGTCTCGGTCGAGGAGCTGACCGAGGCGTTGGGCGTCTCCGCGCCGACGATCCGGGCGGACCTCGGCACTCTGGAAAACCGCCGCCTGCTGCGCCGTACCCATGGGGGGGCGATACTCCCCGAGACCACCCTTTACGAGCCGCCGTATGCCGAGCGGGAACGCGCCCGTCAGGCTGAGAAAGCGCGGATCGGTGCCGCCGCCGCCTCCCGGGTCCGTGACCATGAGACGGTGCTGCTCGATGCCGGAACCACGACCTTCGAAATCGCGAAGTGCCTGAAGGAGCGGGTCGGCCTCACGGTCGTCACTAACTCCCTGGAAGCGGCCTGGGAGCTGATGGATTCGCCGCCCGGCTGCCTGGAAATCATCGTCATCGGCGGCACGGTCCATGCTCATCGACGGGCAACCCTCGGCCCGCTGGCGACCGATTTTCTCGCCCGTTTCCATGTGGACCGAGTCTTTCTCGGCGTCAACGGCATCGAGGCCAACGCCGGATATACGGTAGTCGATTTCGATGCCGCCCAAGTAAAACGCGCCATGATCGCCTGTGCCCGGGAGGTGGTGATCGTCGCCGACAGCAGCAAATTCGGTGTCTCGGCGTTTGCATCGATCTGCCCGCTCAGCGGCGCACAGGTTTTGGTGACTGACTTGCCCCCCCCTGATCCGCTGAGTGTAGCGATGGCGTCAGCCGGTCTAGAATTAATTTTAGCGAATGAGTGAAAGGCATAACATGTTTGTTGACACACAGGCAACTTTTTGTTATAATAATGCCATGCAGGAAACATTGGAGATGCCGGAGCTGACTTCTCTGGGTGGGACACTCCGGGAGCTTCGACAGCGCAGAGGATGGACGCTGGAAGAGCTGGCGCAAAAAGTCTCGCTCAGCAAGTCCTATCTTTCACGTTTGGAGGACAGTGACCGTCAGCCGTCTCTTGCCGTTCTGCTGGCACTTTCTCGGGCGTTTCAGGTGCCGCTGGCAGCACTTTTCCCTGAGGGGCGGGAGAAGCAGGAAACCGTTGTCACCCGCGCGTCGGAGTCGAAACCGCAATCGGGCAACGGCTTGACTTACACCCCGCTCTCCCGCTGTCCGCCGCCCGCTGGGATGCAGCCGGTACGCGTTGTGGTTTCCGCCGAGCGTGTCGGCGACGAATGTTACAGGCACGAAGGCGAAGAATGGCTGTATGTCTTGTCCGGGAGCTTGCAGCTCACGCTGGGCGAAGAGCTGTATAGTCTGCAAGTGGGTGATGCCGCTCATTTCGATGCCCGGCAGCCTCATCGCCTGACGGCATTTGGCGGCGTGGATGCCGAACTGATTATTGTGGCCTGCGCCGCGCCGCGTCAGCTGCTCGACAGCTACCGGCACGGTGCTCTTTCATCGCGGCATTCCCGTGGATAGAGAGCAATTGTCATTAAAAGGCACGTCGTTCTCCAGCATGGGCTTCGGCGTCGTAGTCGCCATTTTCAGCCTGGTCGGCTTCGAGTGTGCGACGACCTTTGGGGACGAGGCGAAAAATTCATTTAAGACCATTCCGAAGGCGGTCATCTGGAGTCTGCTCGCGGCCGGCATTTTCTTTGTCATTGTCACCTATATGGAAGTCTACGGCACACGCGGCTACAAATCGACTCTCGACCAACTGACCGCACCGCTGAATGATCTCGCGGATATCGCGCGTGTCGGCTGGCTGAAGATCCCGATCTCCCTCGGGGCGATGATCAGCCTCTTTTCCCTACGTCTTTCTTGGGTACTTCGCCCTTGGGATCGCTTGGTTTCTAAGCCTTCGGATGCGGTCGCCGGAAACGATCAAAGATATTGAGCGCGACATCGAAGCAACGCATGGCCGCTTCGGGGCCTTACAGGAAGACGCAGCATGAATCAAATGGGGCCGAGGCTGGTCGGCATCCGTGTGTACCCGTTCAAATCCCTGGATGCACTGGAGCTGACGGCATGCACTATACTCCCCAGTGGAGCTTTGGCCCAGGATCGGGAATATGCTATGCTCGGTACCCTAGGCAAATTCGTGAATGCCAAGCGATTTGCTCAGGTCCAGCAACTTCGAAGCAGCTGGGACCGGGAACATCAAATACTCTGCCTGCAGATCGATGGATCAGCCGAGGAGGTCCGTTTTCAAGTGCCCGCCCATCTGGCCGAACTGGAAACGTGGCTCAGTGCCAAATTCGAGCTGCCTGTCACTGTAGCTCGGAACACGGACAGCGGTTTCCCCGATGATACAAAGGCCCCTGGGCCGACTTTGATCAGCACGGCGACACTCGAAACCGTCACCTCGTGGTACCCCGGCATCACAGTGGAGGAGGCCCGCCGCCGTTTCCGAGCGAACCTGGAAATCGGCGGCGTCCCCGCCTTTTGGGAGGATC
>JANXNV010000291.1 GCA_025353925.1 Armatimonadota bacterium
ATCAGCACGGCGAAGGACTGCCAGACCTTGCGATAGAGTCCGGCCCGCTTGATCTCGTCAATGATGATCCAGTCGGCGGAGCGCAGCAGGTCCAGGCGCTCTTTATTGACTTCGCCGGTGATCCGAATCGCCAGGCCGGGGCCGGGGAAGGGCTGCCGCCAGACCATATCCGTGGGCAGACCCAGTTCTTCGGCGACGGCGCGGACTTCGTCTTTGAACAAAAAGCGCAGCGGCTCGACCAGCTTGAAGTTCATGTCCTCGGGCAGGCCGACATTGTGGTGCGTCTTGATCTTGGCCGCTTTCCCCGTGCCGGACTCGATGACGTCAGGATAGAGAGTTCCCTGTGCTAAAAAAGTCGCGTTTTTCAGCTTGCAGGACTCTTCCTCAAAAACGCGCACAAACTCTTCCCCGATAATCAGGCGCTTTCGCTCCGGGTCTATCACCCCGGCCAAGCGGCGCAGGAATCGCTCTTCGGCGTCTACAGTGATCAAGTTGATATTGAACGCCGCCGCAAATTTGCGCTGGACATCTTCCGCTTCGCCTTTGCGCAGAAGACCATGGTTCACAAAAATGCAGACGAGCTGATCGCCAATGGCTTTATGCACCAGGGCAGCGACAGTGCAGCTATCAATGCCGCCGGAGAGGCCGCAGACGACCTGGTGCTCGCCGACCTGTTCCCGGATAAGGCGCACCTGCTGATCGATAAAGCTTTCCATCTGCCAGAGACCTCGTGTCCCGCAGACCTTCTCGACAAAGCCGCGAATAACTTCCGTGCCCCAGGGTGTATGCACCACTTCTGGATGGAACTGGACGGCGTAAAATCTGCGCTTGGTGTCCACCATTGCCGCCACCGGGCAGCTTTCCGTAGAAGCGGAGACGGTGAAGCCGGGCGGAGCCTCCTCCACCGTGTCGCCGTGGCTCATCCAGCAGACCAGATCCGTATTCAGGCCCTCGAAGAGCACGGAGGGATCCAGCACAGTCAGCTGCGTTTTGCCAAACTCTTTCAGAGTCGCCGCCGACACTTTGCCGCCGAGGTCGTGCGCCATCGCCTGCATCCCGTAGCAGATGCCTAGAATCGGCAGGCCCAGCTCATAGATGGCTTTATCGATCTGCGGTGCCCCTTCATCATAGACCGACGACGGTCCGCCGGACAGAATCAGGCCAACCGCCTCTCGGGCTTTGATAACGTCCAGCGGCGTGTCGTAAGGCAGGATTTCGCAGTAGACATGGCACTCCCGAATGCGCCGGGCAATGAGCTGTGTGTACTGCGCTCCGAAGTCCAGCACCAGCACCAGCTCGGGCGGTGTGACACCTTCTCCAGCGGCGTCGCCGGGCGCGTAATTGGTCAGCACAGGCTGATCTTGATGCTGCGGGGTCAATGACATAAAATACCCCATCCTGCTGGAGCGTTACCCCGGTTCGTTTTCGCAAATTTGCGTGTTGTTTTTTTCATAAGTAGACCATCAATCGTGGAACCTGGCGATCCATTAGGGGAAACTTTTGTATATTTCGCTTCGGTCGAGACATCGCACGAAAGAAGCGATATTTCCTGTGATAATCAGACCGATCCGGTAGTCGCCTACCCGGATACGATAATAGTTGCCGCCGCCTTTTAGTTTGATGAGGTTTGGGATGTCGTTCATAAGTCCAGCTTGTTCAACCCCTTGAATGACTGCTTGTATTCGGTCGCGAAGATCCGCCTCCCGAATGGTCTTCAAATCACGGGCAAAACTAGACCGAAACTCAACGGTCATTCGGATCGTCTCAATAATGTAAATATCTCTTCGCGGCTGACATTCCCGGTTTTGCTGCCTGCTTCGATGGCATGTACTAGGGCAATATCCTCGAGCGTCTCCTCCAGTACATCTCGAATCAAATCAGGCCGCTCCTGTAAAACCTCTATGAACGCGGATTTTAAGGCATTTTTCAATTGTAAATCGTCCGCCGCGGTCTGCATAATTCTCACTTCCTTATCCCAGCCATAAATCGCGAACTTGCCCTACACATCTATTCGCGCTAAACACCTTGTGCCGCCTGAAGCTGATTTTCTTCCGCTTCGGCAGCAGGACGTTTTGAGGGCAGAGTGACAATTTCGCGTCCGGTCCCAACTTTTTGACGCTGGAAATGTCGGCAGCGAGAGAACTGTCAAATGCTCCGCATCCTCCAGTGCTCCCTCAATGTCGGCGAGGGCTTCGTAATACTTATATCGATGCGGCGGCTCAAAGGAGGGACGAACGGGAACATACCACCAACCCTGTTCATGCCGAACGCCCTGCGCCAGTGCTTCTAAAGTCGCGCCACCGGGATGCTTATCCTTGAGATAACGAGCAACGATTTCCACAATCTCTTTTTCACTCATGGCTGACGAGTCCTCACGCCATGTCTCCATGAATAGTTACCGTCCTTGCCCGACGTGCTGGGCACGCTGCATGGACTTGCCTTCGGTACCGATCTGCGGCGCGACTACCATCTCTGCCTGCTGCATTTCGGCGATGGTTCTTGCCCCGCAGGTCGCCATGGAGAGTCGCAAGGCTCCGACCAGATTCATGGTGCCGTCATCTTTATGGGCGGGGCCGAGCAGAATCTCGCGCAGGGTGCCTAAAATGCTGACTTTGATGCGCGTGCCGCGCGGCAGATCGGCATTCGACATCGCCATTCCCCAGGAATAACCAGGGGCGGGGGCTTCGGAGGACGAGGCCACGGAGGAGCCGAGCATGACGGCATCGGCTCCGGCGGCGATGGCTTTGGCGAAGTCTCCGCCGTTTTTGATGCCGCCGTCGGCCAGGATCGGGACGTAGCGGCCCGTGCGTGTCTGAAAAGCATCCCGGGCTGCGGCACAGTCCGCTACCGCCGTCACCTGGGAGACTCCGACACCCAGCACCGTGCGTGTTGTGCAGATCGCGCCGGGGCCAACTCCGATGAGCAGGGCCGATGCCCCCGCTTCCATCAGCTCGGTGGCCGCCCCGAAAGAGACGCAGTTGCCGACGACCACGGGAATCGGAGAGTCGCGGCAGAACTGAGCTAGGTCCACGGCCTCGGAATGGGTCGAATAGTGGCGGGCAGTCGCGACCTGTGAAGCGACGACGAACAAATCCGCCCCGGCCTCGGCGGCGACGGCGGCAATGCGTGGGGCGGTCGGCGGAATGGCGGCCAGGGCGCAGAAGCCGCCCCCTGCTTTGATTTCCTGGACGCGCTTCGCCACAAGATCGTCACGGACGGGAGCTGAGTAGAGCTTTTGCATCACCTCAATGATGCCTTCCGCGGGTGAGTGCGCGATTTCCTCGAGAATGCCTTCGGCATCTTCATACCGCGTTTGAATACCCTCGGCGTTCAGGACAGCAAAGCCGCCGAGACGGGTCATCTCGACGGCAACGCGGGGGTTCACAGCGGCATCCATCGCACTCGCGACGATGGGAATTGCGAAACGGTGCCGGCCGAGTGTCCAGCTCGTGTCGACATCGCGCGGATCAACGGAAAGCGCGGACGGAACCAGGGCTACTTCATCGAAGCCGTAAACGCGGCGTGCTTTTTTGTTGCCTCCCAGCGTGATGGTCTGTTCCAAGCGTTGTTACCTCTTAAACTTTTCCGTTCAGTATACCCGATGCAGGGCCGAAGCTGTCAACAACGATGCCCGTAGCCGGGAGAAGATCGAGGCTTAACATAAATTTAACACAGGCTTAACATTCGCTTAACACGCGCGTCTTATACTGGGACCATCTCAGCGCGGACAAAGGAGAATTACCATGAAGCTCAGAACTAAGCTCGTCGCCTCAGGCCTTGTCGGCCTGACCGGTCTCAGTCACGCTGCACAGGCGCAGCAGCCTGCACTCTCGCACAGCAGCGAGAAAAGTGCCATCAAACATGTACTGCTATTGAGCCTCGACGGCTTTCATGCCGTCGACTTAGCAAACTATGTCAAGTTCCACCCCAGCTCCACGCTGGGGCAGCTCAGCGGCATCGGTGTCACTTACACGAACGCCAACACGGCTAAGCCGTCTGACTCGTTTCCCGGTCTGCTGGCACTGATCACTGGAGGGACTCCCGTTTCGACGGGCGTGTACTATGACAATTCCTACGACCGCAACTTGCTCCCGCCCGTTGCCTCTGGATTGGGCAACTATCCGGGCACAAACGTCCTTTACGACGAGTCGATTGAGAAGGACAGCACTTTGCTCAATGGCGGGGGCGGAATCGATCCGAGCAAACTCCCGCGAACATTCCGCACTGGTCTGCCCGTATTCCCGCACAGCTACCTGCGAGTCAATACGATCTTCGAGGTCGCCAAAGATGCCGGGCTGCGGACCGCCTGGAGCGACAAGCATTTCGCTTATGACCTCGTGAACGGCCCATCGGGTAAAGGCGTGGATGATCTGTACACGCCGGAGATCGCCGCCAATATCGGTGTCGTCAGCGGTAAAGTCGTGGATGCCTCCGATGCTCCGGCTGGGGTGAAGCTTGTCAGCACGAACAAAAGCGTCAAGCTCACCGAAGCGTACGACGATTTGAAGGTCAGGGCTGTTCTCAACGAGATCGACGGCAAAGATCATACGGGACGAAAGAATGTCGGAGTGCCGGCACTCTTCGGCATGAACTTTCAGCAGATCAGTGTCGGGCAGAAGCTGGCTAAAGAGCCTGCCGCCGCCGCAGGAAACGACAGCGATCCGCTGACCGGTAAAATCGGCGGGTATCTGGACGCCCAGGCCACGCCCGGTCCCCTGCTTCAGGACGCACTGGACCATACCGATGCGTCGCTCGGCCTCATGGTGGCGGCCCTAGGGAAAAAGGGGCTGCTGAACTCGACCTTGATCATTGTCACGGCAAAGCATGGACAGTCCCCTATCGACCCGGCCAAGCGGCAGGGAGCGGATGACGGGGCTTACGACACAATTCTGAACGGCATTGAGCCGAACCTGATTGCCCAGAAGACGACGGACGATGTCGCTCTTCTCTGGCTTCAGGACCAGAGTGTGACTGAAGAGGCAGTTGACGCCCTGGAACAGAACGCAGGCGCAATCCACAGCCAGCAGATCATTTCCGGGGAAGCACTCAAGCTGATCTTCCCAGATCCGCTGCACGACTCGCGTACCCCCGACATTATCGTCCTGCCGGAGTTCGGCGTCATCTACACCGGCGGCAGCAAGCTGGGCGAGCATGGCGGCTTTAATGAGACCGATACGCATGTTGCTCTGCTGCTGGCAAATCCGCAGCTCAACCGGGCCGTACTAAAATCATCCGTCGAGACAATGCAGGTCGCACCGACTATCCTGCGTGCCCTGAACCTGGACCCGAGCGCACTGAGAGCCGTCCGCCGCGAAGCGACCGCTCCCCTGCCCGGCTTCTAGGTCGGACGACATCAGCGAGAATAAACGCCCCAGTTTGCTGCATTGGTAATGCAGCAAGCCGGGGTGTTTGTCCTCTAAAATGCTCTAGTCCAGCGTGATATGTGCCTGCCCGTCGGCATTATTGAGCCGTGCCACCGCACTCGCTGCATTTTCCGAGCGGTAGTGCAGCTTTTTTTCCACGCAGACAGTCATTCCATGCGGGTCCGTCCGGTGAAACACCAGATTGTCTGAAAGGCTGTGAATGAGCTGCATCCCAAATCCTCCCAGCCGCTCACCGCCGCCGAAATCCGCCCAGCCGCTCACCGCCGCCGAAATCCGCACGTGCCGTCCCTGCCGGGGGCACATCCGCGAGGGAGAACCCGGCCCCCTGATATTTGACAGTGACGGTCACAAAATCGCTATGATATTCCAGAGTGACTTGAAAACGGCTGGCATTCGACTGGGCATGCCGCAGTACATTCGAACACAGCTCGCCGACCAGCGTCTCGACATCGTCGATATCCTGTTTCTCCGCCTGAAGATGTTCCAGCAGGGCACGTCCAAGAACTCGCGTAATTCGAACGTAGGCCAAGTCTTCCGGCAGCTCGAGCATCAGACGCAGTATCACACTCAGATTTTACCCGTGCGATTGGCATTTTAAGCATAGTTAGTACGCTACAGGACTGAAATTTGGGGCTTGATACGCCATGGACCAGATATTGGAATCATCCTGATACCTATGGCCGTGAACGGTTCGTTGTCGGCATCAGTGAGTCTCACAGCCCTGGCTCGGCAGGTGTTTTGACCGCTTCAATCTGCTGGGTCACGGAGTCTATCCACCACTGCCCAATCTCCGAGGCCCCAGGCCGAGCTGCCTTCAAGGGGGTGAGTGACTTGTCACCCTGCTTGACCAGCCATGCGGCGGCACGATTACGCGCCTTGTCGTCACCGAACATGAGTGCTTTCACCCAGCCGCTGACCTGCTGCGGGGCGGCGGGGCGAATCGTGAAAGCCGCTGAGGAGAGCGGGGAGACAGGCTGCAAAGACGCATCGATCAACAATGCCTCCACGCGATAATCGCCCAGCGGCAGCTCGGTGAGCAGGGTCATCTTTGCTTCTTTCCACTCCCCACCGTTCAGACGCCAGCGGAGTTTGTTTCCAAGCTGCTGGGAAGCCGCAAACGTTAGCTTAACCGATTCGAGATCGCGCGGGACGACATGGATTGTCGGGGCGGGAGTTTTCGCCGGTGTCGGGGGCATCCAGGAGACAAGCTCAAATCGCCCGTTGGGGCGTGTCATGAAGAACAGTTTCCCACGTGAGTCGGTGAACACTTGCTCGACCGGACGCCCATCACGAAACGGCGAGCCAGGCTCGTTGAGGCTTAAATGGCTTGTCCAGAGACCGCGCCAATACTTGTAGATCGTGCCTTCGGCTCTCACCCAGCTTGCCCCATCGGTATCAGTGGGCAGGGGCTGGTATCCGAAAAGCCATGGGGATGAATAGAGAACTTTTGGGCCGCCGGGAGGGTACACAGGAGAAGGATCAGGTATCCTCCCCACTTTCCGCCAGCCGTCCACTTCGGTCCAGGACCAAGAGCCGCCGTTAAGTCTTATTCTCAGCACCTTTGTTGTCCCGATGGTAAGAAGCTCCGGTACACCCGGGGAGCTTTCATAGCCATAGCCTTGCTCAATCTGATTGCATGACCAGCGGATCCACTTGTGACCGTCATATAGGCTGACTTTTTCTCCTTCGGAATAAACCGCCCTCCCATCTCCACTAAGCCGCATCGACAAGTAGACATTATGGAGGGGTACCAGCGTCACACTGGGCAGTGAGGCTGAGGTTTGCAGGGCATCGGCGGGAGTGGAGTAGCTCGACCAGGAATTGCGTTCCGGGTCATAAATCGTGATTCCATCGGAAGGTGCAGTCGGCGGGATCCAGGTCTGGCTCGTGAGCCATATTCGGCCCTTTGTATCTCCAGCCAGCAGCCCCTGTATCGTGATCCCAGGAACTCGGTGCTTTGAGTTGGGGGCGATATGTATCCGCCACCGGCGTCCGTCCCACTCCTCGAGTGGAAAGCCATAAGTCTGATAATGCCCCGTCATCCACAGATGGCGATGCCCGTCCGCAAATATACCAGGCATAATATCGCGAAAACCTTTCACACCTTTGTCAAATCCATTTGGCGGTGTGCGTGCCGGAGGGGGTGAGGACGGCAAGAAAGTCGGGTTCGTCTTCTCAGAGCCCACCGCAAAGAGACGTCCTGACGGCAGTTTGTAGAAGATAGAGAGTGGATGGGTCCAATCGCGCTGCCAATCCACCAGGATTGGAGGCTTTTGCTTTAATGGGAGGAAATAGGAAGCGTCACGCGTCCCTAACCAGGTTCCCAGGGGGGTCTCAAATAATGGGAATTTATCGGTGGGGTAGTCATATCCCCCTATTTTTCCAAGGGTCGTGAGCCTATTCCATCGCGCTGTCCCTTGTCTGCGCCAGAGCGACTTCGGCAATCCATTCATTGTCGGACAGTCCACAGCGTACCAATCCCCATGAGCGCGAAAGATATTTCTAACATTCATCAGGGAGGAGTCGAGGAACCAATTTTCTCGTGCGGACAGCTTTTTCCGCGGCGTTTCACAAACAGATTCCAGGGTCCGTGTGTCCAGACGATATAATCCACTGGGGAGAGGCGGTGCATTGTTAGCCCAATAAGGCCCGATCAGTGCGACCCAGAGATGAGTAATATCCAGTCTCTCTATCAGCGAAATCGGCTGATCGGGCATACCCGGTAGCGTCGCATGATAAGACAGCTGCTGTCCATCCCAAATGAGCACACCCCGGAGCGTCGTATCATTACCGAACCAACTATTGCTGGATTGCCAGAACCAGCGTCTGCCCTGTGCATCGACGACCGAGCCGTTGGGAGAACACAGCGAATAGTCCGGCGCAGGCAGTGTACCGCGCCTCTGCTCCGGTTTGATCGGGTAGGTGGTTATTACCCCTGCGGGCGAGATGCGCCGCAGAACGCTCAGGCTCCCCGCGACCCAGACATCGCCGTTCACCCCGGCCCAAAGGTGCATGTCGCCATACGGAGCATAGCTGGTCGCCGCCGCGGGGAACCGAGCCAGAACGCGCGAAACTGAGCCGCGATGCATTGTAATCAGCACGTCCCCCGGGGCCTGGTTTTGGGGCAACCAGAGGACGTAAACCGCGCCGTTGTCTCCTCGAATGATCGTGCTCGGTGTGAGGCCTTTGGTTTCCGGCAGGTCATACGCCTGCCAGCCTCCCTTTTCATGCCAGCGAAAGATCGTGCCGCCCTCCTGGTCCCCTGCCCCCCAGATTGTGCCGCCGCTGTCCTGTGCCGTCAGGGCAGACGGTGTGACATGCATAGGAGCCTGCGCGTGAACCCCGGCACAAAGCACAACTGCCAGCATCAGAAGCGTGGCGGCACTTTTTACCATGTGTAGTGCACCGTGTAGTTAATTGTCCGCTCCTCATTCGGTGCCAGGGTCGCACGGAACTCGAGCGTGTGGGCATCGGTCTTCAGAAACGCGGCGGTTTTGGCGGAGATCGCCCAGTTCGGCCCTCTGTACAGGTGCTCGACGACCCGGATTTCGGCGGGGACTGTCTTATGGTTCCGTACAGAGATCGCGAAGCTTTCATCGATAAACGAATTCTGCTGGTCGAGCTTGTAATTGGTCTGCTTGCGGTCTCCGGTCAGGTCGAAGGCGTTGCCGGTGTAGACACGCACGGTCTCATCTTTTGGCGTGTGGTCGATATCATTTTCGCCGATGAACTCTAATTGCCCGTCAGTATCTCGCCGGTAGAAGCGCATGCGGCCCTTGGGCAGCGGGATGCCGAGGCCGTTCGCGGTGGAGTTGACGAACTCGCGCACGGTGAAGACTTTGGTGTTCGACTGGGTGCCGTACTGGGGGGTATTGCGAATGTTGTTGTAGTCGTATCCATTGTATTGATTGGCGTCAATTTGGACGCCGTCGTAGACGTAGATGACTTTGGAGGGCACGTTGGCGGCGCGGGTGAACTCCACCTGCTTGACTTCGCGGTCACGCAGGGTCGTCGGGTTTGCCAGCGAGTACAAGTGATAATCGTCAAAAGCTTTCTCGGTGACGGCAGGACTACTGTCATACGACTTCGCGGCGTACAGGCGACCGACTGATTGGTACAGATTATTTGGGTTATCCTGCACTTTGGACACATCCCCGGCCATGAGCTTGATGCGGGCATTTGAAAAAGCCCGGCCGCTTTCGTTGTCCATCGTCACCCAGCCGGTGAGATCGAGCGTGCTGCCGACTTCGGGGGAGACGACATTATAGGCCGCTTTCCAGGTCATGCCGCCGGTGACATAGGCCAGCTCGGCGGCGACCGGTCCGGCCTTATCCGTGATCACCTGCCAGTCGAGGGTCGGCTGTAGGATGCTGTCATCGGACAGGGAAGGGAACAGAGGGACGCCGGGCAGCGTGAACTGCAGCTTCCCAGCGACCTGAATAATCGGCTGTTCATTTCCGTACGCTTGCTGCGACATTTGGTAGGCGGGGCCGAAGGTCGAGTAGGCGTCGCGATGCGGCACGTAGCCGCTGCGGACGATTTTGCCCGGCACCAGTGTGGTCTGCTCGCCGCGTGTTACCTGGAAGTCGATCGTCTTGCCTTCATAAAGCGAAAGCAGCAGGTCCTGGGAGATGGGATCGGCCCGGTAGTTCTGCTCCCGGACCTGCAGCAGCCGCTTGCCCGACGGATCGCGCAGAACGACCGAGTCGGGTTCCAGATGGTAGGTGAGATCACTGACGGTAACATGGTTGATTCCGACCTTGAGGTCGAGCGGCACGGTCTGGCGAACGACGGCGAAGTTCTGGTTGTAGATGGTCAGGGCCGTGTCCGGTGCGGCGAATGCCGAGGCTGAAAGCAGCGTCAGAGCGGCGGTGAAGAAAGTAGATGTGCGCATGATTTTCTCCTGGGCAGAGGTGTTCTCTGATCTGAGACCTTCGGTGGTGGGTTTAGCTTCAGCGGACTCCGAGCAGAAGATCGAATACGAGCTGATCCAGCTTCTCGTACGGCAGTTTCTGTGCGGCTAGGGCGTCGGCATCAAATGCATGGCTCTTCAAAGTCTGTGCGTTCTGCGGGCTGTACTTGCCGTCGAGAATCGGGTCGAGGACAGCGTCACGGACACTGATCTGCCGCCAGATCGCCTGGATCTCCGGGTCAGCGTTGAACTGGGCCGCCTTGTCTTTGAAGATCAAGTAGGTCCGCATACAGCCTTTGGCGAACTCCCAGACATCGTCCGGATCGGAGGTTCGCAGGGGATGAGCGTCGAAGTGCTTCGGGCCGTCGTAGCCATAGTCTTCGAGCAGCTTGACTAAGAAGAAGTTTTGTTTGTAGTCTTCCTGGCCGAATCGGTAATCTTGGTCGTAGCGGCCTGGCTTCTGGCCGTTGAGGTCGATATGGAACAGTTTTCCCGCTTCGAGAGCCTGGGCAACGGCGTGGTAGAACGATAGGCCCGCCATGGTCTCATGCGCGAACTCTGGGTTCACACCGACCATCTCCGGATGGGCCAGGGTCGAAATAAAGCCGAGCATGGCTCCGGTGGTCGGCAGGTAGATGTCCCCGCGCGGCTCGTTGGGCTTCGCTTCCAGGGCGAACTTCAGGTCGTAGCCCTGGTCCAGCACGTATTCGGTGAAAAAGTCTAGGGCATCCCGGAAACGCTTGGCCGCCGTCACGGGGTCTTTGGAGGCTTCGATCTCGACCCCCTCGCGCCCGCCCCAGAAGACATAGATCGGGGCGCCCAGCTCCACGCCCAGATCAATGGAGCGCATGACTTTCTGCCGGGCAAAGGCACGAACTTTGGGATCGTTCGACGTAAACGCACCATCTTTGAACACGGGGTGGGAGAAGAGATTCGTCGTCGCCATAGCGCAAACGACACCGCTCTCCGCAAGGACGGATTGAAACTCTTTGACGATGGCATCCTGCTCAGTGGCCGACGCACCGAAGGGGATCAGGTCATTGTCGTGCAGGTTGACGCCGTAGGCACCCAGCTCTCCCAGCTTGCGGACACGCTCGACGGGCGTCACGGGCGTACGGACGGCTCCGCCGAAGGGGTCGACTCCAGGGTTGCCAACGGTCCAAAGTCCGAACGTGAACTTGTCGGATTTTTGAGGGGTGTAAGTAGCCATTGCTTTGAGTGCTCCTTCGCTTCATACGTATCGTTTTGGTTGAACTGTTGTATCAAGCGAAAGTTCGCGTTGGCGAGAATAATTTCCTCTAAATAATTCGAGAGAAATGCCAACAAGTAAATATGCCCTTCGGCAGAATTCAACCGTCATTGATGCTTTGAAAGTGAACCCATGAGTGTCACTATTGAACAAACCCGAACCGTCTGTGCCGCCCTAAAAGGCAGCTGCCGCAGGTGTGAGATGTCGACTCAAAATCACAGCATAGGGCAGACTCAGGAAGCGCACGACGATCTTCAATGGCTGCGGCATGCTCTGACCGAAGACTGGCTGTTTAGTCTGTTCCACCCGATCGTTGACGCAAACATGGGACGCGTGTTTGGTCACGAAGCATTGATCCGCGCATGTCAGCCGCAGACCGGCGAGGTTTACGGGGCAGGCATGATTATTGATGCCGCCAACCAGCTTGAGCTGCATCATATTCTGGATCAGCAGGCACGCAAGACGGCCCTGCGGCAGGCCGCTATGCATCCAGGGATGCGAGGCCGCCTGTTCATCAATTTCATGCCGAACACAATTTACGATCCCGAAATCTGCCTGCGAACGACAATGGAAGCCGCACAAGAAAACGCGGTGCCCCTACCGCGGCTGGTATTTGAGGTCGTTGAAACCGAGCAAATCCCCAGTTTGAAGAAGCTGAAGCGAATTTTGGAATATTACCGAACGCATGGTGTCGGAACCGCGGTTGACGACATGGGAGCGGGCTATTCCAGCCTGCAGTATCTCACGGCACTCCAGCCGGATTTCGTGAAAATCGACCGCGATTTAGTGGTACGCGCGGAACTGGAAAAAGAGGCAAGGCAGAAGATGGATTTGATCGTGTCGCAGGCAAAGTCACTCGGAATTGCCGTGATTGCAGAGGGCATTGAAACTCCGGGCCAGCTCCATTTATGCCGAGAGGCGGGAACGGACTTCCTGCAGGGCTATTTGTTCGGTCTTCCCGCCAATCCGCCGGCCGCGTCCATGGATGAACTCGGCATATTTCCGGGGACGGTCTGAGGGAGAGGTCTGCGGAGAAAAGGCCGCTCACACACGAGGAAAAATGCGTAGGCTAGGATGAATACCAGGGGCAGAGCCGCTGCCGTCAGTCCGAGGCGTTCCGGTGAGGGCGTTTCCACTGGAATCCAGAGTGCCAGCGTGCGACGAACAAGTGTCAGCAGCGGCATATGGGTGAGGTACAAAGAGTACGCGAAGGTGCCCAATCGTACCAGGGGCCGCCAGGAAATCACTGGCACGGGGCGGCGGCATTGCCCCATTAAGAAGAGGCAGGAGGCGGTCAGCAGACCGGCAGCGGCGTCGATCCACGGCATATACAGCCCAAAGTCCGCACCCCCCTTCTCGGTCACAGGATGCAGCCACAACAGCCAGCCTAACGCCGCTGCCGACACGCCTGCCAGTGCTTGCCAGCCGCGCGGCGAGGTAGTCTCCATAGCGCCTCGCTCAGAATGGAATCCCGCCCACGCCCCCCCAGTGAATAGAAACAAATACCAGGGACAGGCGAGGATCATCTCGGGATGCCAGCAAAACAGCGCGGCAGTCAAGCCCGTACTCAGCAGAGCCGCCGCCAGCAGAACTGCCGCCCATCCCCACCGTGCCATTGCCCACACCAGCAGGGGAAAAAGAAAGTAGATACGCCACTCCACGGCGATGCTCCAGAAGGGGCCATTGAAAACGTTCAGCGGCAGGAAAATGTCCTGAAGCAGAAATACGTTCGCCGCCAGGGCAAGCACAGAAATATGCAGTGGCTTGTTCGCTATCGCGTGAACCAGCGCGAACACGGCAACGCTCAGCACGAGTGCCGCGTAGTAGGGCGGCAGAATTCGCCGCGCCCGGCGTTTGAAAAAGGCCAGTGTCCCACCCTTCAGGAAGCCGTCAGCCTGGGCGACAGGGAGGATCAAGCAGAAGCCGGACAGCACGATGAAAACATCTACGGCGAGGTGGCTGTAAAGTGCCCAGTTGGTGAGTGCGCCGAGCAGACCCAAGTGTGCCGAGAGTCCGAATTCCCCGATCCACAGGTGCGACAGAACGACCCAGAGAGCGGCGAGGGCGCGGATGCCGTCGAGATAAGCCCGGTGCGATTTAACGCGAGGAGAATTCATAGTTCGCCTGACCTGGTCTCGCCTAGCTCTCCCCCGTCGGCAGAGAGGCGCAGGCTGCCGAAGCGGATCTGGGCCACGGCACGCGGCTTGCGGCAGGGAGACTGGATCGTCAGCGTTCTTCGGGCAAAGTCGATGCGCTCGATGCGGCCTAGGCCCAGCAAAGCTCCGCTCAATGCCTGGAGGCCGACCAGCAACTGGGAGAACTTTTGCGCCGCGACAATCGTCATACTTTTAGTGTTAAAGAAGCTTTCCACTGCCGCAAGACCTGAAGTGTCCCAGCCATCGCCATGGGTAACGACGTAAAGGCCCTCACCGGGGATCTGCTCGGCATGCAGCACTGGCCGCTTCAGAGACTGGCCGATAAACTGCTGCAAATGATGCGGCAGCGGTGTTCCCAGGCCTAGCCCAGTGCCTAGCAGAGCGACATCGTCCAGAGAGAACTGCAAAGACTGGGAGCCGTCGAGCGCAGTCAAAAAGCGGGCAGTGCGGCGCGTGGCCCGTGCGGCGGTGGACTTGCGGCCAGCGGCTTCGCTGACGCGCACGCGCCAGAGCGTCGGCGTGTCGCGCCGGGTAAAGGCACTCAGCAGAGCCTCCAATTCATCGCCCCGGGCGAGTGCAACGATGGCCTGGGGCAGGAGCAGTTCCGCCAGTTGGTGTTTGTAGGCGCGTCCCGCCGGGCCGCCGATCAGACCGTCGGTATCAACAAGAAGAATATCCGGCCGCTGCTTACGCACGACTCTCGCCATTTGGACGGCGCCCACGCAGACTTCCAAGAAATGGCGGTTGGGGGACGTGGAGCCAACGAAGTATTCCGCCAGGGGGGGAAGGTCCCGCAAGGAGCGCAGCGGCTTGCCCGGAGCGGCGAGTGCCGCTCCGATCGTGCCGGGCGGGCCGATCTCACTCTGGCCGAGGTCGCAGTCGAGCAGGCCGACCGTTTTGCCCGAAGCCGTCAGTGTTTGAGCCGTTTCTAGGATCCAGGTCGTCTTGCCCGTATCTCGGCCACCGAGCAGGAGAACAGTCGCTCCGCGCGGCAGCGTGTTTAGGGACAGGGAATCGGGGACAAGAATGTTCGGTGTCATAAAAAAGGACTACTGTTCGAACTATTTTCAGCCGATACTGAAAAAAGCCGCCAAATGTGGAAAAGTCAGTACGAAAAAGTGTACAATACAGGGGAAACCGGCAGTGCTGCCGAATTCTTATGTTTCTCTCTGGCTCACAGACGACGAGGAGGTCGTATGAAACAGCCGCTTATGTTAATTCCGCCAGCGCAGGCGGAAGTCTTATCGGACAATTTCCGCATTGATTTTGCGAAGGACAACTTGATGTTCGAGGAGCGATTTGCTTCTTCTCGCTGGCTCGATGACGACCTGCCGGAGGAACCTGCCTCAGTTCCCGGGGATCCGCTGCGTTTGACGCCTCAGTCCCGGATGCGTGCTGCCTGAGCCTCGTGTTCAGGCTAATGCCCAGCACTGGCCCAGCTCCTCGAACAGCTCCCGGTGAAAGTCCTGAGACACGTTCCAGAGCTTTGCATACCAGTCCTCTAGGGCTTTGACGCTCTCCCGATCTGAGACCACCACATTCAGCTCCGTCGGATACGCTTCGCCGCCTAGAGTCAGATTACTTGACCCAACCACGGCCAGCCCCGGCGCGTAAGAACTTCCGGCAGGATAATCGATGAGCGTCAGCTTGGCATGAATGCGGCCCTGCGTATAGACGCGCACTTTAAGACGCCCCTGCGCCACGGCGCGGGCGAGGCCGAGCATGAGTGCCTGGTTTTCGGCCGTACGAGGCAGGGCTTCCAGAGTATTGCGCAGGTTCAGTGCCGTCTCGACCGCCGCCCGGTCGTGGGTATCGCGCAGAGTCGCCGCAACATCTTCCTGCGGACGCACCCATTCTTCCCCACCCCGCTGCCGCGTCGCAGCCTCTTCGCGCACCTGTTCCTCGGTCAGCCGGTTGACGACATTGCCGATGAGAATTTCCACCGACTCCAGCCGCTCGATTTCCGATTTCAGCGGCGTAAGCCCCTCCAGAAAGAGATAGCCGACCGCGAACCGAGCGCGGATCGCCCCGGCTTGAAGGTACTCCCGAACACGAAAAGCCAGCCGCTGCTTTTGATTGTCAATAATCGCATTCACAGATGCAAAAATTATACCGGAAAATCGGAAAAATGGGGTATAAAGTGTAGGTTTTGTCAAAAACACAAAAAACGCATTGCCGCGAAGGAGCACATCGATGAACAACGAAGCAGAGATGCTTGAGGGCACACAGCCTCTGACCGCCGCCCCATCCGCAGATTTTATTCAGGCGATTTCCCAATTTCTCGATACCGATCCAAGCGACCTTTTGGCTGAACTCGGCTACTATATGCGTGACGACAACGGCTCGAATTCAGCACAGTAAGTTCAGCTCTCGGCGCGAACCCGCCGCGGGGTCATCACTTTGCGCGGACTGGCTGCGCACGACTTGATTCCGCCCGTTTGCCTTCGCGACATAAAGCAGATTGTCGGCTCCGGCCAGCAGATCTTCGCTGCGAAGAATGTCGTTTTGGGAAAGGGAGAGCGACACGACCCCAAAGCTCGCCGTGACCGGACGCTCCTCCCAGACCGCTTGCTCGATAGTCGCCCGGCAGCGCTCGGCAATGGCAAAGGCACCGTCGCTGTCGGTTTGGGGAAGTATCAGGACGAATTCTTCTCCGCCGTACCGAGCCGTGAAATCGCAGTCCCGGACGGACGACTCGAGGATCCGGGCCACGCGGCGCAATACCTCATCGCCGGAAGGGTGGCCGTAGGTGTCGTTGTAGTCTTTGAACTTGTCGACATCCACCATAACTAGCGAGAGCGGCAGGATATAGCGACGGGCACGGTCGAATTCCTCGCGAAGACGCTCTTGAAACGCACGGTGATTTTTGAGTCCGGTCAGCCCGTCGAGCGTCGCCAACGTTTCGAGCTGACGGTTGACACGTGCCAACTCGGAATTCGTCTTCTCAAGCTCCACCTTTTGAAACTCCAGGACGACGTTATAGTCGATCATCCGCTGCTCATCGCCGCGCCGTTCGGTAATGTCCTGCATCGTGCCCTCAACAAACTCCACGTCGCCCTGGCTGCTGCGGTGGAGGCGAGCATTGAGTGAGACCCAGAGACCACTGCCGTCACGCCGCTTGAACTCGACTTCAAATCCGGCAATTTTCTCTTCTGCAAACAGAAGCGTCATCAGGCGTTCGCGCCCTTCAGGCGTGTAATAAAGCTGGGTGGCAATATCCGTCATCTGCTCCATGACTTCGCGGGGCGACGCATAACCGAGCATTCGCGCCAGGGCCGGGTTGACGGTGCGGAACCGGCCATCAAGCGTCGTCTGAAAAATTCCTTCCATGGAGTTCTCAAAGATACTGCGGTAGCTTTCTTCCGCCGAGCGCAGGGCTTCCTCCGCGCGGCGTCGATCTGTAATGTCACTGAATGTCGACACGGCGGCGTACGGCACATCTTCTCCAGGATGCCAAAGCGGGGCAGCACTGACTGACAGCCAGGTGATATCGCCGGAGTTCCATTCCAGGCCCATCAGGACAGCGGTTTGTGCCTGCCCTGTCGTGAGAGCTAAGTAGCTGGGCAGCTCCAGCGAAGCAAAATCCGAGCCGTCTTCGCGAATAATTTTCCAGCTGGACTGCAGCGTTTTCGAGCCGGCAAGTGCGCCGGCGACGGCCCCCAAAATCTTTTCGGCGACGCCGTTGCACAGAGTCACTTGTTTTTCTTTATCATGGACCAGCAGCCCATCCTGCATTGCCTCAATGGCGGCCCGGAACTGTGTCTCGCTTTCCAAAATACGGTCGCGGGCGAGCTGGAGGTCTGCCGTCCGCGCACTGACGCGTTCCTCAAGCACTTGATGCGATTGATTCAAGGCTTCAGTGATCCGCTTATAGTCGTCAATGTCCGTACCGGTCCCAACCCACAGTGTGATCTCGCCCGTCTCATCGCGGCTGGGGATGACCCGGGCCAGATGCCATCGGTAGGAGCCGTCGGTGCGGAGCAGCCGGTACTCCATTGTGTATGGCTGACCAGCTGTCACTCCCGCAGTCGTTCGCGCCGTGATCGTCGGCATATCTTCCGGGTGAACGACAAGGGGAATGCCGCCGTTGCCAGTCTCTTCCTCATTCAGTCCGGTGTATTCGTGCCAGCGATCGTTCGTGAAGTCGACGGTGCCGTCCGGGCGCGTCGTCCAAACGATCTGCGGCATCGAGTTTGCCAGAAACCGAAATCTTTGCTCGCGCTCAACCAGTGATCGTCCGGCTTCCTCCAAATCGTGCGTTCTCTCAGAGACGCGCCGCTCCAATTCGTCCTGCGACACGCGCAGCGCGGCATCCACCCGCTTTTGCTCCCAGAGATACTGCCCACCCATGGTCCCAAGCAGCAGTAAAAGCGCAGCTACCAGTCCTAGTCCCAGGAGGACCAGTCTTTGGGCTGTCTGTCCGGCCTCCTCGGCGGCGGGGACACGCTGCCGCAGCAGACGGTTTTCTTCCAGCACCATCGCATCGAGCAGTAGCCGCGTCGGCTCCTGGTCTGATCTGCTCTGGTTCAAATTTGCCAAAGGATTGATGCCGCGACGCCTTTCCCCAGTCAGCTCCGACAGCTGCAGAAGTTTTTCCTGCTGCCGCGGATTGTCCGCCGTCAGCCGCAGCAAATGCCGCCGTTCTTCCTCCACCGAGGTGACCGAGTTTTGGAACAGCCGCTGCGCAGCCGGGTCGTTGGACAGAATATATTCGCGTTGGGCCGCTTGTTCGTCCTGCATGTTGGAGCGCATCTCAGCCAGCTCTGCCAGCACCTGCTGGGTGTGCGCGACCCAGTGGCTATCCTCCGTGAACCGACCGAAGGTATGGAACGTGACGAGGGAGACCAGGGCAAGCAAAAAAATCGCCAGAAGGGCAGGCGGCAGGAGATGACTCAAGCTGCCTCGCCGCCAGAAAGACCGGCTGCCGTTGGCACTTCGCTTCAAAGATGGCGGCAAATTTGCGGGCATACTCTACTTGTACCATGACACCGCGCGTTTCTGCTATTGTTTTCTTCTTCGTGCCCATTCGGGTATACTAAACGGTGAATGAAATTTTAACGGACACGATACGTGTAAGCCTGATTGGGCAAAACACGGAAGAGATTCGGGCGGCGGCGGTCGAGGCAGGGTTGCCGGCATACCGCGGATCGCAGGTATCCGAGTGGCTTTACCGGAAGCTTCAGCCGGAAATGGGCGGCGGTTTCGGTGCCGACTTTGCAGCGATGACTGACCTGCCTCAGAACGTGCGGCAGCTCCTGGGCGAGAAGTTCGACCTGCCGACACTCGCGCTGACCCGATCCCAAACCGACCCGCACGACGGCACGATCAAAGCCCTGGCGACACTGATCGACGGCGGCCACCCGATTGAATGCGTTCTTCTGCCCGACGATAAGCGCGTTTCGGTTTGCCTCTCCACGCAGGCAGGCTGCCCAATGGGCTGTGCATTCTGCGCGACTGGCACTCAGGGCTTAACGCGCAACTTGACCGCCGGGGAGATCGTCTCCCAATACCTGCTGCTGCAATCGCTGACTACGCGCCGAATCAGCCACATCGTGCTGATGGGCATGGGCGAGCCGCTCCTGAACTACGATGCCGTGCTGAAAGCGGTCCGCATTCTGAACGCGGAATGCGGGATCGCAATGCGCCACATCACTCTTTCAACTGTCGGTATCGTCCCGAACATCGATAAGCTTGCGGCGGAAAACCTGCAGCTTACGCTGGCGGTTTCTTTACATGCTCCGAACGATACGCTGCGCACCCGGCTGGTTCCCGTCAACAAGACCTATCCCCTGAACCGCCTGATGACCTCCTGCCGGAATTATGCCCGTCACACAGGCCGCCGCCTGACGTTTGAATATGTCTTGCTGAAGGGTGTCAACGATGAACCGGAACACGCCCGCGAGTTAGCTTTGCTGATCCGAGGTATGGGCGCGGCGGTCAACGTAATTCCGTATAACCCGACCACGGTCGCGGAAGCGTTTGGGCGACCGGAACAGGGCCGCATTGTCGCCTTTCGGCAAGTTTTGGAGAATGCGGGCATCGTGGTCACGCAGCGCAAAGAGAGAGGCCGCCAGATCGCCGCCGCCTGCGGTCAGCTCGTAACGGAAGCCACCCGCAGCCGCCCCGCAAACCGTGTCCTGCCGATGATGACGGCGGCGGCGGCGGCGGTGACAGCGGAAGCCGTGTAAGATGGAAGAGAAAACATCAGAAGAAGCCATCCCAGAAGAAGTCATTCCAACCACAACGTCTGAAGAGGCATGGGCCTGGATCGAGCGGCTGAAGGCGGCGGCCATTCTGGCTTTGCTGAAAGATCCTGACTACGCGATGGCTGTCAGCCGGGCATTCTTCGGTTACCGTCCTGACGCCAAAAGCTACGGCAACACGCTTGTCCGAAGCCGACTCGCTCAGGCGGCGGTCAAAGACGCACTGCTTGCAAAAAAGCTCCGGGAGCTGGCCGAAGCTGTCTCCCCGCCTCCTGCCCAAAAAACACCCTCCCCCGCCCTCCCCTCTCTCCCGGCAGACCCAAGGCCCGATAAGTCGGAAACACTCCGGGCCGAACGCGACTTGCGGCGGCGGGAGCGCGATGAAGCGCGTTTAGCCTTGAGCCTCACTGAAGCAGAGCGCGACGAAGCGGTCAAAGTCCGGACTAAAGCAGAAGCGGAGCGCGACGAGGCGCAGCGGCAGCTCAAGAAGCTGTCGGAGCGCGTGGCAAGGCTGGAGCGTCAGACCCAAAAACAATCGCTGGTCGAAGCCCAGTTAATCCGTGCGCTGAATCAGGATAAAGTCTCGCCGCCGCCCGCCAGTGCCGCCCGGACTTCGGGGCCAGCCTCCCAGCAGAGGGTGGAGAAGACTTCGCCCTGGCTAACCGCAGTTTACCACCTGCTGGACAAGAGCAAGTTCGACCAAGCACAGATCCAGGCAAGCGATGTCTTGAAAGCCGATCCGGACGACACCGATGCCCTGGAGATCACGATCCGGGCCTGGGAGGGGCGTGGGGATTTGATCCAGGCGGCTCCGCCGCTCCGCCGCCTGCTTTCGGTTTGGATCGCCCGGAGGGATATGCCGAGTGCGGCTGATGCTCTGAGCCGACTGCTGAAAATAGTCAGCAGCCCGCACCGGGCGGAGACTGACGCCCGGCGTTACCTGTCCGCACTTTCCCCCGAAGATAACGCCGCCGTCGAATCCGGCCGCCGCCTTCTAACGCATCTGAAAGGGGCAGATCCGGCCGCGCATGCCTGGCTGACAACACTTGTTACCGCGAACACGGTGCTCGGGCCAGTGCTGATGCCACCGCCCAGTGCTCTCGGCCCGGACGATCCCCTGCCGCTGAAACTCAGTAAAGGCTATCCGCAGGGGCAGATACTAACTGCCCGGATATTGACCGATGCCATGGATCAAGGCGGCACGGCATTGGTAGATGCCGCCCGCGCCTCTCTGACATCGCTGGAAAAGAGTGATCCCGAGGCATACACCCGGCTCTGGGCCGCGCTGGAGCAGGCTGCAGGCAGCGACCTGAGCCGCCTGGTTCCACTTAAGCGCAAGCCGCGCGGCCCAGCTATCGTGGACGGCAGCAACGTAGCCTGGTTCGACCAGGAGTCGCTGATCCACGGTAAACCGCGTCTGCGAAACCTGCGCGAGATACGCCGCCTCCTACGCGAACGCGGCTTTTTTCCGGTGGTGCTCTACGCGGACGCCAACCTGCCCTATTTCATTGATGAGCCGGACGTGCTGCGTCAGATGATCGGTCGCCGTGAGCTTTTGTTGGTGGATGGCGGGACTGTCGCCGATGAAGTGTTGCTTCGTCAGGCGAAGCATTTGGGTGCTCCCATTGTCTCCAACGACAAAATGGAGGATTGGGATCCCGAGGGGGAAGTCCTTAAAGTCCGTTACACCATCTCATTGAGTGGCGAAGCCCTCTTGCTGACCGAGATTTAGAAATCCTCTATGACACTGGAAGAACAATTCTCGCGGCTGATCCAGATACTTCAGCTCTTGGAGCGTGAGCCGTTCACCTGGGACGCCGCCGGACTGGAAGAGCGTTTCACCGTCTCGCGGGCCACCATCGAGCGCGACATCGCCGTGCTGCGGCAGTGGGGCCAGGTCAAGCGCAAAAACGGCAAGTTCGGCTTGGCGGAGATGAAGTTCCTGCCGACCTCCTTCACACCTCCGGAAGCCCTCGCCCTGCGCCTTGCGGGAACCGCCTTTGCCGCACAGGCGGGCGGTGCGTACAAAGGGGCTTTGACCTCCGCTTTGAAGAAGATCGACCTGGTGCTGCCCCGCCGGATCGCCGCTGAGATACGACGTGCCGGGGAGCGTGTTTCGGTCAGCCTGCCGGTCATCCGCGACTTTTCCGTTGAGACTTATCAGAGCCTGCAGTCGGCAATCGTCAGCCACCACCCCGTAGACATGACCTACTTTTCTCGTTCTCAGGCTGAACCGACGAAGCGGCGTGTCGACCCCTATGGCCTGACTTATAAAATTGGTGCCTGGTATCTGGTCGGCTACTGTCATCTGCGTCAGGGCATACGAACATTCGGCCTGGACCGTATCAAATGGATGCGTGTTGTGGAGGAGTCGCGGTTTGTCTATCCCGCCGACTTTGAACTAGCCGAATGGCTAAATAAGGGCTGGCAATTACAAGCAGGCGGGGAGCCGACCGAGGTGGTGGTGCGCTTCGAGCGCGAAGTCGCCGCCTGGATCGCCGGGGGGCACTGGCACCCAACCCAGAAGATCGAGAAACTGCCGGACGGCACGCTGATCTTCCGGGTCACGGTGCATGGTTACGAAGAAATGGTGTACTGGATCTTATCGTTCGGTGCTCAAGCCGAAGCTCTGGAGCCTGCCCCGCTGCGGGCGGCGGTGGCCGAGGCTGCGCAGAAGATGGCGGCACGATATTTGGTTCCTGACGATACGTTGTCAGGTGGGGATTGATTTCCCGATCAGTTTGTTCCAAATCTCATAGTCCACGGCCTTTTTCGGGACAAGAAGCTCGTCATGGACTTCTTCCTCGCCGTGCGCGACCAGCTCCCCGCGATCCGGTGTTCGCAAGTCGCAGAATACTTCTCCCTGAATTAACCGTGTTCCGCGCGAGACCACCGACAATCGGCGCAGCTCGTCTTTGTGCCAATTGGGTAGCAGACCGTAAACGTCTTTGATTTCCGTCGCTTCGATCAAATCGCCGCCGACGGGCCGCATATTTTCCTGCCCGGTATGGTTATCCGCCTTCAGCGCGGCGGCATTCGTGGCGTCCTCAACCAATGCTTCCTCGCGGGCTTCTTTTTCCATCTTCGCCGTGTGCTCAAAGGCGTGCTTCGTTTGTGTATCCTGAGACATAGGGTAATCCTCCGTTTGTTGATTGAATGTTACCCGAATGGGCCGGAGGGCAAACGACAGGGCTATTTCTCCGCCAGCACGACATCTAGAGCCTTCGGCAAATTTTGCTCCACCTGCTCATCGTAGCCTTCGGAGACGGCGCGGACTTTGCCGTGGGTGTCGATCACAATCAGCAGAGGAATCGCTTCCACCCCGTACTGCGCGGCGACTTTGTGGCCCGAGTCACTGAGCGTGGGAAACGTGATTTTCTCCTGGCGACTGAAGGTCGCGATGTTTGCGGGCGTGTCACTGGAATTGACGCCGTAAAACGCCACACGCCCGGCATACTTTTTGGACAGCGTCACGAGGTGCGGCAGCTCTTCGCGGCAGGGGCCGCACCAGGTCGCCCAGAAGTCCAGCACAATGGGCTGCTTTGCGGCCTCTGAGCGCAGATGAAAGTCCTGCAAAGTAAAATCCGGGGCGGATTTGGCCGTATCAGCGGCCATCAGGCCCCCTGCCGATGCATCGGCGATAGTCGGCCTGCGAACGCTGACGAAAACGAGTGCAAAGGCGGCGACCACAAATAAGATGGCAAAAAGAATTTTAGTTCGTTCCATAATAAAAAGCTTTAAGAAAACACTTTTCGCACACGGTAGGAAAAATAATCCACGATGTTCACCAGCACGATTACTAGAGCAATAATCACCCCGGCATCAAGCCATTCGAAGAGGTTGACGGCATTGGAGAGCTTCTGGCCCAGACCGCCTGCACCGACGATGCCGACGACGAACGAATCGCGCAGGTTGTATTCCAGCGAGTAGAGTGTCGTCGAAAGATACAGCGGAAAGACCTGTGGCAGCATGGCGTAGACGAAGACCTGGGGGGCGTTGCCGCCTGCCGAGCGCACAGCTTCGATGGGGCCGACGGAAACGGACTCCAAAGCTTCGGCGTAGAGCTTGGCCAGCGAGATGAATGTGGCGATCCCAATTGCGATCGCCCCCGTTTGCGCTCCCAGCCCCGCGAGAGGGATGACCAGCAGGGCATAAATCAGGGTCGGAACGGCGCGGGCCATGTTTAAGAAAGTCTTCACGACGGCGATGACCGGGCCGGGAACGGACCCCGTCCGGGCGGCGATGAACGATACGGGGAATGCCAGCAGCATTCCGGCGACTGTCCCCACCACGGCCATCTGCACCGTTTCGATCAGCGGCTGCCAGAGGTCAGGCCCGAGCTTCAGGGCGTACCGCCAGTCGGCCTGAGAGCGCGGGAAGAGCTTGGCAAAGTAGTCCCCGCCGTGGTGCAGCCCATATTTAGTGAGATGCACTTGGGTTCCAATCGCGAGGAAGCACCAGACGACGAAAACCAGCAGAGCGGCTCCGAAGAGGAAAGACAAGATACGGTTCAGCACAGGGCTATCCTGCCCCCGGAACCGAAGCGCGATCCAGTACGTCGGCAATCGCCTCGTCATCCAGAGCATCGGGGGCAGCGTCGAACGTGATACGTCCCGACTTCAGGCCGATGATGCGGGTGCAGTAGCGTTTAGCCAGCGGAAGATCGTGCATGGAAAGCAGCAAGGTCACTTTCTTTTCGCGGGAGAGATTTTGCAGCAGTTCCATGATGTCGTCTTTGGTCAGGACATCGAGGTTGGCCGTAGCTTCGTCGGCCAGCACAATTTCGGCTCCCTGGGCCATCGTCCGCGCAATGGCGACCCGCTGCTTTTGGCCGCCGGACAAGTCGCGCACCCGTCGCATTTCCAGCCCGGCCAGCCCAACCTGCGCCAGGCAGTCGTCGGCGAGGCGGACGTCGGCGGCGGAGAAGCGGTGCAGGCAGGACGGAATGGTGGCCGTGTACCCAAGCCGCCCGATGAGCACGTTTTTACGCACCGTCAGCCGCTCCATCAAATTGAACTCCTGAAAGATCATGCCGATCCGCCGCCGCAAAAGCCGCTTGCTGCCTTCGGGCAGAGACTCGACCGCTTGCCCCAGCACGGTGCAGGAGCCGCCGGTCTGCTGCACAAGCCCGTTGACGCAGCGCAGGAGGGTGCTCTTGCCCGCGCCCGAGAGACCAATCAGCCCGACGATTTCCCCCGGCTGGATGTGCAGGTTCACGCCGCGCAGCACAGGGACACCGGGCTTATAGGCGTGGGTCAGATTTTCAATGGCAATGGCGTTGGGCATATTTGGTGGTTGAAAAAGAATAGTAAGAGCCACAGGTTAGAAGCCCGAGGCTGGAAAAAGCCCACTGTCCAGGGGACAGAAGAGGTAACTTTGTAGCCTGCAATTTATTGTCTGAAGGTCGCTTCGACGGTGAGCACTTTCCAGCCTCGGATTTCCAATCCGTGACTCCTTTTCTATATCCCGACATCGCATCACTTACTTCTTCGTATCCAGCGACTTCAAATTCAGCTTCAGCAGTGTCGCTTTTTCGCGGACGGAGTCGAAGATGTGGTCGTCAGCGGGCACCATTTTGTCCCAGCCGCCCTGTGGGATGGACTTCAGGGCGGCTTTGCCCTGCGGGTCGGTGTTGATGTTGGCCAAGGCTTTGGTCAGCTTGTCCAGTGTAGGCTTATCTAAGTCGGCACGGGCGACGAACATGCCGTTGGGGATGGCGTCGGTGGTAGCGATGACGCGGAATTCCGCGACTTTGGCCTGGTCGGTCCGCTTGGTCACTTTGTCGGTAAACGCTCCCTCAAGGCCGGTCTCGTACGTCGCCCCGGCATCGGCCTGTTGGTTGTAGACTGCAAGTACCCCTTTGTTTCCAGAGATGTTCACGGCCTTGATGTCTTTTTCGGGGTCGATGCCGGCGGCCTTCAGCATACCTGCGGGGTACAAGTAGCCGGAAGTCGAGGATTGATCTCCGAATGCAAACGTCTTGCCCTTCAAATCGGCCAGCGTTTTGATGGCGGAGTCGGCGCGGACGTATACAATGCCTTTGTAGGTCAGGCTGCCGTGGAAGTACGGCATTGCAAGGGGGATAGGATGCTGGGCTGTGTCCCGGAACTCCTGCACGGCGATCACGTACGACAGCGGGTTGAGATAGGCGCAGTCGATCTGATCCGACTGGAGTGCCTGCAAAATGCCCACGTAGGAAGGGGTCACAAAAACTTTCCCGCCGGGGCGGCCCGACTGGTTTCCGAGATAGTCGGAGAAGGGCTTGAAGCCCTCCTGCAAGGCGTCCACTTTGTCGAAGGGAATGATGCCGACCCGGAGCGGCTCCGAGGCTGCACCCCCTTCACCGGACAGGTTGTTAGCTGAGTCGTGCTTGCCGCAGCCGGTCAGAGCAGCCAGTAAAGCCAGTGCAATCACAGAAGTAAGTTTGAAGCGCATGGAGTGTCCTTCGGAGCGGGATATGCTGCATTATAGCACGTCTGCCGCCGCCCATGCATTTTTACGGGCCGGTGGGGTATAATTCGGGCGACATTTTTGGCCGAAGCATTTAATTCAACAAGAACCACCTGAGGAGCATCCCCGACCATGATCGTGACGACCAAGACGCTGTTTGAGCATGCCTACGGCAAATATGCCGTCGGCGCCTATAACATCAACAACGCCGAGCAGGCGATGGGCCTGTTTCAGGGCAGCATCGATTCGCAGTCCCCCTTTATCATCCAGATTTCCAAAGGGGCACGCTCCTACACCGACAAGCGGATGCTGGAAGCGATCCTTCGCGCTTGTGACGAGATCTTCCCCGAAGCCGTGTTCGCCGTCCATCTGGACCACGGCGATGAAAAGACAGCACACGACTGTATCGACAGCGGCTTTTACTCTTCAGTGATGATCGATGCGTCGCACGACCCGTTTGACGAAAATATCGCCATAACCCGTCGGGTCGTCGACCATGCGCATTCGAAGGGCGTGAGCGTCGAAGCCGAGCTGGGCATGCTGGGCGGCGTGGAAGAGGACATTGCGGTCGATGAGAAGAACGCTCTGCTGACTGACCCGAACGAAGCCCGGGAGTTCATCGAGCGCTCCGGCGCGGACAGCTTGGCCTGCGCCATCGGGACCTCCCATGGAGCCTACAAGTTCTCCGGCGGCCAGGGGCTGCACTTCGAGCGGATCGAAGCGATCCAGAAAGCGATCCCCGGCGTCCCGCTGGTCATGCACGGCTCCTCGTCGGTGCCGCAGGACGAAGTCGCGCGGATCAACGCCGCCGGCGGCAAGCTCAAAGAAGGCGCGAAGGGTGTCGACGAGAACCAGTACCTGCCCGCCGCCAAGCTCGGCGTTTGTAAAGTCAATATCGACACGGATGGCCGCCTGGTGTGGACCCGTGTCCACCGCGAGTTCTTCCAGAGCAAGCCGGAAGATTTCGACCTGCGCTCCCCGGGCAAGGTCTTCATGGCCGAGTACGCCAAGTTCATCGCCAGCCGCTCCCTCCTGCTCGGCTCCGCCGGACAGCTGGAATCGGTGCGGGAATTGGCGAAGAGTAAGTAAGAGACCTAACCCCGCCGCTGCGCGTCGACCCTTCCCTAAGAGGGAAGGGTTAAGAGCAGGAAGGACAGGAGCAGACGGCCCCTCCTCACTTTTCTCCTGACTCCTTACCCTTCCCTCTTAGGGAAGGGTCGACGCGCAGCGGCGGGGTTAGGTTCTTATTGGAGATCACCATGTCACTGCACCCCCGCCTCGGCGTCTCCTCCTGGAGCCTCCACAAATCACTCTCCAGCGGCACTCCACTTTTGGACATCCCTGCACAGGTCGCCGCCCACGGTCTCAGCAAGCTGGAAGTCTGCCACTTTCATCTCCCCTCGATTGAAGCTGTGTACCTCGCTCGCTTTCGTGCCGCGCTTGATGCTGCGAAAGTCGAGTTCTACACACTGCTCATCGACGAAGGTGATCTGACACACCCTGAGGCTGCTGAGAGGCAAAACGCAATCGCGGGGATCTGCCGCTGGATCGATGTCGCAGCGGAATGCGGCGCAGCGCGGGTCCGGGTCAGTGCCGGAAGTGCGCCTCCTTCCCCGATGAGTCTGCAAAGGAGTCTCTCAGGCCTGACGGAAGTATGTCGGTACGCGAGGAATGCCGGAATCGGCATCGTCACGGAGAACTGGCATGCGCTGCTGGATCACCCGGCAGAAGTCCTTTCGCTTTTAGAGGCCTTGCCGGGGCAAATTGGACTCAAGATGGACTTCGGCAACTGGGCAGGTACCCGTAAGTATGACGACCTCCCGAAAATCGCCCCGCTGGCTGTTTGCACCCACGCCAAAGCGGCCTTTCCTGCTCCGGGCGTTATGGATGAGGCTGACTTCGCACACTGCCTGAGAATCTGCCGAGACGCAAAGTTTACCGGCCCGCATATCCTGATTTTCAGCGACGCCGGGGACGAATGGGAATCACTCGACTTGATGCGCGATGCTGTGCTGACCACGCTCGAAACGGAATGATTTACGCGATCGGAGACATTCACGGCGAAGCGGAGGCTTTGCGGGAGATGCTGGCAAAGCTGCCGGTGCAGCCGAGTGATCTGGTGATCTTTCTAGGCGATGCCGTTGACCGAGGCGCATCTTCCTATGACTGCGTCGAGCAGATACTGGCATTTGACCGCTGCCGTAAAGTCTTTATTCAAGGCAACCATGAAGAGGCGTTTCTGATGTATCTCGAAGAAGGTCTTGCGGAGTATGCGACCGGCATGGGCGGCCAGCCGACACTCGACAGCTACGCGGCGGCGGGATACCGGGTCACTCCCGGCGATCCGAACAGCCTGCCCGCCTCTCACGCTCGCTTTTATGCCCAGATGGAACCGTGGACCCTGCCGTTTTATATCACCGACCGTTACATCTTCACCCACGCTGGCTGGGATGTTTCGCTGCCGCTGAATCGTCAGTCCTCGGGTGCTTTGCGCTGGGGTTCCATCAAAGGCTTTGAAGACCCCGTTTGGACCCAGACCGTCGTGCGCGGGCATGTGCCGTTTCCTAAAGTGACGTTCGCGACGCGCAAGCAGTATATCGCTGTAGATACCGGGTGCGGGCACGGAGGGCTGCTCTCCGCCGTCGCCCTGCCCTCCGGCGATACGTTCACGGCCCGGCCCGTATCGTATCGCCCGTTGTGGTCACCGTCCTGGGTCGGGAAAGCGCGGCGATGAGTTTGCCGCGTCAGCAAATATCCCGAGCAGCGGAGCTTCTCACCAGCGGAATCACCGATAAGCTCTACACGCATGCCGCCTACGCCCTGATGCGCCATGGCGAGCTGCTGGCCTCGGGAACATTCGGTGCAGCCACCACCGAGACCGTCTTTGATCTGGCATCACTGACTAAGCCGCTGGCAACCGCGACCTGCCTCCTGCAGCTTGTGGAGGACGGCAGGCTGCACCTGCGGCAATCCGTACACCGCTTTTTTGAAGAGGAGTTCGGTCCCCTGCCCCATTTGAACGGCGTGGAAGTGCGTCACCTGCTGACACATACGTCCGGTCTGCCCCCTATCCCGCGCTGGCCGGAGATGGCTGCGAACACGTTGCGCCGCGAGATGGTTCACGCCGTCCTGACGACTCCGATGCTGCGCCCGCCGGGAACGGGCTACACGTATTCGGATACAGGCTATGTTCTGCTGGGGGAGATCGTGGCAAGGATGGCGGAAATGCCTCTGGAAACGCTCTTCGCGCAGCGTGTCTCGCGGCCGCTGGGGCTGTCGACGCTGGGTTTTTGCCCAACGAGTATGCCGGGTATCGCCCCGACCGGGCCGGAGCCGCCAGGGCGGGTGCATGACCCCCGGGCGCGTGATCTGGGGGGTGTCGCCGGCCATGCAGGGCTGTTCGGCACGGCATTGGATGTCCTCACCTACGCCGAGGCGATTCGCGTGGGCGGCAGGCCCCTGCTGTCGCGTTCATCTGCGGCACGGATGGCCGAGACCCAGATCGCGGCCTCGGTTGGGGCACAGTCCTATGGGTGGTTCTGTGCGGGCAACGACTATCTGCCGCAGGGGGACCTATTTTCGGATTTGTCGTTCGGCCACTCCGGTTTTACGGGGACAGCACTTTTGATCGATCCGAAATTTGAGGTTTCGCTGGTGCTGCTGACAAACCGGGTGGTCAACCAAAGCGAAGACGGCAGCCGATTTCTCCGATTGCGGCGGCTCTGGCTGAATACGATGGCCGCTTCGCTGCTCTGATTAGCGGCACTCTACGCCCCTGGCCGCAGCGCGTCCAGAAGCCGCTCTTCGCCGGTCAGGCGATCCGTGTAGAGCCAGGCAGTCCAGCCATTGGAGGTGGGCAAGCCGAGCAGCACCGCCGACACTTTGTGGATGGAGCCGCGATGGCCGCCCGCTGTGAGGGTACCGTCGGCGTGAATGCAGCCGAAAATCGTGGTTCCTTTCAGGCGCAGTGCCGATCCGGTGGGCAGGATGCCGCTTTCAACGAAGCTGACAAAGGGAATTCTCGGCTTCGGACCGCCGAGCAGGATACCATGCTCATCGGGGCTGGTTAGGAGTGCGGGAGAGATGTTCGCGAGCCGCTTTTCGGCGACCTCAATGTAGTCGCCTTCCCGGTCAATAGTGATGTAATTACGCCCCAGGCGCTTGGCGACTGCCGCTGTGGTTCCCGTGCCGCAGAAAGGGTCTAGAACGAGGTCACCGGGGTTCGTGGTGGCGGCGATCACCCGGTGCATCAAAGCCTCGGGCTTCTGCGTGGTGTGGGCTTTTTTGCCGTTTCGCTGCTCGCGCTCCCTCCCGGAGCAGATGGGGACATACCAATCTGAGCGCATCTGCTTGTCGTCGTTGCCCGCCTTCAGCTCCCGGTAATGAAATGTATACTTCTTCTGGTCCGCCGACTTCTTAGCCCAGAGCAGGGTTTCATGGGCGTTGCAGAAGCGGGTGCCCTTCATCTGGGGGGTTGGGTTCGCTTTGACCCAGCAAATGTCGTTCAGCATCCAGTAGCCGACATCCATCATGACGGAGCCGACACGGTAAATATTGTGATAGCTGCCGATGACCCATAGCGTCCCCGTATCTTTGAGAACGCGGCGGGCGGCGGTCAGCCAAGCGCGGGTAAACGAGTCGTACTCGGCAAAAGATTTGAATTTGTCCCAGGGGTCGGTGACAGCATCGACTTTGGTCATGTTGGGCCGCCAGAGGTCCCCGCCAAGCTGCATATTGTAGGGTGGGTCGGCGAACACTAGATCGGCGCATTTCGGAGGCAGTGAATTCATCACAGCCACGCAGTCACCACGCAGGATCTGGTTAACGGGGACATCCGGGTGAATCTTTTTGACGGCGGGACGCCGCGTGGTCGTTTTTGGGGAAAGCTGGGTGGTCATAGGCACGCTATTGTACCACGGCGGACTCAGGAAAACAATGGATAGGGACTCAAGGAGTCATAAAGATTCGAACTTTTTTTCGTAACGTTCCTGGTGCGCTCTCCGTATCTCTCAATGGCGAGTGTGGAGTGAATCGCTGCCTCTCCCCGAAAGGACTCTTTATGCCCAGTTGTTCCACGTTAAGCGCGGCTCTTACTTTTTGCTGCCTCGCGGCCTCGATCCCGGCTCATGCCGCTGCGCCTGCTTTCGATGTCACCCCAGCGGCGCTGCTCAAATCCGCTCCGGCGGCGGCACTGTATCCGGATGCCGGGGCAATTGTCCTGCGCGACGAAAGCGTCGTGCATCTGAACGCCGACGGCTCCAATACGGATGTGACGCACCGAACCCTCAAAATCTTTAATCAGCGGGGCCGGGGCCGGGCCGAGATCGCGATCCAGTTCAACGCTTCCACGCAGCGGGTCGGCGAAGTATCGGCCCGCACCATCAAACCGGACGGCACGGTCCTCACGGCGGGGGCGGGCGATATTCATGTCAGTGCGCCCTATTCAAGCTTTTCCATGTATGATGACGCCAAAGTCACGGCGATTTCCATGCCTGGGGTCGAGGACGGCGTGATCATCGACTACATCTACACGCAGACGACGTTTAAATCCTACCTGCCGAACCAGTACTGGGAAAATTGGAGCTTCCGGGACGGTTCAGATCCGGTTCTTCTCAGCCGCATGACGCTGATCGCCCCGGCGACGCTCAAAGTCCAGACGCAGGCGCATAACGCGACCGGCATGACGCAGACCATCACGACTGACGGCACGAAAAAGACCTATATCTGGCAGATGGGTAAGCTGGCGACCCTCCTGCCGGAGCCGGCCATGCCTCCAGCCGCGACTTTCCTGCCGTGGCTGGAAGTCTCAACGATGCCCTCTTGGCAGACAATTTCCCAGTGGTACTATGGTCTGTCCTCCAGCCAGATGACGGTCAGCCCTGAGGTCCGCGATACTGTCAAAACGCTGATTGCCGGAAAGCCGAATGATACGGAGAAAGCCCGCGCCATCTACTACTGGGTCGAGGGCCGAACACGTTACGTCGCTCTGGAGCTGGGACTCTCAGCCTTCCAGCCCCACCCCGCCGCCGAAGTCTGCCGCAACCGTTACGGCGACTGCAAGGACATGGCGACGCTGCTGGTTACCATGCTGCATGAGGCGGGGATTAAGACCGCTTGGCCGGTTCTGCTTGGGGCGGGCAATACGCAGATGGTTCATGATAATCTGGCCGCGCCGCTTTTCTTCAACCATGCCATCGTCCGGGCAGATATCGACGGTAAGCCCTACTGGTTTGACTCCACGGCTTCACTGTGTTCTTTCGGTCAGATTCCGGGGAGTGATCGGGGTGTGGATGCCTTTGTCGTGCGTGACGGCACTGGGACATTCGAAACGATTCCATTGGGGGGGCCGGAAGAGAACCGTGAGACATTAGTCACCACGGTCGCATTGCATGCCGATGGCGGCGCGGACTGCGTGACAACGGTCCGGCTGGTCGGCGACGGTGCCCTGGCGGCACGGCTCTCCTTCCGCGGCGTCCGGCCCGCACAGGCCGTTCCGGCCCTGCAGGGGATGGTCAACCGTTTCAGCTCCAATGCCGTATTGACGAACTTTGCTCTCTCGCCCTTGGAGGACCTGGACCAGCCGGTGACCTTCTTACTCAAATATCACGCGCCGCTTTGGGCTACTAAGACAGCCCACCTGCTGATCTTTAACGGCCATGATATGAGTGCCGCACCGTACGACCGGGTGAGCCGCGCCTTCCCGATTTACGAGAGCAAGCAGGCCTCCGCCGTGCAGCAAATTGCGATCACTTTGCCCCCGGGATATATTTTGGAAGACAAGCCGGATGATATTCATCAGTCCACGGCATTAGGCGATGTGGACCAGACGGTGACCCTCGAACACAACACCTTAAATATAAATCTGATCGTCTCTTCACGGCCCGGACAGGTGATCCCCGCCGAGTACGCTGCTGCCAAAGCCCAGCACGAAAAGCTGGTGACTTTGCGTAAGCAGCCGATCGTCCTGCGGGTCTCTGGATAGGACTATTACTCGAGTAGGACTATTTCTTTGGAGCTTCCGCACGGTCGGAGAGCCGGATCGTGACGGAAGCCAGGGCATCGGAGAGTTCGGCGGCAGTGGCCTTGCCACTGCCGCTGCGAAGTAGAAGCGGAGAGTTCGGTTTGAGGAAGCCATTGCTGACAAGATGCTGAGTAGCCTGCCTTACGGCAGTCTTCGGAGCTGCAGAGGGGCTTTCAGTGTGGAGCGGCTTTCGGGCAGACTCGATGTACCGAACAAAGCGGTCCAGTGCGACTGCCAGCTCGTAGCGCGTGACGGCCTGGTCACCGCGAAAACGACTATCGGCGTCACGGCCCATGATCTTCTGATGGGTGACACGTCCGACCGCCCCTGCCGCCCAGTGCTTTGCGGGGACATCACGCGGAAGCCCGGCCTCCGGCACCGGAGCCGCTTGAGCGGCGAGCGGGAGCAGCAAAGCTGCGGCCAAAAACACGCGTGAGAGGAGCGGAGAATTCATGGAAAGCCTCAATTGGAAAGTAGGTCTTCGGTGATGCCCCGCCGCTGCTCCAGAGCCTTTCCGGTGCCTAGAGCAACACAGGAGAGCGGGTCCTCGGCGACATAAGTGGGAACGTGGGTGGTTTCGGCGATCAGTACGTCCAGGCCGCGCAGGAGTGCCGTGCCGCCGGTCAGTACGATGCCGCGCTCAATGATGTCCGAGGCCAGTTCCGGGGGCGTTTTTTCGAGCACATTTTTGACCCGGGAGACGATCTGAAAGATCGGCTCGGCCATGCACTCGCGGATTTCCATGGAGCTGACGACGACGGTCTGCGGCAGGCCGCTAAGCAGGTCGCGCCCACGCACTTCCATTTGGGTCTCTTCGCGCTGGGCAACGGCACTGCCGACGGTGATCTTTATCTCTTCGGCGGTGCGATCTCCGATCAGCAGGTTGTAAGTCGTACGGATGTGCCGGATAATCACGTCATCGAGCTTCATGCCGCCAACCCGCAGACTGCGGGAGAGAACGATCCCATCCAGCGACAGCACAGCGATGTCAGTCGTGCCGCCGCCAATGTCCACTACCATATTTCCGCCGGGGGAGCTGATCGGCAAACCTGCACCGATCGCCGCCGCCATTGGCTCTTCGATGGTCAGGGCTTCACCGGCACCCGCCGCCAGAGCCGCCTGCTTGACGGCCCGCTGCTCGACGCTGGTGACGCCCGATGGGACAGCGATCAAGACTCGCGGCTTGAAGAGCCGCTTGACTCCGCAGACCTTCTGAAAGATATGTTCCAGCATCCGCTGAGTCGTCGTGTAGTCCGCAATTACGCCCTCGGTCATCGGGCGCACGGCGACGATGTTCATCGGGGTGCGCCCGAGCATTTCGCGGGCCTTCTCGCCGACGGCCATAACCTTCCGCGTGTTGACGTTCATCGCCACCACCGACGGTTCGCGCATGATGATTCCCTTGCCATGCACGTAGACCAGCACGTTTGCCGTGCCAAGGTCAATGCCGATGTCCTGGCTGAAACGGATCAAGCAGACACTCCCGCCGCCCGCGCCAGAGAAAGTTCGGAAGTGAGAGGCAATTCGGTCGCGATCTCGTCCGCGTAGTCGACGCGCTGGATATTCGCTCCGACCGCTCGCAACTTCGTCTCGAAGCCTTCGTAACCCCGATCCAGGAATTGGATGCCGCTGATGTCTGTCCGGCCCTCCGCCGCCAGACCCGCCAGCACCAGAGCGGCCGTCGCCCGTAGGTCGGAGCCGGCCACGGGGGCACCTGTCAGGCGCGGGACGCCGCAGATGATCGCCGCACTAGCTTCCGCTTTGATGTCCGCACCCATACGTGACAACTCATCGATGTAGCGAAAACGGCGCTCGTACACTGTCTCCGTGATTACGGATGTGCCCAAAGCCAGCGTCATCAATGCGGCAAATGGCGGCTGCATATCGGTCGGGAAGCCCGGATGCGGGCTGGCACTGATGTTGACGGCCTTTAATGCCACGCCATGCGGAACGCGTACGCGCACGCCGTCATCGTCGAAGCGCACTTCGACTCCCGCCTCGGCCAGCTTGCGCGTGACCGGCTGGACATGCTCTTTGACGGCATCCCGGATGTACAGGTCCCCACCTGTGATCGCAGCGGCTACGGCAAATGTCCCTGCTTCGATCCGGTCCGCATCGACCCGAAATTCGGTTCCGTGCAGGGCTTCGACCCCTTCAATCACGATCTCTTTGGTTCCCGCTCCGCGAATCTTCGCGCCCATGCGGTTCAGGATATTCGCAGTTGCAACGACATCCGGTTCCTCGGCGGCATTGGAGATCGTCGTGATCCCGTCCGCCAGTGCCGCTGCGGACATCAAATGTGTGGTCGCGCCGACACTCGGGAAGTCCAAGTAGATACCCGCCCCGCGCAGACCATTCGGTGCTACGGCGTGCACAAAGCCGTGCTCGACCGTCGTAGTAGCCCCTAGCCGCTCCAGACCTTTCAGGTGGTAATCGACAGGACGGGCACCGATGTCGCAGCCGCCGGGGAGTGCTACGCGGGCCTGCCCAAACCGGGCCAGCAGCGGCCCGAGCACGGAGAACGAAGCCCGCATCATTTTGATCAGCTCGTAGGGGGCCTCATACGAAGTAGGAGAGGATGCGTCGATACTGACGACACCCGGCTCGGTAAAGTCTGCGGGGATACCCAGGTGACGCAGCAGAGCCAGCAGGGTAAGTACATCGCTGATACGGGGGACATTAGTCAGGACAGTTCGTCCTTTTTGGGGAAGTACGGTTGCGGCGAGAATCGCCAGGCAGGCGTTCTTGCTGCCGCTGAGGCGGACATCGCCTTCGAGGCGTCGTCCACCGACGGTCTGTATTTTTTGCAAATGCGGGGTCCTCCTACTTGGGGCGCGTGTCGCCGGCGGGTCTTGCGAGGTGTCTTTCAAAAAATGCCCGCCGGTCCTTGGATAAGTTCTCTTTCAGTATACAAGACTTAGGGCAGATTGTCAAGCGCGGCACAAGGGGTTGAATCGGAAGGATCCGCACTCAGGCTTACAGGCCCAGCTCCGGACCATACCACGCGGCCGGGAAGAAATGCTGCTTGAACTTCATTGCGGCGTAGCGATCCGTCATGCCGGCAATAAAATCTGTGACACGGCGGGCACGATCCTCGACCGAGAGGCCTTCGTATTCGTGGGCAGCCAGGCCCTCCAGTTGCAGTGGAATCTGCGACGATCCCATGTAAAGCCGAAATAGCTCTTTGAGCATGAACTGGGCTTTGTGCAGCTCAATATTGCCGCGCGTATCGATGGTGTAGACATGGGCGTACATATAGTCTTTGAGCTTGTTGGTCGCTGCCAGCACTGCCCCGGTCATTTTGACTTCCGGGAGGCCGACGCTGCTCTCCAAAACGTTTCGCACCATGGTCCCGATGCGGGCGGACTGCGTGTCGCCGAGAATGTGCAGCGTATCCTGGGGCAGGTCTTCGATCTTAAGGACACCCGCTCGCACGCTGTCGTCGATGTCATGGTTGATATACGCGATGCGGTCGGCGATCCGGACGCACATCCCTTCGAGCGATGTGGGCAGATTCGTGCCCTCCACGATGCCCAGATCTTTGCTGCCTTTAGAGTGGCCGAGAATGCCGTCGCGCACTTCCCACGTCAGGTTCAGGCCCTCGCCCTGTTTCTCCAGCACGTCGACGATCCGCAGGCTTTGGTCATAGTGTTTGAAGCCCGACTCCGGCACATATTCGCGAAGCACCTCATCGAGTGCCTCTTCTCCGCCATGCCCGAAGGGGGTATGACCGAGATCATGGGCGAGCGTGATAGCTTCGGTCAGGTCTTCGTTCAGCCGCAATGCACGGGCCAATGTCCGGGCAATCTGCGCGACTTCCAGCGTGTGGGTCAGGCGCGTCCGGTAATGATCCTCTTCGGGGTCGATAAACACCTGCGTCTTGTGCTTGAGCCGCCGAAAGGCTTTGGAGTGGAGAATGCGGTCGCGGTCCCGCTGGAAATCCGTGCGTATGGGGTCATGCCCTTCGAATTTCGCTCGCCCGCGTGTGTTCGCGGACTGCACGGCATACGGAGAGAGAATTTGGGCTTCGAGAGCTTCCTGATGCTCGCGAAACTGGGTCGAGGGCGGCTCGGCTGGGTTCATGCCGCGATTATACCCATTTTGCCGTTTCCGGGTACAATAAGAATATGAGTATTCTGGCAGAACCCATCCAATATCACACACCCGCCGATGTGTCCGACTCAATCAACGCGTCCATCTTAGCCGTTTCGGAAGACACGATTCAGGGCTTTTCCGCCGACCCGCTGGGGGAGATCGCAGATCGCTCCGGTGTTCCGGTCGGCACGGTCATCACGCGGATACAGGCCATGCTTCGGGCTAGGACCATCCGCCGGGTGCGGCAGACCTTGATGGCGACGAATCTGGCCCAGGGGTCACTGATCGCCTGGCAGGTTCCGGCGGACAAGCTGGATAGCGCGTTTAACTACCTCTTCGAGGCGGATCCGTTCTCCGGCCACGTCGTGCTGCGCTCGACCGATTCGGCTACGCCCGGTTCGCAGTATAAGCTCTGGACGACGCTGAAGGTCCCGCAGGGCTACTCAATCACCAAGTACGCGGACTTCTTAGCCGCGAAGATTGGGGCGGAGCATTATCGCCTGATGCCAGCAAAGTGTCTGTTCGTGCTGGGAGTCGGGCATATTCGTCGACGCGGCCTTGAGATTGGGAGCAAGGCCGACCAGCCCGCTGATGTTCAGGATATGAACATCGTCGAGCTGAGCGAGCTGGACTGGCAGGTTTTGATGAGCCTGAAGCGGGAGTTTGAGCCGGAAGAGATCACGCGGGACATTTGGGAGGCGCGGGCGAAGGAAGCCGGGGTCAGCTTGGAAACGTTCGTCAGCGTGGCCCAGTCTCTACATGACCGGGGAGTCATTGGGCGCTTCTCGACGTTCCTGGAGCATGTCAAAGCCACTGCTGGGGAAGAGCGTGTCACGCGCTACAATGCCCTGTTTCACTGGGCGGTCCCTGCAGGCCGGGAGATGGAAGCGGGACGCGAAGTGGGCCGGTTCCATATTATGACGCACGCCTATTGGCGCGAAGGCGGCCCGGAGTTCCGGAACGTCAACATCATGGGAGTCGCACATGGCCTCGACAAGTCCGTTCTGCTGGCCCACAAAGCCGCGATGGACACGCACCTGGAGAGCATCGGCATTCCCGTGAGCTATACCAACGTTTTCTGGGGTGGCCGCAGCGAGATTAAGCCGTCGGAAATCGCTCCGGCGGCCTTCCGTGAATTTTGCCGCGCGAACGGCCTGGATCCGGAAGCGATGCGCGAAACGGAGTAATTTGGCGTCTTTATCGGCGGCGACCGCCGCCGAAGGAAGATCTTCCTCCGCCGAAAGACCCGCCTCCAAACGAGCCGCCCCCTGAGGAGCGGCTGCCCCCAAACGAACCACCCCCGCCGAATGACCCGCCCGAGGGGCGGCTGACCGGAGCACTCCCGCCGCCAAAGGAACCTCCCCCAAACGATCCCCCGCCGCCACTGGACGGGAAGCTGCGGCGACCGCTGCCGAACGAACCGCCATAGCCCGAGGGGCCGCTGCCGAAGGAGCCGGAAGAACGGGGTGCCGTTGTGCCGAAGCCGGAGCGTCCGCTGCCGAATGACCCGCCACCCGCAGTGCGGCTGCTGCCAAACGACCGATTCCCGCCAAATGAGCGGTTCCCGCCGTATGTACTCCCCGCACTACCAAATGAACGCTTGCCGCCCCCTGCCCCGCTGTTAAACGATGTCCGTGCGGCTTGATTGTAGACAGTCCGGTTGACCACACGCATGGGGGTGAAGCTGGAACGGTTCGCGGAGTAATAGTTGTGATAGGAATTCCAACCGTAGTACGGCATCCCGCCAATCAGGAAGTGCAGACCCACCATCGGACCGATCATGCTGTACGGGCTGTAGCCATAATAACCACCGTAATAAGACATGCCGGGTGACCAGCCCATGCCACTAAACGCCGACCAGCTCGGAGCCAAACCGACATAGACCGGCTGCGTGTAGGCATAGTTCTGCGGGAACGGATACCACCGCGCCCCCGGCTGAGCAGCGTTTTCGAGAGAGGTACCGGCGGGAACGTACAAGGTCGGAAACTGACCATTGTTGACAAAGTACATCCCCCCGTTTGTCGACTGGCCGAACTTCATCACATAGAGGTTCTGGTTCGCGAACGGCACGACGATGGTCCCCTGCTGGGAATACATCTGGTAGCCGCCCTGGTCGAAGACCGCCCGCTGGATCGGCACCTGCTGGCCCTTGGGCACCTCCGTCCAGTTGTACGCCTCTCCCCCTTGTCCGCCCTGCTGACTGATCGTGACAGGCGTAGTCGGGGGGGCCATCATCACCGGTGGATTGTTTTGCGAACAGCCGGCAAGTAGTGGCAGCAGAGGAGCCAAAAGAGTCAAGCGTAATAGATTCAACACAGTCTCCTAAGACGTTTCGATAATCTCAATTCATGCGACTATTCAGTCGGTTTGGGTTGAGGCTGCTGCACCACCTTACCACAGCGTCTAAAAACGGGCCGGTTTCCTGTCAAAACCTGGCAGGGAGCTGGCTTGCACTAACATTCTACCCTTTCATCATTGAATACGCCGCCTGATTACCTCGCAGGTTTTGGTTTCAATTTCTTTTATCTCTGGCTCCTTGACGATGTCACTGCATAATGGTATAGTGATCATACATCAAAATCTTATAGCTTTTGTTGATCAGAAACCTGATTGTCTGTGTGTTTTGCAGCGATCGCTCATTCAAAGATATGGCAACACAGAACGAAAAGCTGGCAGGCTCGCTCGAAGTTCTGGCAAATGTCCAGCAGGATGGCGTTGTCCGTTCCGTAAGCCTCAGCCGAACGCACCGCGAGCGTCTGATCAAGAGCGGCTTCCTCAAAGAAGTCATCAACGGCTGGCTTATCGTCACCAACCCAGGCGCGGCAGAGGGCGAAAGCACCGTTTGGTACGCTTCTTTCTGGTCGTTCGTCGCACACTATCTCCAGAGCCGCTTCGCAGATGACTACTGCCTCGCGCCGGAAGCCTCACTAAAGCGCCATGTCGGAGCCGATCAAATCCCACTGCAGGTGGGGGTAGTAGTGCGGAGTGCCGTCAACCAGGCGATCAGCTTTCCATTCGCTACCTCCCTCGTGATTTATCAGACGCAGGAGGAACTTCCAGCGGAGCGGATACGCAAAAACGGCCTCTGGCTCATGGGGCTGCCGGATGCCCTGTGCCGCGTTCCAGCCGCGTTCTTCCGAAACTCTCCTGAAGATGCAGAGATCGCGCTTCGTATGCTGCGCGATCCAAGTCCCTTGCTTCGCATTCTTCTTTCGGGCAGTAACATCGTGGTCGCAGGACGGCTTGCCGGGGCCTATGCCTTCTTGGGAGAGCCGCTCATCGCGGAACGGATCACAAAGACGATGGAGGCAACGGGTCAATCCGTTCGGACAGCGAATCCATTCGAGCGCGAAGAGCCGCTTCTGGGCCAGCACCCCCGCGTGACGTCGCCGCATGTTGCCAGGATTCGCGCCTTGTGGACACAGATGCGGCCGGATGTCCTGGGCGTGTTTCCGGAGACGGAGCCGAAGCAGCTTACGGCGGACGACTATCTTGCCCAGGTAGAAGAGCGGTACGCTGCGGATGCTTACAACTCACTCTCCATTGAGGGGTATCAAGTCACTCCCGACCTGATTCGCCGGGTGCGCGGAGGCGGCTGGCAGCCAGACACCTCTGCTTCCGACAGCCGCCAGGGCGATGCGCTTGCGGCGCGAGGCTATTACCAAGCATTCCAAGCAGTCAAGCAAAGCCTGCGTACCATTCTCGGCGGCGCGTCCGCCGCCGACATCGCCGAGCGTGACTTTCAGGGCTGGCACCGGGAAATGTTCGCGCCGGCTGTGCTAGCCGGCGTCCTGGACGCGGCCCAGATCGCGGGCTACCGCAACCATCCGGTGTACCTGCGTGGATCGCGTTATGTGCCGCCGTCTGCCGAGGCCGTGCTGGATGCCATGGACGCGCTGTTCGACCTGCTGAGATCAGAGGACAATCCTGCTGTTCGTGCCGTGCTTGGTCACTTTGTGCTTGTCTACATCCACCCGTATCCTGATGGAAACGGCCGGGTAGGACGCTTTCTGATGAACGCCATGTTCTGCTCGGGAGCCTACCCGTGGACTGTGATCCGAAATTCCCGACGGACGGAATACCTCGCGGCACTGGAAACGGCCTCGACGCAGCACGACATCGGTCCGTTCGCAACTTTCATCTCGGAAGAGATGCACGCCCCACAAAACGCCTAATAACACGACGGTTTGTCAAGTAACAGCATCAAACGGGCTTTATAGGAATAGCCGAAGAGAGTGGCATACTGACTCTCCGGGCGAATGCGTTCATCCTCCGGCTATAAATCACAGAAGTAGTTTCTTTCATGGAGCCATCAGACTATTCCATCCAGTCATCAATGACCCAGCCCCAGCCAGAACCGATCCTGGAATGGACTGCCTTTTTCAGCGAAGCACGGCGACTGGCTGTACTCGCCAGAACACGGCGTAGCGCTGTGCAGCAAGACGCCAACCTGAACACAGACCAACCCTAATTGGAGTTCAGGGAAGCCGTGGATGCTGCGCCCCATTCTCTATTGAGGGGGCCGGGCCGATACCCTTATCATTGCGAAACTTGACCGCTCCGGGCGCAACGTGGATGTCATTCGAGACATTGTCCGTCGGGTAGGTGCGGTCGGCGGGCATCTTATCCTGTGCGACATGGGCATGGTGGAGCTGAAGAAATCACCCCGGCGGAGCGTCGGGGGCTTCTTACTTACGTCGCTGCTTCCGTGACGCCTCGCGAAATGAACGGGGAGGTAGGCGTTCTGATCACGCTCAAATCCCCTGTCAGCGGGCCGGGCGGCGAAAAACTTGCTCAAATAGTTTCAATGATTTCGACATTGGCTCGTGGGACGGTCACGACTGTGCCGTCATCGAGGGCAGCTTCCAGCACGCGCACGGAGGCACCCGAGCCGACCACAGTCAGCTGTGGGGGCAAGGCGGCGACAGTCGCCAGCTTGCCGAAGTACGGCTCACGGATCAAGCGGATCGAGGTCCCGATTATCAGACTGCCTTCGTCGCCAGTCTCAGCATTCGTGGTCTGCACCGACGGTGGCAGCGGCACAATCACTTCCGGGCGGATCACACCCGCACGGATCTGTGTCGCCCCGTTAATCGACGCCGACTTTCCTTCAAGCGACTTCAGCAGCTCAAAAGTCCGCCGGGCCATGGCGATCGTGCCGAAGCCCTCGGTAATCACTAGGGTCAGCGTGATGTTTTCGTGCCCGGTAATCGCAACACCAATATCGTAACCGAGAAAAGCAATCAGATCTTTATCAATAATACCCCCGACGACGATCCCCGTAACCCCAACATCAGAAGCCTTGCGCAGGGCAGCCCCGGAAATGTTCGCGCCGCCAATGATGATCTTACCGGCCAGAGCAGGAGTGATTTCCGCTTCGGTCAGGTCGCTGTTAGGAGACTTCGAGACCACTTGAATTTCCCCTACCCGTTCGCCGCCGATCCCGAAGATGCCTTGAATCAGAGCACCCTCGGTTTGGACGATCACCCCTTCCCCCGGGGTCGTTTCGGCAATCGTGCCGGAAAGATACGCTGTCAGATCAATCGGCAGGGGAGCCTGCCTGACCCCCACGTTTCCTGACACGGCACTGATCGTCTCGATCACGCCACTCGTGGGCGATTTGGCTTCCGACTTGAACATCCCGAAAAAGGCTTTCGTCGCCGCCAATATCTGGCCTTTTTCCACCGTGTCGCCCTCTTTTACCAGAAGCGCACCCGGCAGTTCGTCCGCACCGATCCCGAGCTGAGCGGCCACTTTAACCGACTGCATCAGGCCCGGCAGTGAGGCCCGAGCGACGATAGTATCCGGCGTCACGACCTGCCCAACCTGCACCAAAACCTCGCCTTTCAGCGGCAGACGGCGTGTGCGCAGAATGAGTGTGTGGGCACTGACTTTCAGACCCGGCGTATATGCTGTTCCCAATTTTACTCCTAGTGCGAATCTTCGACACCCTCGTGCGGCAGGCGGAACTTCTGAATCACGGCGTGGGCCGTCGCGACATCCTGCCACCCCAGCACGGTCGTCTCTTTGTCTTCCAGGTCTTTGTAGATGTCGAAAAAGTGTACGATCTCTTTCAAGATGTGCGCAGGCAAGTCGGAGAGATGTTCGATACCCTCGAAGCGCGGGTCGGCGGCGGCGACCGACAGAATCTTCTCGTCCGGCCCCTTCTCATCGCGCATCATCAGGACTCCCAGAGGCCGAGCAGCGATCAGGCAGCCGGGAAACGTCGGCTGGGTCGTGATGACGAGAATATCGAGCGGGTCGCCGTCCTCTGCCAAAGTATCGCAGATCCAGCCATAGTCAAAGGGGTAAAAGAGCGGAGAGTAGAGCGTCCGGTCCAGCTTGAAAATCCCCAGCTCGTGATCATATTCGTATTTATTGGAGGATCCCTGCGGGATTTCGACAATCATGTTGACGATCACGGGAGCTTGATCGCCGAGCGGGACTTCAAGATATGACATTTAGTTTCCAGTCGGTAAGTTAGGGATAAGTTCGTGACACGCTGCCCGATTTCCTTCTCAGGCAAGAGTCTGCGCCAGCGTGGAGACCGCCCCATTGGCATGAAGCTGTGCAAGAAAGACGCCAACCTGCGTGACTAGTGCTTCGGATTGCCCCAAATCACCGAAGAGGTCCGTTTGCCCCAGCAGCGGGCGAGGGTCAGTCTTGCCCTGCCGTGCCGACGCTCTCAGCATGTCTGCACGGGGGTCGTTCAGCGAAAACTCCCGGCCCTTCTCATCGACACCCGTCAGATAGCGCATCCAGCCCGCGACCGCGAGAGACAGCAGCCGAGTCGGTCGGCCCTGAGATACCGCTTCGTGAAGTGAGGGCAGCAAAAACTTCGGCACCTTCGCCGACCCGTCGAGACAAATCCGCGTCACTTGATCCTTGATTGCGGGGTTTGCAAAACGTCGCAGCAGCGTCTTTTTGTACTCTGCGAGATCAATGCCGGGGACAGGTGCCAGCAGGGGCGCAATCTCTTCGTCTATCAGCCGACGGATGAACTCGAAGAAGAGTGGGTCCGCAATCACCTCATGGATGTACTCGAACCCCGCCAGAAATCCCAGATACCCCATCGCGGAGTGGCTTGCATTCAGCAGGCGTAGCTTCATCAGCTCATAGGGGTGAACGTCGGACGTGAACTGCACTCCGACCATCTCCAGCGGCGGACGGCCACTGGAGAACTTGTCCTCGATAATCCACTGGCGAAACGGCTCGCAGACAACCGGCCAGGCATCCTCAATGCCGAACTCACGGCTGACCATCTCGCGGTCGGCGGCGGTCGTCTGCGGCGTGATCCGGTCCACCATGCAGTTAGGAAATGCGACATTCGCTTTAATCCAAGATTTAAGATCGGGATCGTCACCTTGAACCTGGGCCAGAAGTGCTGCCTGGGCCATGTCGCCATTGCTCTGTAGGTTGTCGCAGGAGAGCACCGTAAACGGTGAAAACCCGCGCTTGCGGCGTCTGCTCAGTGCTTCTGCAAGGTATCCGAATGCGCTCTGCGGACTGCTGTCGAACCCGTACCCGCCTTCGGTAATTGTCAAGGAAACAATCCGCGTTTCCGGCGCGACCAGCACTTCCAGCACCGCTTCCGGGTTGTCCGGCCCAAACAGATAGTCCGTGATCGACCCGACCACACGCGCTTTGTCGCCGTCCGCATCGCGCATGACGACCGTGTACAGGCAATCCTGCGGCACGAGTGCCTCCCGCATGGCGGCATCCGAGGGGCGAATTCCTACGCCGCAGATGCCCCAGCCGTCGCCTCGCCCCAGGGTCAGCAGGTCGTCAATATAAACCGCTTCATGTGCCCGGTGAAAACCGCCGACCCCGATGTGTACGATGCCATTGGTGACGGCTCGGCGGTCGTAGCGTGGGTAGACAACAGAATTGGAGGGGTCAGACAAAGAATTGAGGTTTAATTTGCCCATAACACAGATTAGGAAAGGCCCAGTTCTTGACGGATGTGTGACATGAGGGGGGAAGGAGTTTGCCAAAGCCATTCGGTCTTGATCCAGAGACCTGCGAGAACCTTTGAACGGTACGTCCCATTCACTTCTATGTAAGCGGCATGATATTGACCCTGTGTATTTAGCTCAAAGAAGTTTACCTGCTGGTTAAGCGGATCAATTAACCAGTATTCCTGAACACCCGCCTCTTGGTATTCCTCAAATTTTGTCACACGATCACGCTCAATACTCTCGGGGCTGATAATTTCCACCACAATGTCACCAGGCCCATCAAAATAGTTTGTTTTTAGTTTCGCGAGCTTTTCATGAGCAATAAAAAATATGTCAGGCTCCCGCCCTGCCCTATGGGCGGGCAGTTTCATTTGAAACTCCGCCTGGAAAACTTGCCCAAGGTCGCCTGTCTCGACAAAATCAGACAGTATTCGAAAGAGCAGATTGCCGATTCTTTGATGTATGTTTGATACTGGACTCATGATGACAACCTCGCCCTGGACCCATTCTGAGCGGATGCCATCATACCGTTCCAAAAAGTCTTCATAAGTAAATTGCTGCGCAGTGCTAGGTGTGCGCTGTGTCGGTTTTGTGAGTGCGAGGGGCATATTTCTCTATTCCAGGTCGTAATTCAGCACCGGCGAAAGCCACCGTTCCGTTGTCGGCACATCGTAGCCTTTACGCGCGGCGTAATCTTCCACCTGGTCTCGCTCGATTTTGCCGACCGAGAAGTACTTGGCTTCGGGGTGCGACAAGTACAGGCCGGAGACGGAGGCTGCCGGGTACATCGCCATGCTTTCCGTCAGCGTAATTCCGGCATTTTCTTCGGCGTGCAGCAGGTGGAACAGTGTCGTCTTTTCCGTGTGATCCGGGCAGGCCGGGTAGCCGGGGGCGGGGCGGATCCCCCGGTAACGCTCCTTGATTAAATCCTCAGTGCTCAGATTTTCGGCTTGGCCAAAGCCGTTTGCATCGCGGGCCTGCTTATGCAGGTATTCAGCAAAGGCTTCTGCCAGACGGTCGGCCAGGGCACTGACCATGATCGCATTGTAATCATCCAAGTCCGCCCGGTACTTCCCGGCCAGATCATCCACGCCAATCCCTGCCGTGACGGCAAACGCCCCCAAATAATCGGCCAGGCCAGTCTCTCGAGGCGCAATATAATCCGAGAGAGCTTTGTTTGCGTTCTCCCCAGTTTTTTCGCCCTGCTGGCGCAGTGCATGTAAGCGCGTCAAGATGTGTTCGCGGGTATCATCGGTGTACAGCTCAATATCGTCCCCTACCGAGTTTGCGGGGAAGAAGCCGTAAACGCCGCTGGCTGTGATCGATTTGTCGCAAACGATCTGCTGAAGAAGCGTCTGCGCTTCTTCGTACAGTTTGCAGGCACTCTCTCCGACGAGCGGATCGTCGAAGATCTCCGGGTAGCGGCCATGCAGCTCCCAGGCCCGGAAGAACGGCGACCAATCGATAAACGGCACCAGCGTGTCCAGAGGCAGGTTTTGGACTGCACGGACACCGGTAAACGATGGCACGGCAATATCTTCGGCACTCCAAATGATCGGCGTTTTGTTGAGACGCGCTTCGGCCAATGTTCGGGACTTTTTCTCCGAGCGCTTCCCGGCGTGTACATCTCGGGCCGCCTGCTGCTCCTGGGAGATCTCATCGACATAAGCCGCTTTATTTTCACTACTCAGCAGATTGCTGACGACCCCGACGGCACGGGAGGCATCCAGCACATGAATGACCGAATGCTTGTAATGCGGGGCGATCTTGACCGCCGTATGCACCCGGCTGGTGGTCGCTCCGCCAATGAGCAAGGGTATCTCAAACCCCTGCCGCTGCATCTCCCGGGCGACATGGGTCATCTCATCCAGCGACGGCGTGATCAGGCCGCTGAGACCAATCACATCCACGTTTTCCTCGCGGGCTTTGGCCAAAATCTTCTCGGCCGAGACCATCACGCCCATATCGATGATCTCGTAGTTATTGCAGCCCAGCACCACGCCGACAATATTCTTGCCGATGTCATGGACATCGCCCTTGACTGTCGCCATCAGCACCTTGCCCTGCGCCTGGGAGTCGCCGGAGAGTCGCTTTTCCTCTTCCATGTACGGCAGCAGAACGGCAACGGCACGCTTCATCACGCGGGCACTTTTCACCACCTGCGGCAGAAACATCTTTCCCGCCCCGAAGAGATCGCCGACGATGTTCATGCCCGTCATCAAGGGTCCTTCGATGACTTCCAGCGGCTTCGGATACTTAAGCCGGGCTTCCTCCGTGTCGGCCTCGATATGGTCCGTTAAGCCCTTGACCAGGGCATGGGACAGCCGCTCCTCGACCGATCCCTGCCGCCAGAGTTCTTCGGTCTTCTCAGTAACGACTGCGCCTTTGACTGAGTCGGCGAATGTCAGCAGCCGATCCGTGGCATCGGCACGGCGATTGAATAGAGCGTCCTCGACCAGATCCAGCAGGTCCGGCTCGATTTCGGCGTAAACCCCAAGCTGTCCGGCATTCACGATGCCCATGTCCAGACCAGCTTGAATCGCATGGTACAAAAACGCCGTATGCATCGCCTCGCGGACGGCGTTGTTGCCCCGGAACGAGAACGACAGGTTGCTAACCCCGCCGCTCACATGGCAGCCGGGGAGGGTCGCTTTGATTGTGCGGGTCGCTTCGATAAAGTCCACTGCGTAATTATTGTGCTCTTCGATTCCCGTGGCGATGGTGAGAATGTTCGGATCGAAGATGATGTCTTCGGGCGGGAAACCGACTTCGCGTGTCAGAATATTGTACGCACGGGTGCAGATCTCGACCTTACGGTCTTTGCTGTCCGCCTGGCCTAATTCGTCAAAGGCCATGACCACAACCGCTGCGCCGTAGCGGCGGACTAATCGCGCCTGCTCCTTGAACGACTCCTCGCCTGCCTTGAGACTGATCGAGTTGACGATCCCCTTCCCCGGCAGACACTTGAGGCCCGCTTCGAGCACGCTCCATTTGGAGCTGTCCACCATGATTGGCACAGGGTTGATGTTCGGCTCGCCTTGGATCAGCCTCAGGAACGTCGTCATGGCCGACTCGCCGTCAAGCATGCCTTCATCCATGTTGACATCGACGATCTGCGCCCCGTTATCCACCTGCTGCTGAGCGACAGTCAGCGCAGCCTCGTAGTTGCCTTCCAAAATCAGCTTCTTGAATTTCGGCGAGCCGGTGACATTGGTACGCTCCCCGACATTGACAAACCTGGTCTCCGACCGCCAGTTGTACATCTGCGTGCCATTGAGACGTGTTAAGCGGGAGACCTCAGGGACGACACGCGGAGGGCAATTCCGGACCGCGTCCGCGATCGCGCGGATGTGCGCGTCCGTCGTTCCGCAGCAGCCGCCGACGATATTCAGCCAGCCGCTTTCTGCCCATTCCTGGAGCTGCGGGGCCAGACTTTCCGGCGTTTCCGGGAACCCCGTTTCCAGCATCGGGTCCGGCAAACCGGCGTTCGGGTAAGCACTGACGAAAATTGGTGCGATCTGCGACAGCTCCTCAATAAAGGGACGCATCTCCTTAGGTCCCAACGCGCAGTTCAGGCCGACGGAGAGAAGTGGGACGTGGGAGATTGAGTTCCACATCGCTGCGACGTTCTGCCCGGACAAGTTGCCCCCGGCCAAGTCGGTGATCGTCAGCGAAGCCATGATCGGGACGACGCGGCCACCGTCGTCGAAAAGCTGCTGGATCGCAAAGAGCGCAGCTTTGAGATTAAGCGTATCGAAGGTCGTTTCGCAGAGAAGCAAGTCTACACCGCCATCGAGAAGTGCCTTTGCCTGCTCGTAATACGCATCGCGGAGCTGGTCGAAGCTGACATTACGCTTCTCCGGGTGATTGGAGTCCACCATGACCGTTGCGCTGCGGGTCTGCGGCCCGAGTGCCCCCGCCACGAAGCGCGGCTTTTCCGGAGTGCTGAACGCGTCCGCGGCCCGCCGGGCGAGCTGCGCGGCGACCAGGTTCATCTCAACGACCAGATCTTCCATGCCGAAGTCCGCCATCGAGATGGAGCAGGCATTAAACGTATTGGTCTCAATAATGTCCGCCCCAGCGGCAAGATAGGCGCGGTGAATGTCTTCGATGACATTGGGCCGCACCAGCATTAAAGCTTCGTTATTGTTCTTCAAATCCGAAGGATGATTCAAGAACCGCGTGCCTCGGTAGTCGGTCTCCTCGAATTTGTGACGCTGAATCATCGTGCCCATCGCCCCGTCGAGGATGAGAATACGTTCCTTGAGAATGTTTTTTATGTCGGCCATAAGAGTTCGCTTCTAAACAATTCCGTTAATCCGCCCAGTTTTCACATTTCAACTGGGGAACGCGCCCAAAGTCGCGTAAGTTCCGCGTGATGACTGTCGCATCCTCTTCTAAAGCAATCGCCGCGATTCGCAGGTCCATGCCGCCGATATTTAGC
>JANXNV010000300.1 GCA_025353925.1 Armatimonadota bacterium
AAGCGGCGCTCCCCAGCGATCAGCTCGTACCGACCCTCGCCGCTCGGGCGAACCATGATCGGCTGCAAAACGCCATGGACCAGCACGGACTCGGTCAGCTCCAGCAAAGCTGCTTCGTCGAACTCGGTGCGCGGCTGATAGGTGTTGGTACTGATCTTCTTGATCGCGAGATGACGGATACTCGCCTCCGGCTCGGCCGCAGCCAAAGCGGACGAGGGAGGGGATGTTTCCGCAGGAGACGAAGGAATGCGCGTCGGCATTGGCCGCTCGACGACTGGAGCTTTGGCGGAGGGGGGAATCAGCGATGCCAGGCCGCGCCCAAGACGGCTTTTCTCGTGGGTCTTATTCTTTTCCAAGTGCAATCACCTCCTGGGCAAGCTCGGCGTAGGCGACGGCCCCCTTTGATTTAGCATCGTAAAGCGCAATCGGCTGCCCGAATGAGGGGGCTTCGCTCAGACGGACATTGCGCGGTACGATTGTTTTCGCGACCATCTCGCCGAAGAATTCCCGCACCTCGGCCACGACCTGGCGCGACAAATTAATGCGCTCATCATGCATCGTGAGGACGACCAGCCCAATCGCCAGCTTCGGGTTCAGGTGCTGCTGCACCCGCTCGACGATGTTCATGAGCTGCGAGATACCTTCGAGGGCGTAATACTCGCACTGAATAGGGATTAGGACGGCATCGGCCGCCGTCAGGATGTTCAGCGTCAGCAGGCCCAGTGAGGGAGGGCCGTCGATGAAGATGTATTGATAGTTCTTTTCAATCGGCTTGATGATTTTCTTCAGGATCGTCTCCCGCGACAGCTCCTGGAACATCTCCATCTCTGCCCCGGCCAGATCTAGGGTCGCCGGGGCAAGGTCCAGGCCCGGCACGACCACGTCCTTCCGAATCACATCGGCGAGCGGAACGCCGCCGGTCAGCGCATCATAAATACTATGCTCTACGGTGTCTTTCTGCCCCAGGCCGCTGGTCGCATTGCCCTGCGGGTCGCAGTCGATTAGCAGCACCCGGCGACCCGCCTGCGCGAGGCTGGTCGCCAGGTTGACCGCTGTTGTTGTTTTTCCGACGCCGCCTTTTTGGTTGACGACTGCCAATGTCCAGGCCATACACACTCTCCCTGCTCTTCGCACACGAAACTAAAGAACAAGTTCCACAAGCGTCGGGAAAGTCCTGCTTCTAGACGGTTCAAAGCACAAAATAGGCACAGGAGCCTGTGCTCCTGTGCCTATTCGAGATGACAAATCGAACATATGTACGACTTTTTTGAATTACTGAAGTCGGTCCGCTGCCGAACGCCGCAGAATCTGCTCTGCGATGTCCGTCCCCTTAACGTGGTAGGTGCCGCTCTCGACCTGCGCTTTGAGCTTAGTGACCAGATCGTCGCGGGTCTCCGGTGCCGCCTGCACTGCGGGCAGGTACTGCGCCGCCTCGGCTTTGGAAGCCGACAGGGCCAGTGCCTGTGCCGAGATCTCGACATGGGCCGCCGGAGTGCTGACTGGTACGCCCTTGTGACCCGTGGCATACGGCTGCAGGCTGTCGAGTGAAACAGGCGGCTGTGCCGGTGCGACCTGTGATGCCCGTGTCGATTCGTCGTTGGAAATCTTCATAATTTTTGCCCCCTAATATGCCTTGATTGTTGGTAGGTTCCGCGCGTCACTTTGAAGCCCGGATCGATCCATAACGCAGGCGGTGCGGCGGCTCGGCTGTCATAGCGTCATTCCAATGAAAAAAACGCCTTAGACCCTTAGCTTTGCGTCCCCGTCTTTCGGCGGGTTTGCCTTTCGTCAATTCCCTATCTTTTGTTGTTGACAGGACCATTATTGGTTGACCCGAAGCGGATCATTAGGGCATTTAGGAAAATATTTAAACAATTTTCCGGTAATTTTGCCGATGATTTTGCTATTCTTATGCCGCAACCGTCATCGTCCACCCCGGAACCGCTGGCTCTGCATTGGCGATTTCCCCAGCACGGTAAATATTCGGCTCAGCGGGCATTGAAGACCGCCAGACATTCACCGAGCCGCCGAGCGTGTCCACATCCCAGACGACCACTGTTCCAGCAGCAAAGTAGTCGTGAATCTTCGCCAGAATCGCCCGCTCCGCCTTCGGCCCGTAGTCACCTTTGCTGCGCGCCTCCACCGCGAAAATCGGCGCACCGAGCAGGAAGTCCATCTCATCCTCACCCAGCGGCCCCGTATACCAGGCGGCATCCGGGCTGAACGAGCCGCGGTCAGGCAGAGTGACCAGAAACCCAACATTGTCCCCAAACGCATATCCTGTACCTGGATTTAGATACTCATATTCTGAAAGGCTCAGAACGATTTTCAGGGCAGCTCGACCCGGCCTGGCTCCGGTCGGACTCATTCGAACAATCTCTCCGCGAATGATCTCGGCTTTGCCGTTCTCGGGGATGTGATAAAGACGCTCCACCAGACTCTCTTGTGCGGTCGTTTGCATGGGTCCCTCAAATCTTTTGCCCAAACGTCTCAAAGTCGATTTCCGGCAGGTCGGTCACGCCCCGGCGTAGGGCCAGCTCCCACTGCTGATGGATGTCGCGCATGTCCGGGTCGGTGCTGGTCAGCCGGCGGCGTTTGGTGATTTCGAGTGTGTCTTTCTCGTAAAGCACCAGATCGATCGGTGGGCCGACGGTCACATTCGAGCGCATAGTCGAGTCCATGGAGATCAGCGCATATTTCGCGGCCTCTTCCAGCGGCGTTTCTTCGTAGCGGATGCCGCGTACGAGGATTGGACGGCCATACTTATGCTCCCCGATCTGCAAAAACGGGGAATCCTCCGTGGCACGCAGCGGGTTTCCCTGGGGATAGATCAAGTACAAGTCGTGAGCCGCGCCCTTGATCTGGCCCCCGAGTATAAAGTGGACATTGAACCGGAAGTCATCCCGCTCGAGTGCCGCCCGGTCGATGTCGGACATTAAGCGCACCTGATCACCGACAACCCGGGCGGCATCGTAGAGGGTAGGCGCGGCGGCCAGCCCCTTTCCCTGATCGAAATCTCGGCTTAGCAGCGTAATGATCGACTGGGTCAGCGACAGGCTGCCACTCGCCAGCAAAACGAAGACACGCTCCCCCGGCAGCACAAATGTGTACATCTTCCGGCAGATATTTACCTGATCGTAGCCCGAATTCGTGCGCGAATCGGAGGTTAGAACAAGGCCTTTGCGTGTCATCACCCCTAAACAATACGTCATCGCGATCCTCTCTCCCAACTCCCCAAAATCTTCTATTCGCTGAACATTCCCCGAAATCCTGCGTCTGCAGAGATGTTACGATACTTTTTGGAGGAAACTACTCAATGCTGCGACACATTCTGACCCTGGCCGTAGCGGCCACACTCTTCGCCCCTCTGGCATCTTTCGCCGAAGGTACGCCGACCGCTCCGGCGGCACCCACCGCCCCGGCTGCCCCGGCGACGCCTAAGAAGCACGACCGCATGGGCGGCAAGATCTCCGCCGTCGATGCCGCCGCGAAAACCATTACGCTGACGCATCACAAAAAAGACACCGTGGTGAGGGTCGCCCCCGATGCCAAGATCTACAAAATCGGCGAAGGCAAAGGCGTGCCTGCCACCGGCACGTTCGCCGACCTGACTGTCGGCACGATGGTCAATACCCATATCACCGGCGACGAAACCGCAC
>JANXNV010000034.1 GCA_025353925.1 Armatimonadota bacterium
TTAAGAAACGCTTGAGCGTCTGAAGGCTGAACTCTTTGCCCAGGTCTTGGGTCAGCTCGACTTTGGCACGGCTGATCTTCTGGCGATGGTTCTGGACGGCAGTCCGCACCTGTTCGAGATCGGTCTGGGCATCGAGAATGGTTTTACGGCCCCGCCCCGGCTTGGTTTGGAGTCCGGCGAGGCCTTCTTGTTGATAGCGTTTGACCCAGCCATTGACGCTCATCATGCCGCAGCCGACCTGCGGAGCGATCTGGCGGGATGGCAGGCGGTCAGCTTTGAGCAGGATCATGCGGCAGTGGGTGCGAAAGGCATGGCTGGTGCCGTGGCGGAAGCCTGTCTCGAGGGCAGTGCGTTCGTCGTCGGTCAGGGTAAGAATAATTAGTCGGCTCATCGTGAACTAATTAAAGCCTATTTCTGTACAATTACTTACCACACGGTCTAAACAATTATTCTCCCCTCCCCTGCCACGACCGCATACCCACCCACCTGCACACGGGCGACTTCACTGCCGCGCATTTCCAGTCGGACACGGGCACTGCCGGGGCGGCCCGTCGCGTGGCCCTGCTCGGTTTTCAGCGTCAGAACCCCTTCCGCTTCCGAGAGCAGTTGCCCATGCCGGGCCAGATAGGCGCCGACGGCTCCGCTGGCGGTTCCGGTGACGGGGTCTTCCGGCAGGCCGATGGCGGGGAAGAAGCAGCGGGCGTGGATATGGGCGTCGGCAGAGAGCGTTTCGGGGGTCCAGACGTAAAATCCCAGGTCGGCAGCACTCAGGCGTTTGCCGTAATCGAGGAGTGCGGGGAGATTCGGGACGAGTTCGTTCAAAACAAAGCGGTGCAGCACGGGGACGATTAAAAATGGCGTTCCCGTCGAGACGATCTGCACGGGGAGATAGGTCTCGGCGATTTCAGGGAGCGGCAGGCGGAGTGCCAAGGCGGCTTCGGCGGGATCAACAATCAAGCCGTAGGTCGGCAAAGCTTGATCCATTGTCACGAGACCGTCGGCGGCGACGGACACGGTGAGGATGCCGACATCCGTGGCGAGCGTGACCTGACCCGAAGCGGGCATCTGGCCCGTTTGCGCGAGTACGGCGATCAGAGCAAGGGTAGCGTGGCCGCAGAGGGGCACACGCGCCATGCCCGTGTAATAGGCGGCGCCAAAATCTGCGGTGCCGTCAGAGAGTGGGGTCGCGAAGGCTGTTTCCAGATGCAGCTCCCCGGAGATCGCACGCATCTGCGCCTCACCGAGAGCCTGTTCCGGCAGGACGACACCGGCCGGGTTCCCGGCATAGCGCGTCTGCGTGAAGGCATCGACGATAAAAAATGGCACTTCCTTCAAAGATACTTTCCCCCAAGCAAGAGTGTAGCGTCTGCTTAAAGAGAATTCAAGAGCTAAGTAAAAAATGACGGGAACAGATGCTTAGAATGCCGTGTTCAGAGGGTAGAATATGACCAGAATAACGAAATGGTCAGTTGTACAGCGAGAAGAGCAATGACAAAGCACGGAGATGTCCGGCAGAAAATCTTAGATGCGGCGGAGCACCGGCTCTGGCACTTTGGGTTCAAAAAGACGACGATTGACGAGATCGCTTCCGACGCCGGTGTCGGCAAGGGAACAGTGTATCTATACTTTGAGAACAAAGAAGATATTGGGCTGGCGATTATGGCTCAGTTCAAAGAGCAGAGCCTGGGCGAGATCGAAGAGATTGCCCATGACCCGCAGAAGACGCCTAAAGAAAAGCTGACGGAGATGCTGCAGCGTCCGATGCTGACGGCCCATCGCCGCTGCAGCGAGTCGCCGGAGACATTGGAGCTGGTGGTCGCGATCAAGCCGCACATTCAGAAACGTCTGCAGCCTTACCTCGAAAAGGAGCATGCGCTGCTGGCGGGTGTCCTCGAAGAAGGAAATCAGCAGGGGGTTTTCGCGGTGCCGGACACGCTGCGAGCCGCGCGGACTTTGAAGATGATGTGTCTTGGCTTCCTGCCGCCCTACCCGTGTGTCTCAGAGCAGAGCGAGATCGCCGCCGAGATCGCGGAAATTGTAGAATTAACGACACAGGGATTACGAAAACTATGACTAACAATGCGAAAATCTCACGAGTGCTCACGCTTGGGGTGTCATTGCTGATGCCTCCGGTCTACGCGGCAGGACAGGTGACCCCGAGCTATACCTGGATCAGAGCCGCGGGCGATGCCGGCAATGGAGCGGCAGGGTCGGCGGCAAACGGCGCGGGGGCAATGGGAACCGGCGCGACTGCGACCGGAACCGCCGGAGCAGGCACGACAGGTGCGGGTGTGGGAACGCCCGGGACCACCGCCGAGGCGAACGGTCAGCCGGGAACAACGACCAATGGTGCCTCGACGAACGGCACATCGACAGGCAGCCCCAGCGCAGCCGGCAGCCCGAGCACCGCTGCGGGAAACAGTCCGCGGAGCAGTGTTCCTTCCCAGGGGCTTGCTGGGGCGACACCGCCGTTCTCTCTGGCACAAACAATTCGGGCCGCCCTGCAAAGCAGCGCCGATATTCAGACGGCCACCCGGAATGTGGAGATCGACCGTAAGCGGACCGATGAAGCCACAGCCTCGGGTCGGCCCAATATCGCCGCCAACGGAACCTTCGAGCGTTTTGACAATGCGACACTGGTACGGATTGGGTCGGGTCCGGCACTTCAGGTGACCCCGAATCACCAGGAGATTTTGCAGCTCAATATCAGCAACCGCTTCGATTTGACCGGGCAAATCCGGGCGGCTTCCAGTCAGGCGCGGCTGCAAAGCTTAGCCGACGAGTTTTTTCTCGGTCAACTTCGCAATGCCCGTATTCTGCGGGCACAGACGGTCTACTTCAGCACGCTTCGGGCGGAGCATCAGGTCAAAGTCGCGAAAGCCGCACTGACGAATGCACAGCAGCAGGAAAGCGACGCCGAGAAGCTCTATCTCGGCCAGATCGGGGCAAAGATCGACCTGCTGCGGGCACAGACACAAGTCGCGACGGCCCGCCAGAATTTCACTGCGGCGGAGAATGCTTTCGCGATTGCTGAAAGTAATTACAACGACCTGACAGGGCGGCCGCTCGATGCACCGGTGGCGGTTTTGGACGTGCCGGGTGTGACTGTGGGCGAAGATATCGGCAGCAGCCCGAGTGTCGGTGCGCCGACGACTCCCGCCCCGGCCCCCTACTCCGTCCCCACCGGTGAGATTGCGGCGATTAATCTGCCGGCGGCACTGCAGACGGCGAGTACCCATCGGCCCGAGATATTGGCAGCTCAAGTGAACATCCGCGTGGCGGAAACCGGGATCAAGCTGGCCCGTGCGGGTCTGGAGCCGGGGCTAAACCTGAGCGCGGCGGGCAACTACTACCCCACCCCATCGTTCCAGTTTCCCCGCCAGCGGACGGCGCAGCTGACGGCCACCATCAGCATTCCGCTTTATGACGGCGGCGCAACCCGCGACCGGGTCGATGAGGCGCGGCTGCGCACGGAGAATGCCCGAACGTCACTCGCCTCCACGCAGTCCGACGTGGCACTAGATGTTCGCCAATCTTATTTGAACCTGGCGACGGCAGCCCGGCAGATCGATGCCGCGAATGCCGCGCTGAGGTCCGCCGTCGCGGCCCGGCAGCTTGCACAAATCCGCTACCAGGGACAAGTCGGCCTCTACCTGGAAGTGACAGACGCCCAGGCGGCACTGGTTCAGGCAGAGAACGCTCAGGTGGACGCCGTTTACAGCTATTTCGTTGCCCGCGCACAATTTGAGAATGCGGTCGGAACCCCGCAGCAGACTCCGTAGGCCGCAGTACACACAAGAGGTTTTATCATGGCAGTCGAAGAAAAAACACAACCGAATATCGCCCCCCCCCCCGGCGGGAATGGACATGGAAATGGTCACGAGGGCAGCAAGTATGCACCGCCCAAAGAAGAGGCCAAAGACGAAGACAAGCCCGAGGATGACAAGAAAAAGCCGCCCAGCCCAATCAAAAGGCTGATCATCGGAGCTTTCGCCGCCGCCGTGCTGATCGTCGGCATCATCTGGGGCCTTTCCATCTACCACTATGGCCAGAACCATGAGAGTACGGATGATGCCTATGTCGCCGGCAATCTGGTGAATGTCAGCCCAATCATCAGCGGAACTTTGAGCAAGCTTCTGGTGGACGAAGGCGACAAAGTCAGAAAAAACGAAGTGATCGCACGGCTTGAAGACAGTGGGCCGCTGGCGGCTCTGGCTCAGGCCCGAGCCGCCTATCAGGCCGCCCAGAGCCAGATTCCGCAGGCCCAGAGCAGCCTGCTTTTCCAGCAGCAGGCGACCGCGGCGTCCATTCGCAAAGCACAGGCCGACCTGGATGCGCAGCAGGCGAGGACCTCCGGGGCTTTGCAGCAGGTGACACTCAGCCGAAATACAACGTTCAACCAAGTCAAGCAGGCCCAGAGCCAGGTCATCCAGGCGCAGGCGCAGGCTGCCCAGGCGGAGGCTCAGGTGCAGACAGCACTCGCGGCTCTCAATGCCCAGCAGCAGGCAGTTTTGACCGCGCAGCGAGCCGCTGATGCCGCGACCGCCAATATCGGGGTCGCCCGGGCAAACACGGTCCGCTTCCAGCGGGACGAAGTACGCTACGCCAACCTGTTCAAGCAGTATGCCGTGACCCTACAGCAGTACGATGCCGCTCGGGCCGCTGCCGATAGTGCCCAGTCGCAGCTTGATACGTCAACCTATCAGGCTTCGCAGGCAAACTCACAGGTGGTGCAAACCCGGGCCGGAGTCGCCCAAGCTCGTTCTCAGGTCGAAGCGGCACGCCGTGCCGCCGCCGCCGCCCGCAAGCAGGTGGATGTGGCCCGGGCCGGCTTAGGGATCGCTGAGGCGAATGGGACGCAGGTCGGGATTCAGCAGGCAAATGTCGCCAGCAATCAGGGTCAGAATGCGGGGGCTTTAGCGGACCTGGCAACGGCGCAGGCCGGGCGCACGAATATTCAGCTTCGGGAAAACCAGATCCTCACGGCCAAAGCCGGGGTATTGCAGGCAAAAGCGGCGTTTGATAATGCCCAGGTGACGGAGAACGACACCTTCCTTTACGCGCCCAGTGATGGGACAGTCGTGAAGAAAGCCGTCAATGTCGGGGCCGCACTCTCCTCCGGGCAGGCAGTTCTGACCGTGACCCAGGGCGATTACGTGTACGTCACTGCGAACTACAAAGAGACGCAGCTGCGCTTTGTCAAGCCGGGCCAGCCCGCTGAGGTGGAAGTGGACTCGTTCCCCGGCCTGGTCTTCAAAGGCCATGTCAAGAGCATCAACGAAGCGACTGGAGCGACACAGGCCCTCCTGCCGCCGGATAATGCGACGGGTAACTTCACCAAAGTGGTTCAGCGCATCCCGGTCCGGATCGAGCTGGACGCCGCAAAAAATGGAGACGATAAGAAGTTCGCCCGCTCCGCCGAGATCCTTGCGCTTCGCCAGGGCATGTCGGTCAACGCGACCATCGATGTCAGCAGTGCCCGAAAGTAGGGGCGAAGAGAAGTCACTATGTCTACACAAGTCCTCGCAAATCGAGAACGCCGCCCTCAGACCAAAACCGGTGAAAAGGGGGGCACTCCGCCAGCTGGTGCCGGTGGGGCGGGTCAAGCGGCGCATGCCGCCGTCGATCGCTACCGCTGGATTATTCTGATCGGCTTGATCACGGCGTCCATCATGGAAGTGCTGGATACGACCATCATCAATGTAGCCCTGCCGAATATGGCGGGCAACTTGAATGCGACGCCGGATGAGATCGCCTGGGTCTCGACCGCCTACATCCTTTCGAACGTCATCGTTCTGCCGATGACGGCCTGGCTGTCGCAGCGGTTCGGGCGAAAGCGGTATCTGGTCTTTTCGATCTCGCTGTTTCTCATCGCCTCGTTCTTCTGCGGTACGTCCAAGTCGCTGAACGAAGTCATCTTCTGGCGGATCATGCAGGGGGCGGGCGGGGCGGCACTGCTGTCTACCGCCCAGGCAACCTTGCGTCAGATTTTTCCGAAGGAGCAGCAGGGCCTGGTCCAGTCCATCTTTATTCTGGGCATCGTCATGGCCCCCACCCTTGGGCCGACCATGGGCGGTGTCATCACGGATAAGTACACCTGGCCCTGGATTTTCTTCGTCAACATTCCAATCGGCCTGATCGCGATGGCCCTGATTATCGGGTTTCTGCATGACCAGCCGAATTTGGCTAAAGCGGGGGCGATTGATATCCCGGGAATCGCATTGCTGACCGTCGGCCTTGGATCGCTGCAATACGTGCTGGAAGAGGGAAAGCGTGACGATTGGTTTGACAGCCCGACGATTGTTCGGCTGACGATTGTGGCCGTGATCACGCTGTCCGCACTGATCGCATGGGAGCTTTCCCCGCGCAACAAAGCGCCGGTGGTGAACTTCAAGGTGCTGAGAAACAAGGACCTGACCGCAGGCCTGATTCTGTTCCTCGCACTGGGCTTTGGCCTCTACGGCGGCGTCTTTATCTTCCCCATGTTCGTGCAGAACGTCCTGCACTTCAGCCCCACCGCCACCGGCCTGGTCCTGCTCCCCGGCGGTCTGGCGACTGGTGCTGCGGCCATGTTCTGCGGGCGGGCACTGAACGGGGCCAAGCCGCTGGTAGACCCGCGCGTTCTGATCTTTTTAGGCATGGGGATTTTTATCGTCTCGATGTGGATGTTGGGCCACCTCTCGCCGCAGTCCGGCGAACCCGACACGCGGCTCGGCCTGATCGTACGGGGCCTGGGTCTGGGCTTCCTCTTCGCGCCGATCAACTTCGTCGTCTTCGCCGCAATCAAAGGCCCGGAAATCGCACAGGCTTCCGGCCTGATCAACCTGGCCCGGCAGCTCGGCGGATCGTTTGGGATCGCCGTGCTGAACACCTACATTTCCAATCAGGAGGCGATGCACCGGGCGAATCTGGTTTCATATTTGAACACGGGAAACTCAAACTTCATGGCCCGTCAGGCAGGTCTCGCGCATAGCTTTGTCAGTAGTGGGTACAGCCAGGAATCGGGCCGTCAGGCATCGCAGCATGTATTAAACAACATGGTCAACGGGCAAGCCGCCACCATGTCTTACAACGATGCATTCCTGCTGCTGGGCATCACATTCGTCATCGCCGTCCCGGCGGTGTTCCTGCTGGGTCAGGCGAAGAAGGCTCCGGCGGGCGGGGGAGGCGGGCATTAGGGATAAAGTTGCGTTTTATGAAGCAGTTGTGATCGTGATTTGCCCGCCGTCCACGACACGTAAATGAACATCATAACCGTAGAGCATCGCCATACCCAGTAGTGGACCGCCCTCCGCTTCCAGTACCAGGATTTCGCGCTCCTGCTCATCCCAGTTAACCGTAGCCTGAAACCTACGCAGTATAACGTTGCTTGCATCTCCTAGAGTGACAATCACTTGGCTATGAAACGGCAAGTTTAATTCGGCAATATGGCTGTTCGGCAGGGTCAAGTAGCCATTGAAGCCGGTGTCAATGACAACCTCGAACTGCTGTGGAGTAATCGCCCCGTTGACTGAAATGAATAGCGTCGCTTCCCGATCCGAGCTGATGACACCGACAATCATGCTTCATTCACGATCTGACGGCTGCCTAAACGATATGCAGCGGAATGGCCGACACGCATACTGAAAAGCGGGGCAGTTGGGAAACGCAGTTTAGCACGTTTTGCGGCAATCACATCGTCTGCATCCATTTCATATTCACCCGTATCAGTGTTAATGACTAGAAATTTCCCTAAATTGCTCGCTTCAACACGGGATCGAATTGCTTCCTCGTAGAAGCGCACCCCCCGGTCTACTACTTCCTGAGGATTATGGTTACTCATCTGTATGGTTCTCCCTCTCTGTTCATATTCTCTACGCAGCGCGACGTGCCAAGAGGCGTGCGCGGAAAGCCTCTGGTGAGAAACGCTTTTCATTCTCCTGGCGCACTTCTGCCGCCTCCTGGCGGCGACGCACCAGGTAAGCTTGAACTTCCTCACGGTGGCGTAGGTAGTAACTCAAGGCGGCGTGAATATCCGCCAATGATACCGAGTCGTATCGCTGTACGATCTCTTCCGCCGTGGCTCCATCTTCCCAGGCACCGACGATCGTATCGAGTGTGACGCGCGTCCCACCCACGCGAATAGCACTAACGGAGTCCCACTGCAAAGGCGGCGGTTCGGAAAGAAACACTTCTAAAGTTGCCATTTTTAGTCCTCTCCGTGATTATACCCCGTCCCGACTCCGCCGCAGTAGATCTTCCGTATCCGTCCGCCGCTTGACTTCGTGCCCCTTCAACGGCTGGAGATGAGTGTGGATGGTATCCAGAAAGTCGCTGGGAAATGGAAAGAACGAGTCTTCCACTTCGTCCGGCGGGGTGATCCAGTTCCGGGCACCCAGCACGACGGGGGGGGCGTCCAGAGAGTCGAAGGCGAACTGGGTGATCTTTGCGGCCATTGTCTGCAGGAACGAGCCGCGCTCGCAGGCATCGGATGCCAGCAGAATCTTGCCGGTCTTGGCGACGGATTTCAGCACGATCTCATAGTTGAACGGCACCAGGGAACGGGCATCGATTACTTCAGCGGACAGGCCGTATTCTACTTCAAGGATCTTCGCGGTCTCCAGGGCGCGGTACAGGGTCGCGCCGATGGTCAGGATGGTCAAATCGCTGCCGACACGCTTGATGTCCGGCTCGCCGAACGGGATCTGATATTCCTCGGTCGGAACACCTGAGGAACCGTAGAAAAGCTCCGGCTGATCGTAGACCCGCTGGCTTTCGAAGAAGATCACGGGGTCGGTGCCTGTCAGTGCCGTGTACATCAGGCCTTTGGCGTCGTAAGGCGTGACAGGGAAGACTACCTGCAGGCCGGGGATATGGGCGCAGAGGGCGGTCCAGTCCTGGGAGTGCTGGGCACCGTACTTGGAGCCGACGGAAACGCGTAGGACAACCGGCATCTTCAGCAGGCCGCCGCTCATGGACTGCCACTTGGCAAGCTGATTGAAGACTTCGTCTCCGGCCCGGCCCAAAAAGTCGCAGTACATCAGCTCGATCAGCGGCCGCCCGCCTTCCAGGGCATACCCAACGGCAGTACCGGCAATCGCCGCCTCCGAGATCGGGCTGTTGAACAGGCGGTGATACGGCAGAGCTTCGGTCAAGCCCTGATAGACGGCAAAGGCCCCGCCCCAATCCCGATTTTCTTCCCCGTACGCAATTAAAGTTGGGTCAGTGTAGAAGCGGTCGAAGATCGCCTCAAAAAGCGCGTGGCGGATATTGACACAGCGGCCTTTGGGCAGAGGCTCGCTGGTCTCGGAGACGCCGGAACGGCTCAGCTTGGCAATTTGCTTGACGCGCGAGTTGTCCTCTTTCGTCAGCTTCGTCTCCGGGGTCCGCTCCGTGTCCAGCGACTTAGCTGTGCCGTTCGAATACATCGTCGTTTCCAGCAGGCCGCCGATGGCGTACAGCTCCGCACGAGGGGAAATCGTCAAGTCCACGGCTTTTTGATATGCTTTAAAGATCGACGCATCGATGGTGGCGTGGACCGTGTCCAGATCGCTGCGAGTCGCCAGGCCATTCACAAGAAGCTCTTCGCCGTAGGTGATCAGCGAGTCCACTTGCTTCCACTCTTCGACTTCGGACTTTTCGCGGTACGAGGATGCATCCGACGGGGAATGGCCGCTGAAGCGGTAGGTGATCGTATCCAGCAGCACGGGGCCGTC
>JANXNV010000035.1 GCA_025353925.1 Armatimonadota bacterium
TTAAGAAACGCTTGAGCGTCTGAAGGCTGAACTCTTTGCCCAGGTCTTGGGTCAGCTCGACTTTGGCACGGCTGATCTTCTGGCGATGGTTCTGGACGGCAGTCCGCACCTGTTCGAGATCGGTCTGGGCATCGAGAATGGCTTTACGGCCCCGCCCCGGCTTGGTTTGGAGTCCGGCGATGCTTTCTTGTTGATAGCGTTTGACCCAGCCATTGACGCTCATCATGCCGCAGCCGACCTGCGGAGCGATCTGGCTGGACGGCAGGCGGTCGGCTTTGAGCAGGATCATACGGCAGCGGGTGCGAAAGGCAGAGCTGGTGCCGTGGCGGAAGCCTGTCTCGAGGGCAGTGCGTTCGTCATCGGTTAGGGTAAGAATAATCAGTCGGCTCATCGTGAGCTAATTATAGCCTATTTCTGTACAATTACTTAGGTTACCAAATGATAGGGTGTATGTGAAAAGATCATTTGCTTGAATTAGCCAATATTGACCTTCCCCCCAAGAACTGTACCATTTGCGAAGTGAGTATTGACCTGAAAGGTAGAATACTCAGATGCAGAAGAGCCAGTTTACCGACGAGCAGATCGTCGCCATCTTGCAGCAGGCTGAAAAGGGTGATAAGTCCATTTCGGAAGTCTGCCGCCAGCATAACATCGCCGAAAACAGTTTTTATCGCTGGCGCATTTTATCGCTGGCACAATCGCTTTGGCGGCATGAACACAAACGAAGCGGCACGCGTCCGTGAACTCGAAAAAGAGAATGCACGGCTCAAGAGGTTACTGGCCGAGCGTGACCTGGAGGTCGACATCATCAAAGAAATCCTCCAAACCCATTAAAGCCTTAAAAAGTAGAGGAGGCTGCCGATCCGCTGGCCGAGAGGCGGGCACTGGTCACGCAGGCGACTGAACGCGGCTTGTCCCAGCGGCAAGCCTGTCGTCTGGCCAAAGTCACTCGCTCCAGTGTTCGCTACCTCGCTCATGCGCGTGAGGGCCAGCCTCTGAGTGATCAGGCCCTCAAGGAGCGATTAGAGCAAATCAAGCAGAAGCACCCGCGCTTTGGTAGCCTACGCGCTCATGCTCTGATCAATGCACAGCTACAAGCAGAAGGACAAGTCATCAATCGCAAGCGTGTTGAGCGCATTTGGCGCAAAAGTGGTCTGCAGGTGCCCCGGCGACCTAAAAAGCGTAAGATCAAAACAGGGCGCACGGTCTCGCCGCAAGCCGCGCATCCGAACCATGTGTGGAGCTATGACTTTCAGGCAGACGCGCTCGTCTCAGGCCGCAAGCTGCGCCTACTCAACATTTTGGATGAGTTCACCCGTGAATGGCTGTCCGTCACGGTGGGCGTTTCTTTAACAAGCCAGGCAGTGCTCACGGCTTTGCAGTCCTTGTTTCTAGTCAGTCCTTGTTTCTAATATGGGGCGTTCCGCGCTTTGTCCGCAGCGATAATGGGCCTGAATTCATTGCCGCCGAAGTCCAAGAGTGGTTGAAACAAAACGGCTCCGCGCCTCACTTTATTGATCCCGGCTGCCCATGGCAGAATGGGTTCCTGGAAAGTTTCCACGGCAAGCTGCGCGATGAGCTGCTTGACCGCGAGATATTCGTTTCGGTGGCCGAAGCCCAGACGCGCCTGGAAACGCACCAGCACTGGTACAATGAGGGACGCCCGCATAGCAGCTTGCACTATGTGTCCCCCGCCGCCTTCGCGAAAAGCTGGCGGCAGGAGCAACAGAAACAGGAGGTAATCGAGCCGCCTGTCTAACCAAAAGACTCACATCGCCCGTGGTACATACAACGGGGGAAGGTCAAAAAGCAATACGACCCAAACCGAAACATCATTCTGCTTCGTGACCTTGCAAGTTTAGCAGAAATGGGTTTGATCGCAGAAGTGGCAGAAGAACCGCAAGCAACTTACTGCATCAATGAAGAAGGCCGCGAAATGCTAAAGGCATTCACCAGCAACAAAAGCTAGTTGGGCAGGGGTGTCACCCTTGAAAGGGACGTTTGAGCACCGGACGCCTGTTCTTGATCGGGCTTTTGTCTAGGGCGAACATTGCAGGCGTCTACGGTAGACAAAGCACGGCCCCTGCCGTCCATCGAACAGCAAGGGCCGGTTCCCATCAGAAAAGATAGTGCTCAAACGTTTGGGTCCGATAAGGTGTCCTATGACATGATCGAGACGTGGTGAACTACTAACGGTTGCAATGGGGCTAAGGTGGCTGTTAGGTCGCACCTAGTCAGGTGCTGGACACAGCCCTAGTGATTGCTCCCATAGCAACTTTGGGGCAACCACACGCATTCCCAGGCGTTCCATGTTGTGCTGACTGGTACTCCCACAGGCGGCATGGCTGAAAACAAGGTCACAGCCTAGCTCCGCAGCATCGGCCATACGCCGTGCCAGGAGAGCTGTCTGACATCCCCTCCGCCTCAGATGCGGAAGCGTCGCGGATGAGATCAAGGAAGCCACGCCACCCTGCACGCGCATTGCCCCAAATGCCGCGACCTCTTCTGCCAGGAAGGCCAAATAGCAATACCAACCAGGCTGAGAATATTGTGCCTTCAGGCAGGTTCGCACAGACGGCTCGACGGACGGCTCGCAGTGATAGACTGCCAGGAAAGCAGAGGCAAACCTATCGAGTTCATCAGGGGCGAGTTTACGAACCTGTATCTCTCCTATGGACACAGACAGGGGGAAGGATGGCTGAAATGATGTCGAGCATAAAAAGGCTTCGACTGCGCGGGAAGAGAACCCACGACGAGCAAGAGCCTCCTCTACCCTGCGGCTCGATGAGTCGGAAATGATCTCAAACCGGCAGGGCGTGTCGCGCTGGGTGTGCCAATCCATGATCTCGTCGAGATACAGTATGCAGCCCTCGTCGAAACCCAGCACCCGGTTAAACATCGGGTCACTATTGGCAGGCATATGAAAGGCAACTGCCTCAGCAAATGCCACTATTTCAATTCCGCCAAAGGCAGATTGTATCGGGCCAAACAATGACCTCATGTATTCGATTTCAGCCGCAATCAAGCGTCTGTTTGGCGTCCGAAGTATCCCCATGATGCTTAACAAGTCCCTGGTAATTCCGTATAAGTACTTGTCCAGAATTAGTTTAGATTTAAGCTCTCCCTTCTTCGGAAGGGCGAAAAATTGATGGTCAGCGACTTGCCCACGGCGTTGAGAGCCTGCCAAACCTGATACTGCAACGTCTCTTTATCGGCATAATCTTCGGGACGCAGCCACTCGTATTTGAGCTTGCGCCACAGGACCTCGGCGATGTTAGGGTTTTATTCGGTAGGGGTTTAATACCCCGAAGCTTGCTTCGCCGGGAGTTTCCATGCTATTGTGAGCCATGAGTACCTATATTCACAAGAGCTACAACGTCTCGGTTCTGCTGTATCATGCGGTCTGCCCGGCCAAATACCGCCGGGTGGTTTTCGACAGCCGGGTGGACGAAGTTCTCAAAGAAGTCTGCCTTGAGATAGCCGCCCGTTACGAAATCACGTTTCTGGAAATCGGCACAGATCGTGATCATGTGCATTTCCTAATGCAGTCAGTGCCGACTTACAGCCCGACGCAGATCGTGCAGATGGTCAAGAGTATCACGGCGCGTGAGATATTTCGCCGTGAGCCCTCGGTCAAGAAGCAACTTTGGGGCGGTGCATTCTGGTCAAGTGGCTTCTTCATCAACACGGTGGGGCGTCACGGGAGCGAAGAAGCCATCCGCCGCTACGTTCAGGAGCAAGGCACGGACAAAGATTACATAACTTTGTACGCCCAACAGATGGAACTGTTCTGAACTCAACGCCACTCTGCCGAGTTGCGTGAAGCGAGCAATACCGCGCAGCTTGCTGCGACGTGTAGTTTATTGGGGTCAGATGCGGCGAATAAGTCGGCAAATAAAAGATGAACAAGCCCCGCGCCTGCCAAACGTCCCGCCGCTCCCGCATCACTTTCCCGTGATGGATCGGCGCATTGTCCAGCACAACCACCGTCGGCTTATGCAAGCACCGAGAAAGCCTGTCAAGCTGCTCGGTGACAAAGCCGCCCGTGATCGTTGCCGGGGTGGCCTGCACCAGGCAACGGTTATCGCGCGACAACAAAGCGAAGCAGTTGATCTGGCCCCCTCGGCTTGCAGGCAGCGCGACTTGCTCGTCGGCGAACTGCCAGGCATACGGAACGCACGGGTCGAGCGAGACTCCACTCTGGTCGCCGTAGAACAGGTCAATTTGGCCCTGCTCCGACAACTCTTCCAGCTCGGTCAGGCACTCGAGCTTGAAGGCATACACATCGGCGTTGGGCTGGCCTTTGGGCCGCTTCCTTATTCGCTTGTATCGTTCCGATTACTGCTTGCAGCGGCAACGATGTTTTTTAAGAAACGCTTGAGCGTCTGAAGGCTGAACTCTTTGCCCAGGTCTTGGGTCAGCTCGACTTTGGCACGGCTGATCTTCTGGCGATGGTTCTGGACGGCAGTCCGCACCTGTTCGAGATCGGT
>JANXNV010000077.1 GCA_025353925.1 Armatimonadota bacterium
GCTTGCTCGAACTCGGAAGGCGGTAAATACCCCAGGCTCGAATGCAGCCGTTTCTGGTTGTAAACCGCTTCGAGGAAATGGCCGATCTGCGCTCTGGCATCAGAAAGGTTCTCGTATTCGCTCAAGTATACCTGCTCGCACTTCAAGGTCTTCATAAAGCTCTCCGCCTTAGCGTTGTCGTAGGGATTTCCCTTACGGCTCATGCTAATCTGGACGCCGCTTTGTTTCAGCAGGCTTGTATACTCGCCCGAAGCGTACTGGACGCCACGATCCGAATGATGCACCTCGGGCTGCCGCTCTGTCAGTGCCATTTTCAGTGCTGCGGTTGCCAAAGCCGCATCGAGGCGGCGGCCCAGGCACCAACCTAGGCAGCGGCGCGAACACGCATCGAGCACCACAGCCAGGTAAATGAACTCGTGGCCCAAACGGATATAGGTCAGATCAGACACCCAAAGCTGGTCGGGCGCGGTGATGTCCATCTCAGCAGCTAGGTTCGGGTACACAGGCAGCCGATGGTCGCTGTTAGTCGTCGCCACAAACTGCTTCTTGGGCCGCCGCACTAAGTTTTCTTCACGCATCAGGCGTAACACTCGCTTGTGGTTTGCTTGAACGCCCTGGCGCTTTAGCTCCTGGGTCACGCGGCGGCAGCCATAACATGACCAGTCCAAAGCTATGTGCTGCACCTGCGAGCGCAACGGGTCGGTTTTGGCCTTCGGCTCTTGCCGCAGGCGGTAGTAACTTGCGCTGGGCAGTCCAAACGCTTGGCAGGCGGCCTGGATACCATAGCCTTGTTGTGCAAGTTCAGAGATAGCTTGGCTCATTTGCCGCCCTCCTGCTCGGCCCGAAGGCGCTCCTGGGCCTGCAAGGCTTTTTTTAAGAGGCTGTTCTCAATGGTAAGCTGCCCGATCAGCCGCTCAAGTTCCGCGACTTTAGCGTCTTCGGTGTACGCATGACCGTTGCCCTGAAACGCGCTTTGGGCGTACTGCGTATGCAGTTTTTGCCACTTAGCGATCAGGTTCGGATGTAGTTCATGTTCACGGGCGGCCTGCGCGACAGATTTGCCCGCTTGAACTTGGCGGATGACTTGCAGCTTAAAGTCTTTAGCGAAAATGCGGCGTTTGAGGCTCATAGTCGGTGGTCTCTCTTTCGGAGTATACCACCCTAACTTGTTGTCTCACTTCAGGGGTGCAGTCCACAACATCACCTGTGTTGGCATTGGAATGGTCACTGCTGTTGGCATATGCACGAAGCTTTCCAATCCTTGCGTTGTCCTGTGCATTTATTGGCCTATCTCCACTTGGGTCTATTTCGTTGACAGGGTTGCCATCGCAAAACCCATACAGGTTCGCCCCGCCTTGGTAGCCAATCGACGGTTTGGGAAAAGACTTGTTGATGATCCGGCACGGCGAAGCATCTGCCGGCACGGCGAAGCATCTGAGTGAGAACGCAAACCCCGTCAGCGCCTTTTCACCCCCGCGGCCTTACAGGTCGCGGCTGCCAATTCGTTGCAGTGATTTTGCGAATAATTCCGATTTCCCCTCTTGTTTGATTGATTGCTTACCGACAATTCTACTGTCAGTATATTTGACAGAGAATGAGGAATCACAGAACAGGAATATCATGCAAAAAAGAGGGACACGAAATGCTCTGCTGGCAGCGCTGCTGTCAAGCGGAGTCGGCATCTTAGCCCCGGCAGTGCAGGCCGCGGGCACCGCCGCAAACACGATTATTAGTAATACCGCGTCGGCCACCTATAACGATCCGAACAACGCCGGAACAACGCTGAACGCGACTTCCAATACCGTCACCGTGACCATCGCAGAAGTCGCAGGCATCACTGTCAGTGCAAGCACCATCACCGATGTCACGCATCCAGGAACCGTACTGCCCGGCGACGCCGTCAATTATGACTTCATCGTCACTAATATCGGAAACGCCGCCAACACCTTTACCCTCCCCGGCGTCGCGACTGTCAGCGGAAACGGCACCGCCACCGGTGCGCTTCAGTACAGTGTGAACGGTGGCACGAGCTTCACCGCAATCCCCGCCGGGGGCCTCGCCGCCACTCCGTCCGTCGCTTCCGGCGGCACGATTATTGTTCGCGTTCCTGTTACCATCAGCGCCGCCGCAAACTCCGGCGACATCATTAAAGTCCAGCTTGGAAACACCGGCGCGAACGACAACAGCACTGCCACGCAAAATATCGCTTATCCTGACCCGTCCACCAGCAATGACGTATTCACTGACTCAACGACCGCTCAGAACGGTAAGCGCGAAGCGGCCTTCAATCAGAGTGCCACAGTCGGCACATCTCCGCAGGCGCTGGCCTTGATTTTGCTGACACGCACTGGGTTCACTCAGGGCGCGACTCCTGCCGCCGACACGCTGACCTACTCGCTGGAGCTGAAAGTGAACTCCGCGCTTCCAACCGGCGCGAACACGCCTCATGCTCTGACTCCTGCCGATCTGTTGCCAGCTCCCATCAATTTGAACGGCACAGCGAACACGCCGCGCGTTTTGATCTCCGACGCTCTTGCTTCCGGCACGGTGCTGACCTCCGTTGCCGCCGCGCCTGCCGGATGGACGACAGTTTACTCGATTACGCCGACTTCGACGGCGGCAAACGCTGCCGCGTGGACCACGACCGCGCCGACGAGCCTTTCAACCGTAACACGCATCGGCTTCGTAAACCCAGGCACCGTCGTTCGGACCACCGACGCGACAGGCTTCTCGTATGTCGTCACGACCACGGGCGCAAGTTCGACCGCGCCGACGACAATAAACAGTATAGCCCAGGTCTTCGGGCAAACAAACGGCGACACGACGAATGCCCTTGTTTTTGACCAGTCTGGCGACCAGAACCCCAGTAACTTCAACGGCGATGGCAGCCGGGGCAGTGCGACAGTTCCAAGCGGCATCGCCCTCAGCACGGACACAAACACCGACCCCGGCAACAACAATACCGGCACGGCAACAAACCCGAGCGGCTCAGACAACACCTACACTGTCGCACCTTCGGGAGTGATCCTAAACGGCCCGAATGCTCAGCCCGGCGCAACCGGTCCGACTTCATCCGACGACGACTTCTCGAACGCGTCTACGCCGGTACCCGCCGGGACGCCCGCTGGCTCGACGATTTCGCCTGCCGCCGTCGTGTTTACAAACACGGTCAAGAACCCCGGCACCACGGCGCTCGGTGTCAATACCCTGCTTTTGCCCGTGCCGCCTGCACCGACAAGCTCTCTGCCGACCGGAACAACGCTGACGCTGACCTACGGCAGCAGCAGCCCGGTCTACACTTACAACGGAACGGTCTGGACGCTGACTTCAGGCACCGCAATAGCCATTCCTAGCGTGGCCGCCGGAGCCTCAGTCAATTACACGGCAACGGTCCAGCTTCCGGCAGGTACGCCGCTGTCTACCGACACGACAAACGGCTTTCCGGTCACGATTCTCGCCGCCGTGGACGCCAACGGCAACGGCACGGTAGACGCAGGCGAACCGACCAACAAGACGATTGACCAAGTCTATACCGGGTACCTGCGCGTCGTCAAGCAGGCCCGAATTATCGATGCAAGCGGCAATCCTCTGGGAGCTTACGCCGTTGGGCCTCTTTCGGGCAGCATCGAGCCGGGCTATTCCATTGACTACAGGATTATTTACAACAACATCTCGACGGCCATTGGGGCAGGCTCTGGCGATGTCGTACTGAATGCCGCGTCCGTAGTGATCGCCGACGACGGCACCCTTGGGACGAACAACTGGGCACTGACTGGCCCGAACGGCGTCTCGCTGACCTCGAACACCACAGGCTCGGCGCTCGACTCCGGCGGCGCACCGATTACGTTCTTCAGTGGCAATCCGGCTACTACAGCGGCGACCACGACGACCACCGGCACAACCCCGGCAACCGACGTTACGAAGTATGTGGACACGGTCCCCGGCAGCATACCGCCCGGCACGTCCCGCAACTTTACGTTCCGCCGCAAAATCAACTAATTCCTGCGACGCGCGGAAAAATTCGCGCAAAATAGGGGCCTTCCAATAACTGGAGGCTCCTTCCCCCAACAAAGCTTCGGCCCAAGGCTCCAGTCCTGGGCACACCCACTAGAATACGCGAGAAACACATGTCACGAAGCACTCTGATAATTTGGTCGGCGTTCCTGCTGGGGACTCTGAGCAGCGTTCCCGCTCTGGCCGTCGCCGGGCCGGTCCATCTGCATCTCAGCATACAGCGCAAAACCGAAACATACGACGCCGCCGGAAGAACCCAAGCCATTTGGGTCAAGCTGGACGCCGCCCAGAGCGCAGTCCATCCCGGCGACGTTCTGCGTTACGACGTTCACGCAGAAAATACCGGTTCAGTGTCTGTCTCCGGCCTGGCTGTGACACAGCCTATTCCCGCCGGAACCGTCTATGTGGCGCATTCCGCAGAAGGCGGCTCGGCGGCGCTGCTTTATAGCTTGGACGGCAAAGAGTTTTCGGCCTTGCCGATGCAGGCCGTGACCAGTCCGAGCGGTACGCGCCGCGTGCGTCCGGCTCCCGCGGAGGCTTACGCCGCCCTGCGCTGGCATTTTGCCGCCCTGCCGCCTCACGGGTCGGAAGATGTGACGTATCAGGTGAAAGTCCGCTAACATGCGCTTATTTTTTACCGTGTTGCTGATGTTCGCCGTCTCCGCGCTTCTTTCCCCTGCCTCTGCACAGGACGACGGCCTTTCTAACGCACTTTCTTACAGCTACAGCGACGGCAGCAACACCATGACCGGCACCAGCCAGCCCTCCCAGCTTGTGGACCCGCGCGGCGCGGTGACAAGCTGCGACGGCACGCCTCTGCCTTCCTACGCCGGGTTCCAAATCGGGCTGTATGACGCGGACCCCGCTGACCCGGCAGGCACCGAAATTAAAAGCGCCGTGCCGCTGACACCTACGGCAGTGCCTGCCGGGTCGGGATTGCCGCTTGGAGTCGAGCCAAACAACGGCAACGTGAACCCGTTCCCACTGTCGGACGCGGGCAAAGGCCGGTTCTCGTTTCTTTTAGACCCCTCCAAAGGCCAAATGGGGCTTGGCCGGATTTATATTCTCGCGTTGACCCCGCCTCCCGGCTCGGCGTTCCGTGCCCGGCGCATCCGTATTACACTCGGCGAAGGCAGCGGAGGTCAAGTGTCTTACACGGCCACATCGCTCGACGGCGCTCCCATCAGCGGCATGACCGGCCAAATGTCCGGTTCTCATACCCTGCTGGTCCCTAGAGATTTGGCGAACGGCCTGCCGCTGACCGCGCTTGCCCTTGGCATGACTGACTGCCCGGTGCGCGAGCTACAAATCACCAAAACCGGCGACCGGGCCACCGCCGAACCCGGCGATACGGTGATCTACCGGATTACGGTGACTAACACAACAACGCTGCCGATGGGCGGCCTCAAAGTTTTAGATGCAACCCCCGTCGGTTTCGATCTGCGGCTCGACTCGGTTCGGGCGGCAGTGAATACCCGCGTGCCGGTGACGGTGACTGTGTCCGGCACGAGCGCCGTGTTCGACTTCGGGGCACTTACGCTTGCGCCCGGACAGACTCTTTCGTTGGCTTACGCTTTGCTACTGACCCCGAACGCCCTGCGCGGCAGCGGCACGAACTCAGCGGTGGTGACAGCAAACGCCCAGATGACTATGAACGGAACAACGATGAGTACTCCCCTCTCCGACGGCCCGGCGGTTTTCACCGTCGGCGTCCGCCGAGGCATCTTGACTGATACCGGCACCGTATTGGGCCGGGTCTGGATCGACCGTAGCCGGGACGGCGAGCAGCAGAGCGGCGAGCCGGGCCTGCCCGGCGCGGTGGTGATTTTGGATGACTCGACGCGCATTGTCGCCGACGCAAATGGCTTATTTTCGTTGGCCGCCGTGCCATCAGGCTACCATTCGGCGGTGCTCGATATGCAAAGCGTTCCCGGCTATGTGCTGGCCCAGAGCCGGTTCCGTGAACACCACTCTCAGTCCCGCCTCGTACATATCACGCCTGGCGGCATGGTGCGGCTGAACTTCGGCGTCGTGCCGTCGGGATCGGTTAATTCGGTGCAAGGCGGTAGGAAATGAAGATTCTTGCTTTCTTTTGCTGCTTATCTCTGTTTGCCGCCCCCGTCTGCGCTCAAACTAATCCTTCGGTACCGACGATTGCAATCGTCTCCCCAGAGCAGGATGCTGTGCTGGGCAGTGCGGCGACATCAATTGTCTTACGGTTTCCTACGGGCCAGGCTGTGACACTAAAAGTCAACGGCGTGCAGGCTGACCCCACGCTTGTCGGGCGCACCGAAACTGACAGCGCGGCAGGCATGACAACCCAAACGTGGGTCGGTGTCGTGCTGGCGGAAGGGCAGAACACACTTGTCGCTCGGGCCACGTCGGGGCTGACCGCAACCCGAAAAGTAGAAGTCGAAACCACGCCCGTCAAGCTCACCCTGCGAGCGCTTGGAGACCGCCTGCCCGCCAACGGACGGGCGACGCTGGCGCTTGAAGGCACGCTGCTGGACAGCAAAGGCCGCATCATCACTGCAAATAGCGTGGTGACTCTCAGCGCAAGAGCCGGGGAGTTTGTTGGCAGCGATGCCGACCCCGATACGCCGGGCTTTCAGGTTAAAACCGTCCACGGTCATTTTGCGGTTACCCTTCGCTCAGCACTCCAAGCCCAAACAGTCACAATCAAAGCGGCGACCGGCACCTTGGAAGCGTTCACGCAAGTGGAGTTTGTTACCGACCTGCGCCCAAGCATCGCCACCGGCATTGTTGATATTCGCCTCGGCAGCCGCCGCAGCGACTACGACCAGCCCATCCAGGACTTTATCAGCCCGGACGTTAGTAACAAAACGTCGGCACATTTGCGCTCCTCAGTCTTCGCGACGGGCAAAATCGGCGATTACCTGTTTTTGGGCACTTACAACAGCGACCATGCGCTAAACCAAACCGCAAACGGTCCGAGCAGCCTCGGGCGGGACACGCAAACGTCCGACAACCCCTACCCGGTCTACGGCGACAGCTCAACGTCGGCAGCCCTCGCCCAGTCCCGCGATAACTTGTCCCTGCGGCTGGAACAGAACCAAAACTACTTTTTGTACGGCGATTACGGAACCGAAGAATTTTCTGGGCCATCCCAGCAACTGACCGCGATTACGCGAGCGTTCCATGCTCTAAAAGCAAATTACCGGTCAGGTGCCCTGCAAACAACGGGCTTTTACGGCGACAACGTGCAGGGCTTCCAGCGTGACGCCCTTGCGCCGGATGGCACCGGCGGTCTGTATTTCCTGTCCCATAGGCCGCTCGTCTACGGCTCCGAGAGCGTATTCTTTGAGTTGGAAGACATTAACCGGCCCGGCACAGTGCTGGAGCGTGTTGCAGAAAGCCGAGGCGCAGATTATGAGATTGACTACGACCGCGGCACGCTCTTGTTCCATCAGCCGGTCTTACGAACTGAAGTCGGGCCGGTCGGTCAGGCGTTAGTGCGTCACATCATTGTGACCTACCAATTCGAGACCGGCAACGGCGGGACGAGCGTTTACGGGGGGCGGATGCAGTACCATTTGGACGGCAACGGGACCGGTAGGCACTTGTTGGGCGTGACGTATCTGCGCCAGAACCAGGGCTTGAAGCAGTTCAATTTGTCGGGCATTGATACCGTCCTTGCCCTTGGGCGTTTAGGAACACTGACCGCCGAGTACGGGCATTCGACTAACAATGGGAATTTGTTGGGATCGGTCGGCGGCTCGGCCTACCGGTTCACCGCCGACATAGCGCTTGGCCGGGGAACGACACTCACAGCCTACGGCAAGCGCACGGAGACCGGGTTCTCAAATGACGCCGCGGAGAGCTTCGTGCCGGGCCAGACCCGCTACGGCGGTGCTTTTTCGGTTTCCCTCTCGCAGGCCACTCGCCTGCGGGTGCAAGCCGACCATGAGGACGACAAAGGTCTCGCGCCTCAAACCTCCGAGCTTCAGGGGGGTCTTCTATTGCCGGGCAGCGCCCCGGCGGCAGGTACGCCCGTGGATAACATTCTGCAAACAGTCTCCGTAGACATTGATCAGCATCTCGGCAAAGCGCAGCTTTCCGTCGGGCTGATTGACCGGCGGCGCACCGACCGAGTTGCCGGTCCCGGCCTCTCGGGGCATTCGGACCAAGTCGAAACGCGGCTTAACTTGCCCCTGCAAAAGAACCTGACTTTGCAGGCCCAGAACGACACGTCGCTCGCCGGAACCGATGCCGTTTACACCGACCGGACACTCGTCGGCGTGGCCTGGAAAGCACAGCCAGGCGTTGACGTTCGCCTCTCTCAGCAGTTCTTTGGACGCGGCCAGTATCAAGGCCACTCCATCACATCGCTGGAAGCGGGTGCAGAGCACAAAGACAAAGACGGGACACAGATGTCTGAGCGGATGACCCTGACCAGCGGCGCAAGCGGCGTTGCGCTTCAGCAAACCCTCGGCCTCGGCAAACGGTTCGCGCTTGCACCGGGCTTTGCCGTAAATATCGGATATGAACACGTTTCGGGGGCGTTTATTGGACGCACCGGCGCGGGCAACCGGTTCGCCCAGCCGTATGCGGTCGGGCAAAGCGCGTCCTCGCTTGGCGTCGCAAGCGGCGGCTCGGTGAGCGCGGGGCTGGAATACACGCGGCCAAGCACGTTCAAGGCCAGTGCGCGTTACGAAACGCGCACGTCGCTTGGCGGCAGCAACACAGTCATCACGGCAGGCGCGGCGGGGAAGCTATCGGACGCGCTGACGGCACTTGCAGCGTACCAGGAAGCGTCGTCGTCGAACCAGCTTCTGAGTGCCTTAGGCCGGACTGTGACCCTGCGGCTCGGACTCTCTTACCGTGACCCGCTTCGCGACTCGTTCAACGGCCTCCTGCATTACGAAGTGCGCCGGAACCCGTCGGTTGTCCCCGGCACGATTCTTGTCGGCAACGGTATCGGGTCGCGGGAGCAGCTGTTCGCCGCCGAGGGCATTTACGCCCCCGAGTGGCAGTGGGAATTCTACGGCAAGCTTGCCCGACGGGACGCGGTTTCACTTCTCGCTTCAGATTACAGCGCGTCCAGCCGCATTGATTTGGCCCAGGCCCGCGTGACTTACCGGTTCCGGGAAAACATGGACGCGGTCGGCGATCTACGGTGGATCGGCGAGAAGGAAGCGGGCTACAGCAGCCGCGGCATGGTCATGGAAATTGGCTACTATGCAACCCCGGACCTGCGCCTCGGACTTGGTTACAGCTTCGGGCGCGTCGGCGACCGGGACTTTACCGGCTCGTCGTCATCAGGCGGCGTGTTCCTGCGTCTGACGGCAAAGCTGAACCAAGTCGGCGGCGGCTTCGGCATCCAGCGTAACGCACTTGCCGATGCTGGTGCTCAGGTACCATCCTACAAACCCGCGCAGGCAAGCAATGCCGACGCCCCGCTGTCTTTGCCCCCGGCAGAGCGTGGAAATTAGGAAACTGATTTCTTGCCTACAAAAGCCCAGCAATTCTACGAGAATAACACTATGACACCGAAACAAGTTTGGACAATACTGCTGTGCCTGATGGTGCTTATTTGCAGCGGAAAGTTAGCACACGCCGCAGGCAGCCGCGATTTGTACCCGCAGGCCGACGAGAGCAAGTTTCAAGCCGCCCGCGCAAACTTGGAGTGGCGCACAAATCTCTACGGCAACCTCCTACTCCGCCGGACGCTGCTGCATGTTTATGCCGCCGCCGGTGAGCAAATCCTAGTTGGATCCTCAGCGGTCGGTCAAGGCAGTGGCGACATTCTTATCTTCAATCCAGGCCACGTCACCGGCGCAATCGGCGCGGAGAACATCCCAGCCACCGCCGATTACAAAGTCAGCGCCCAAGCTGGTAAGGGCGCAATCACGACCCGTGCTCAGGAGCTGGCCGGACCGCGGAGCGCCGACGGAACGGGCAACACGTCGGGCTATGTGCCGGGCGTTTATTCCGCCCCCACAACCGGCATTTATTCTGTCGTCTTTTACGGAACCGATGGCGCAAGCAGCACAAACAACGGCGGGATCGCGGGCGACATTCCGCTTGCAAACTCCAGCAATTTCACGACGGCGCAGAGCAGCAGCGTCGCCGCCTGGGATATCACCGTCCGCTCGTCCGTCTCTTCAACCGCCGATACTGCCGGTCGCGTTTTTTCTTATTATTTAGCCCTGTTTGCTGGTCAGAACGGGCGGTCTCTATACAGCACGGTTTACGCTGCCACAAACGACGGCTACCAGTACCGGGTCTCGCTCGGCGGCGTAGACCCGAACGGCTTTATTATTTACAGTAATCAAATCGGCTTTTTCGACAGCGACGGTGTTTCTCCGCTGTACCATGACGTTCTTGGCGCAAGCGGACAGGTAGACAGCATCGAAGGCGGGTGTAGCCTTGCCCCGCCGACGTACCCGATTTTCTTTCAACCACCTGCCTCGGAAACGCTCATGGCATTGGGGATCGCGACGGCTCCGACTGATCCCGCTCTCAGCGGCCTCAGCTTTTCCGGCACGGCGGGCGGCAACAGCAGCAAGATCGGAACCGGCGGTACATTCAGCATCACCGCAAACATCAGTGCCCTGTACGACATCACGATCAGTCGGGACAACGTCAATTTCGACCCGACCCTGCCCGCAAATCGCCGCCTGCGCGGAATATGCCCCGCAGGCACAAGCACCGTGACCTGGAACGGCAAAGACAACAGCGGCGCAAACTTCCCGGTCGGTACCGGTTACGGAGTTCATGCCTCGATCCATGCCGGGGAATACCATTTCCCGCTGCTCGACGCCGAAAACAGCACGGCGGGCGGACCGAACGTAACCCTGCTGAACCACGCGAACCCCGGCGGCAGCGCTCATACCATCGGCTATTATGATGACCGGGGCTACACGGCTTCCAGCGGCTACAATGTCACCAAAAACAGCGTCAGCGCGTCCGGCACTTCGACGGACGTCAACCAGCCGCTCGGGGGCATCGGCCCGCCGACCACCATCAACGCCGACCCTTTGAACGGCTTTGACATGTCATCGAGCCAGCGGTCTTACGGTCAGACCGGCAACAATGGCAATACGAACGTTCCGAATACAGGCTCGTTCGGCGACACCAAGGGTTTGGATTTGTGGACTTATTTCCCCAGCGCCGTCGCCTTCTCATCGCTCAACGTTCAGGGAGCACCGACGCTGCTGCTCGCCAAGCGGATCACCGCCGTGAACGGCGTGAACCAGACCGGCTTCAGCGATGACCCCGGCACGACCGACGACAACAGCCCCTACTGGCCGTCTCCGGCGGCAACTTACCTGCGCGGCTCGCGTGCAGTTTCAGGCATCAAGCCCGGCGATGAAGTAGAATACACAATTTATTTTGTGAATACGAACGGCCCAGCGCAAAATATCACACTCTCGGATGTTCTGCCCGTTGGGACACTCTTCGAAGCAACGACTTACGGCGCGGCCTCGGGGATCGCGCTGGCTTCCAGCTCTTCTTCCCTGCCGACTACTCCAACAGCGTTTTTTACGAATGCCGCCGACGCTGACCAGGGTACTTACACTGCGTCAAGCACCAAAGTCATGGTGACGCTACCGAGCCTGCCCCCCGCGACAGGGGCTGGTGCTCCGGCTCAATCCTACGGCTTTATTCGGTTTAGGGTATTTGTTCAATGACGTATAGCACAGCGGCGGCGTGGCCGTTACGCTGGAGCGCCACCAAGATGCCAGCGCGTTCGACTACCTGTTGTTGAAGCTCGCGGTCAAGGACGCCCGCCTTGTTGCCCGCGAGCTAGTCCGGCAAATGGGCGCTAAAGGCTGGAGAACGCCTAAGAGCAACATAGATCAGTATTTCGCGGGCCTACACGAAAAGATACTCAGCGGCGAAGGCGTCTGAATTGGCGAAGGTGTCTAAAGCCGAGAAGCACTTAAAGTCGCTACAAGGGTGCCGGGCAGCGTCCTCTCCCAGAAGTTGCTTGCAACACAATTACTTATTCTGTTGCAAAATCTAATGCTTCCCGGTTCGGGAGGCGAGCATTGGGCTAACATTACGGAGAGCTGTATAAGTCGTGTTATGCACAATGGGAACGAGCCGGTTGCCCGCCAGAAGTGTCGAAAGCTCTTTGTCGGCGATGCTCTCTTTTGGGAGGCGAGCTAACAGTGCAGGCGTCACAAGCACAAGCCCGATTCTCGAATTCGCTAAGCCCTTGTCAATGGCACGCATCATCGGCACGCCGAGGCCAAGGTCCTTCTCGCTGAACCATACCTTGACACCAGCACCTACAAGCAAATCGTGCAGCTCTTTGGCTGGCCCCTGTCGGTCGTCCCACGCATGGCACAGGAAGATGTCACGGAGGTCAGGTTACTCCGCTGCTCGCGTTTCAACGGTTTCTCGGATCGGTGTGAGTGACTGCACTTGAGCAGGCGTATACGACACTAACGAACCCGCCTTCGACCAGCTTGGCTTCGAGCTTCTGCCGGACCCGCCTGCGCTACTCCCAAAACCGCCGCTGCTACTACCGGACCCGCCCCCTCTACTCCCAAACGAGGGGTAGGAAGAATACGACCCATAGCCGCGAGAGCGGCTACTACACGCCGGGCAAGCGGCGGCAGCAGCCGCTGAACGATGTCCATTTACTGGTGCTGTGCATCTAGCCATATCGTAATTTCCCCTTCTGTTATCGCTCTTTCATCTATTTTTTGAAGCTGATAAATTTCACGTTATGTTATATCCAGCCATTTCGCCAGACTTAGTACTTGTCCAGAATTAGTTTAGATTTAAGCTCTCCCTTCCTCGGAAGGGCGAAAAATGGATGGTCAGCGACTTGCCCACGGCGTTGAGAGCCTGCCAAACCTGATACTGCAACGTCTCTTTATCGGCATAATCTTCGGGATCGGCATAATCTTCGGGACGCAGCCACTCGTAACGCTGCCACTCGTATTTGAGCTTGCGCCACAGCACCTCGGCGATGTTAGGGTTTTATTGGGGTCAGATGCGGCGAGTACGGCGGCAAATAAAAGACGGACAAGCCCTGCGCCTGCCAAACGTCCCGCCGCTCCCGCATCACTTTCCCGTGATGGATCGGCGCATTGTCCAGCACAACCACCGTCGGCTTATGCAAGCACTGAGAAAGCCTGTCAGGCTGCTCGCTGACAAAGCGGCCATCGATCGTCGCCGAGGTGGTCTGCACCAGGCAAAGGTTATCGCGCGTCAGCAAAGCAAAACAGTTGATCTGGCCCCCGCGGCTCGCGGGCAGCGCCACCTGCTCGTCGGCGAACTGCCAGGCATACGGAGCGCACGGGTCGAGCGAGACTCCACTCTGGTCGCCGTAGTACAGATCAATTTGGCCCTGCTCCGACAACTCTTCCAGCTCGGTCAGGCACTCGAGCTTGAAGGCATACACATCGGCGTTGGGCTGGCCTTTGGACCGCTTCCTTATTCGCTTGTATCGTTCCGATTACTGCTTGTAGCGGCAACGATGTTTTTTAAGAAACGCTTGAGCGTCTGAAGGCTGAACTCTTTGCCCAGGTCTTGGGTCAGCTCGACTTTGGCACGGCTGATCTTCTGGCGATGGTTCTGGACGGCAGTCCGCACCTGTTCGAGATCGGT
>JANXNV010000151.1 GCA_025353925.1 Armatimonadota bacterium
AATGCGTCTAAATGAAAACTTTGGATATTAAGTGCTTTGCCGATTAATACAGTCGCATAAAGCGCGACGGCACTCAGCAGCCAGCGCAGGAGTAGATGCATAAAATCACGGCCTTTACGAGTGCGTGTTAGGATTATCCACCGACAGCCCCTCAATCCGGGCAGCCGTGTTGAGTTCGTTGTCGGCGGAAAGAAATATGATTGGGTCGAGGCCCACCCTGGTGCGAAGCGCATTCGCTTCGTTGGCTGCCGCCAATTGCACAGCATCGTAGCCCCGAAGGCCATACGTTCGAGCTAAATAAATCGCCTGACGAAGCAGGATTTCTGTAACGGCCCCAATTTGGAAGTCTGTCTGCAAATCTGCCAAAAACAGTCGGCAGGCTGAGTCTGCATCTTCGACAGTGATAGTACCGCTCCGAGTCCGACGTGTGAGTGCAGCAACCACCTCGACACCAGTGATTGCTATGATGATAACCGTTTGCTGAGGGGCGAGCGTGAATAAACTTTTCACCCAAAGGGAGCCGGGTTCCTCGACGTAGCGTTTGACCACTGCGCTGCTGTCGGCAAAGTAAGAGATCATTTAGCGTCGCTCCTCGATAATCGTCTCAGAGACTGGCTTTCCCAACACTTTGATTAGGGGACGGTCCGATTTGCTCGGGTCACGTGGTGGCGTAATCCTTGTCAAGAAACCCGAGTCCAGCATGGCTTGCTCCCATAGCCTCTCCTTCTCTTCTTCAGTTTTCTCAACGGTTCCAGCCTTTTCATCCGGCATTCTCAGCAAACCTTTCAGCATGTTGTTCGCCAGAGCATCCGGTTCCGTCCCGTATTTCGCCGCACGCTCCCGCAGAAGCGTCTCCGTCTCGGGTGCAAGAGTGATTGTCATGTTCTTATCTCCCAGGCCATTGTACCTTACTCCGCGATGCGAATTAAGCCGCGCCCCCATGCAGCATCTTGTGGATCGTCGCCGCCAGCTTGCCGTTCATCGCCGGCGCATGGGTGATTTGCTCGACACTGGCATTCTTGAGGGCAGCGACGCTGCCGAAGAACTTTAGCAGCTCCCGGCGGCGGACCTGCCCGATGCCTGGAATCGTGTCAAGAACACTCATCGTGGCGTTTTTGCCCCGCAGGGTGCGGTGATAGGTGACTGCGTAGCGATGAACTTCGTCGCGCACCCGCTGGAGCAGAAACAGGGCCTGTGAATTGCGCGGCAGGACGATCGGGTCGGACTGGCCCGGCTTGTAGACCAGCTCGAACTGCTTGGCCAGCCCGATCATGTTCAGCTCGATCCCCAGCTCCGCCGCCACCGAGACCGCCACCGAAAGCTGGCCTTTGCCGCCGTCGATCACCATCAAGTCGGGCAGCGTATTAAACTTGGGATTGCCGGACTGCGCCTCTTTCAGCCGCCGAGTCAGGACTTCGCGCATCATGGCGAAGTCGTTTGGCTCCCCCGTATTCGTCGGCTTCTGGATCTTGAATCTTCGGTAGTCGGACTTCAAAGCCTTGCCGTCCTTGAAAACCACCATGCCGCCGACGGAAAAGCTGCCTTGAATGGTCGATATATCAAATGCCTCGATCCGCTCCGGCGGTGAGTCCAGCCCGAGTGCATCCTGAAGCTCCAGCAGTGCGCCCAGGGTGCGGTCGTGCTCGGCGGCGGAAGTCGCCTGCATCTGGTCCAATGCCAGCTTGGCGTTCTGCGCCGCCATATCCAGAAGCTGCTTTTTTTCTCCGCGCTCGGGAACCGTCAGCGTTACTTTCGCCCCCTTCTTCTGCTTCAGCCACTGCTCGATAATTACCGTCTCTTCCACATGCGTCGGCAGAATGATCTCTTTCGGTACGTACGTCGCGTCTTGATAGTACTGCTTGACGAAATCCGCCGTCGCCTGCTCGATCCCCTCTTCTCCTTCCATGCCGTCCAGCAGGAAATGCTCCTGACCGATCAGCTTGCCGTTGCGGATGTAGAACATCTGCACCGCCGACTTGCCCTGATCGTTGACCAGCGCGATAATATCCTGATCGGCCTGATTGGTCGAAACAACTTTCTGCCGCTCGATCAGTGTTTCGATCCCCTGCAGCTGATCGCGCAGCCGGGCCGCCCGCTCAAACTGCAGGTTGTCCGACGCCGCCTCCATCTCGGTTCGAAGCTGCTTGACCAGCTTGTCCTGCTTGCCGTCGAGAAACAACGCCACATCATCCACCATCTGCCGGTACTCCGGCTGATTGCCCAGCCCGGCACACGGCGCGTGCGGGCACCGCCCCATATGATGGTACAAACATGGCCGCTGCTGAGGCGTATTGTTCCAGGATTTCCGGCAGGTGACCAGTGGAAACAGCCGGTAGATCAGCCGCAAGCTGTCCCAGACGGCCCGGGAGTTGGTAAACGGCCCAAAGTACTTGTTCCCGTCCTGCTTGATGCGGCGAGTGACTAGAAGCCGAGGAAACGGCTCACTCAGTGTCAGCATGAGGTAGGGGTAATGCTTATCGTCGCGCAGCCGGACATTGTAATGCGGCCGGTGCTGCTTGATAAGATTACATTCCAGCACCAGCGCTTCCAGCTCGCTGTCCACGACCACGATGTCCACATCCGTAATCCGCGACACCAGCTTGCGGGTCTTCGCTGAATGCTTCGTTCCTTTCTGAAAGTAGGACCGGACCCGGTTGCGGAGATTGATCGCCTTGCCGACATAAATAATCTCTCCGAGAACGTCTTTATAGAGATAACAGCCGGGAGACTGAGGAAGTGACTTAAGTTTTTCTTCGAGCGTGGGTGGTACTGCCATAATAGGTGATTATACCCAAAAGCGGACAGGTGTTCGTACGGGGGGGGGGGGCTGGACAGATTGAGAGGGGAAACATAGTCGCGTTGCAATAGGTTAGGAAGTCATTGTTGCATAAATCGAGGTCCTGCTATAAGAATCCATGCCGTCGTAACATGATAATCGTCTCCAGCAAGGTGTTTTCCTGATTATTAATAAGTGGTGTAAACATCCAGGTGACCAATATGTATGAAGTGACCGCGCATACGGATATTGACATGCCCACCTGCCGCACTCGAAGTCATAGCTATGTTTGGCCTCGCCTCAAACTGCCAAAACTCCCTACGAGTATCAGGCCGGATCATACCGCCCGAAATTGGTACTGAGGCAAGCCAAAGACAAAACAATATCCCGAGGAACGTGACGGAGAAACCCAAAAGCCGCATTTTACCACCTGAATCCTGAAGCTGTGTAGTAATACCACATTTGCAGTAATAATCCCTCAAACTGCTCATATGCTAGTCTGCCCCCCCCAGAATTGGGGCCGGGGGCCTTATCCCTTCTTCACTCCCATTTCACCCCACCCCCACAAATCAGGTACAATAAGACATGCCGCCGATACAGGCCATTTTTTTCGACATCGGGGACACGCTGGTCTTCGACGATCCCCCTCTCCCGATGCGGCTGGCGACGGCGTTTCGGGCAGTTGGCCTGACTGTGGACGAAGCGCGTTTCCCGGGGGCGTACCGGCGAGGAGAAGCGTACGCGGTGGAGCAGTATCTGCGAGGGATCCCCTGGGAGGACCCGCAGTCGCTGGCCGAAGCTGTCAAGCGGATACTCACGACCCTGGATTTGCCGGTGCCGAACCTGCCGGAGCTGCTAATGGCTTTCAGGGCGGTTCCGTTCGAGCGCAGGGTGCAGCCCGAAGCATTGGCCTTGCTGGCGGAACTTAAAGGGCGTGGGTTTTGTGTCGGGGCGATCTCGGATTGGGAGACGACTCTGCCGGAGCTTTTAAAAGAGCTTGGGATTGCAGAATACTTAGACGCGCTCGCCATTTCGGAGGTCGTCGGGGTCACGAAGCCGGACCCGCGCTTGTTTCGCGAGGCTCTGCACCAGGCGAATGTCGCCCCGGAGAACTCGCTTCATGTTGGTGACTGGTTCGAGCTGGATGTCACCGGGGCGCGGGCCGCCGGGATGTCGGCAGTGCTCTTTGACTGGGCCGGACGCCGCTCTGAGGCCAAATGCTTACGCGTGACGAGCTTCGGCCAATTATCATCGTATTTACTTTCGCTTCCCGATCCTATCAGCTAGTTAGAAACTCAGGACAACTGCCCATGCCTCATCAAGTCTTTGCCCGCGTTCTCTCGAATGACCCGATCATCGCCGGTCATCAGGTCATCACCTGCGACGCCCCCTCCCTGGCCGCCGAGGCTCAGCCGGGGCACTTCGTGAATGTCCTAACGGCGGAGCGGTCCGATCCGCTGCTGCGAAAACCGTTCAGCGTGTATACCGTGGATCGGGATCGGGGCCAGATCAGCCTGCTTTATTCCATCGTGGGTGCGACCACCGAGGGCATGGCCCGGAAGCGGCCCGGCGAGATATTAGACATCGTTGGCCCACTCGGCGGGCGGCTTTTTCAGGCTGACCCCCGGCCCAACGCCGCGCATATCATGGTCGGCGGCGGCTACGGCGTGCCGCCACTGGTGTTTCTGTCGCGCGAGCTGCGGCTGGCCCAGAGTGAGCCTAATATCACGTTCATCATCGGAGCACGGCGCAAAGACCTGCTTCTCTGCGAGGCGGAGTTGATCGCGGCGGGTGTCGATGCCCGGGTCGCCACTGAGGACGGTTCGCACGGCATCTCCGGGCGGGTGACCGATGTCCTGGAGCCGCTGCTCCTCGAGAAATCGGGCTTGCCGGTAACGGTGTATTGCTGCGGTCCGACCCCTATGATGCGGGCCGTCGCCGAGCTTTGCCTGCGGCTCGGGGTCACCTGTCAGCTTTCGGTCGAGGTCGCTATGCCCTGCGGCATCGGCGTCTGCATGGGGTGCGTTCTCGATTTGACCGATGGGAGGCGTGTCCGCTGCTGCGTCGACGGCCCGGTCTTCGAAGCCGCCGAGGTAAAATGGTCATGACAACTCCCAACACAGCCGTCAAAATCGGCAAGCTGACCCTGCGCAACCCCATCGTCACCGGTTCCGGCACCTTCGGATTCGGTCCGGAAATGGCGAATATCGTCGACTTGAACAAGCTCGGAGCCGTGGTGGTCAAGAGTACCTCGCGCGAAGCCCGGCTGGGAAACCCCACCCCGCGTATCGTCGAGACTCCCTCGGGCATCTTAAACGCCATCGGCCTGCAAAACAGCGGCGTGGATAATTTCATCGCCGAAAAGCTGCCGTTTCTGCGAAACTATGATGTCCCGATCATCGTGAACCTCGTGGGCACCGAAGTCGCCGACTATGTCCATCTCGCGGAAAAGCTCACGGCGGCAGGCGGGGTTCACGGACTCGAGATCAATATCTCGTGCCCCAATGTCTCGCACGGCTGCGACTTTGCCGTGGACCCAGTGCTGACGGCGGAGCTGATCCGAGAAGTCCGCAAAGTCACCGACCTGACACTCATCACCAAGCTCTCTCCCAACGTCACGGATATGGTGCTTATCGCCCGCGCCGCCGTCGATGCCGGCTCGGATGCCCTTTCTCTGATTAATACTCTCATCGGCACGGCGATCGACATTCGAAGACGCAAATTCCGGCTCGCCAACATCACCGGCGGCCTCAGCGGCCCCGCCGTCAAGCCCATCGCCCTGCGCTGCGTCTGGCAGGTGCATCGCGCCCTCCCGAACGTCCCCCTGATCGGCATGGGCGGTATCATGTCCGCCACCGACGCCGTCGAATTCCTCTTAGCCGGAGCCACCGCCGTCGCCATCGGCACCGCTACCTTCGTCAACCCAACGGCGGCAACGGATGTGGCGGCGGGACTGGAAGCGTATTTGGTCGAGAATGGGATTAACGACGTAAATGCGTTGGTGGGGGCGGTAACGCAATAACGTCAGAGAATTATGCTCACCAATAAACGTTTCGTCCTCTGGGGTCTCAGCCGCCTGACGGTGCGAGTGGCCCAGGCAATCATGGCAGGCGGGGCGGTCGTTACTGTCATTTGCCTCCCCGACGACTCGGTGTCACTTCGCCCGCTGCTCCATCCACCGATCCAATTACTCGACTACGACTGCGCGGCACAGGCCGTCGAAGTGCTTCGCGCTGCCGGGCTGCCTGAAGCCACTTGCCTGCTGGCCCTCTCCGAGACGGATCTGGACAACCTGCGGGCTGCCGTGGCGGCCCGCGAAGTGGCTCCGGAGGTGCCTGTCGTGCTGCGGGCATTTGACCCGGCACTGGCGGATCAGCTCGAACAAGGTCTGAATGTGCGCCGGGCTTACAGCGTCTCGGCACTGGCGGCCCCGGCGTTTGTTGCGGCGGCCTGCGGGGACGCAGTGCTGGAAACTCTCCGGCTGGGCGATGGCGAAGTCCCGATCTGCACATTGACCCTGCGGCCCGGCTCCCCACTCATCGGCCTGAGCACGCGGGAAATCAAGTCGAAGTTCGGCTGTGCGGTCCTGGCCCGCTCATCGGACGGGGGTAAATGGCAATCGGAGAATGGGGAGAGTGCGAACGTTGCGCTTGATGCGGGCGAGCAGGTCCTTGTCGGCGGGCCGCGCGATGACCTCCTGCGGACGGTGATTCGTAACGCCGGGTGGCGCAAATCGCGCGGGCGGAAACGGCGCGTGTCTGCGAAGCTTACCCCGCGTCGCTCGACCCGTCTTCCCCAGTTTGCCGCCGCGCTAACAGCAGTTCTGTTCGCGTCCATCTTCGTGTTTGCTCATACACTTCACCTTCGACTTGTCGATGCCATTTATTTCGTCGTCACCACTGCCACGACAACCGGCTATGGGGACATCACGCTCAAAGATGCCCCGGACTGGGTGAAGCTGTTCGGCTGCTTCGTCATGCTGGCTGGGGGGGCTTTGCTGGGAATCTTGTTCTCGCTGCTAGCGGCCGCCGCGACCGCCGAGCGGCTGGACGAGACCATGAGCCGCCGGGCCGGGCGGATGTCCAGCCATGTGGTCGTGGTCGGTCTGGGCAATCTTGGCTACCGCGTTACGCGGCAGCTCCTCGATCTGGGCCTGGAAGCCGCCGTCTTAGACCTTGCCCCTCGCCCGCGCTTCGCGGAGACCCTTCGCAGCCAGGCCCCGGTGCTCGCCGGGGATGCTTCGCTGGCGGACAATCTCCAGCGCGTCTCGGTTGAGTCGGCGAAAGCACTCATAGCCTGCACCAACGACGACTTAGCGAATATTCAGACTTGCCTGCATGCCCGCAGGCTGAACCCGACAATCACCACCGTCGCCCGCGTCTTTGACGAAACACTTGTCGCGTCTCTTCCCCGTGCTTTCGCGATCGACCAAGTCCTTTCCGCATCCCATGCCGCCGTCAGTGCGTTTGTCGGTGCCGCAACCGATGAGCAGGCCCTGCGCTCGATCCCCCTCGGGAATCTGGATCTGCTGGCGGGTCGGCATTTAGTGGAGACAGCATTGACGGCGGAAAAGCTGTCGATATGGCGTCAGGAGGGAGTTCGTGTGCTGGCATTCCGGGCCAAAGCCGGTGCCGTGCAGCCACCCTCTGAACTGGCCCTGCCGCTTGCCTCCGGCGGGGAGCTGATTTTATGCGGGCCGAGTGACGCTTTGCGCCGAGCAATTGGTCACAACAGCTAACCTGCAACTATCTTTGTCCCGCCGTGTCTTTTAAAGGGAAGCGAAACAAAAGGAGACACACTTATGGCACCGGTTACGCTCATCGCATTGCTCGTTATGGTTGTGATCATAGGCACGCTCATCGTCATGGCGACAAAGAAGTCAAGCCCAGGCAGAACAAGAGAGGGTGGAGACAGCGGCGACGACTCAGTCAGTGGCTTCACTGCGGAGAGCGGTCACAGCGGGCACGGTTCTCACACAGGCCATGACGGCAGTGGCGGGCACGACGGCGGTGGTCATGATGGTGGAGGCGGCGACGGGGGAGGAGGGGGTGATGGCGGCGGCGGTGATTAACGGATCTCTTTCCCTTCCCTAAAACGCAATAACAGTTCGCGCGTTGCCTCCACCATCTCCGGGGCACACACCACTGCTGAGACTACCGCGGCGGCATCGGCTCCCGCCGCCGCGACTTCGGAGATATTCTCTAAGTCGATTCCACCAATGGCGACAATTGGAATGCTCGGAAACGCTGCTTTGATCTCCCGCAGCCGCCCTAACCCAATCGCCGCTCCTGCATCTTTCTTCGTCTTCGTGCCAAAGATCGCCCCCACTCCGAAATAGGACGCATATGGTGCGGCAGCTTTCGCTTCTTCGACTGTCGCCACGGAAACCCCAACGAGCTTATCCGGCCCCAGCAGAAGCCGGGCATCTTGCGGCGTCATATCGGCAGGCCCGAGATGGACTCCATCGGCATTCGAAGCCAGGGCAACGTCCACGCGATCATTGACGATGAAAAGCGCGTCCGACCCCCGCACCGCAATATTCAAATCACGTGCCAATTCTATTAGTTCAGGCAGCGGGAGAGTCTTCTCACGGAGCTGGATTATCTTCGCGCCGCCGACTAGTGCCGCCAGCGTCACCTCCAGGGGCGAACGGTCCGGCCGCAGGTCTGAATCCGTCAGGACATAAAGCCCCTGCAGCAAACCCAGGCGAGCTTCATGGAAACGCGGAAATTCCCTTTGCTCGATCCCCTGAGCGACATCAGGATAGCCTCGCCCCTGCCCGGTAAGAATGGGGAAATGAAGCGCAGCCGTGAGGACAGCCTTCGCCGCCTGGATTGAGTCAGGGACCGTCTGCCCCTGCGCCAAAAAAGCGGCGATAGTGGAGGAAAGCAGGCAGCCAGTCCCATGCGTATGCGGCGTGTCGACCCGAGGTTCCGAGTAAAAGCGATCTTCACCAGTTGCGGTGTGCAAAGCATCAATCGCCGCCCCCGGCAAATGTCCGCCTTTGACGAGAACGGACTTTGCACCCAATCTCAATAATCGCCGGGCGGCAGCATCACGCACTTCCTGTGTTTGTGCCGTGGTTCCCGTCAGTTGCCCAAGCTCCGGCACATTAGGCGTCACCAGATCGCAAAGAGGCAGGAGTTCCGTGAGCAGGAGTTTTTGCCCGTCCGCATCCAGCAGGACCACGCCGTCGGAAGAGGCCAGCACCGGATCCAAAACGATATGCGGCGGCTTGTATTTCCGCAAAGCGGCGGCCACGACGCTCACCTGATCAGCCCCGCCCAGCATCCCGATCTTGACGGCAGCGACGTTCGTGTCGCTGAAGATCGCTTCCAGTTGAGCCGCCAGCACATCCGCCGGAACCGGAAAAACACTCTGGACTCCCAGGCTATTCTGCACGGTCAAGGCCGTGATCGCGGACACGCCGATAGTGCCCAGCGCGGCGAAAGTCCGTAGATCCGCCTGAATTCCTGCCCCACCGCTCGGATCGGAACCGGCGATTGTCAAGACGATTGGAGTCAAAGTCTGCCTCCAAACCGGGCCGGGTCAAATGCCTCGGGCAGCTTGGCATCGTGGAGAATGGAGTCCGCCATCAAAGCCGCCGTGACCGGCGCGAGCAGAATCCCATTGCGCCCATGCCCGGCGGCGATATGAATATTGCCCCATCTGGGGACCCGTCCCAGCAGCGGCAGTCCATCGACACTCAGCGGCCGCAGCCCTGTCCAGGCACTCTGCAGCGGCCAATTTGAAAGAGCGGGAATCAGCTCCTCGGCATTCGCACGCAGGGACGCCATACCATACGCCGTCGTTTGTGTCTCAAAACCGACGGATTCTTCAGTCGCACCAGCCACGATGCGGCCATCGGAGCGCGGGACCAAGTATGCCCCGTGGGTATACAATGTATGACGCAAAAGTATAGGCTGACAAGGGCCAAGAGCCAGTATTTGACCCCGCAGGGGCTGAATAGGAACGCTGACACCGAGTATTTGTCCCCAAAATTTGCTCCAAGCCCCTCCGGCGATTACCAGCGTTTGACAGGGGAAGCGATCCGAATTCGTCTGAGCAGCGATAACCCGTTCCGAAGTCATTTCCATATCCGTCACGCTGCCCGAGACGAAGCGAACGCCGCGATTGCGGCAGGCAGACGTGAGACCCGCAAGCAAAAGACGCGGCTCGATGTGTCGCTCCGCCGGGGAAAGCAGGGCAGCGCGTACGCGGGCAGCGGTATCCGGTTCCAGGCGGCGCACTTCTTCTCCCGTGAGTCGGCAGAGGGGCAAACCGAGTTTCGCCTGCCATTCAAACGCCTCTCCGAGAGCAGACTCTTCCTCTGCCGTTCGGGCGACGCGCAGCATGCCCGGCCCGCAGATTTCCAGATCTAAGCCGCTCTCTTCATTTAGAGCTTCTACGAAATCTGGGTAGCGGCGCAGACTTTCCAGTGCCAGATCAAGAAATGGCCCTGGCCCGCGAGCCTCCGCCAAAGGCGCAAGCATTCCCGCGGCGGCGCGGGAAGATTGCCCCGGTTCTGCGGAGTCGATCATTGTGACGGCTTGATTCTCCCGGCTGAGATGCCAGGCAATCGAGAGGCCGATCACGCCGCCGCCGATGATAAGGGTGTCAGTGTCTTCGTAAGTCATGAAATGCCGCCGTTCAGAACCTCACCCCGCTTACTGCACATCGTATCCCGAAAGCCCGCCGGGGGTCCGGTGAATATCCGGGCAGGACTGCTGAACCGAACGGCTCTGCTTATCCGCCCGTACATATTTGACATGCCCATCGGCAAAGACGTAATCCCGCCCGCCGACCAGCATATCCGGGCCGGGAATGTCCGCACCCAACGTCTTGCCCCAATAACCAACTAACCCCGCCGCGCCGTGCTCGTGATTATTGTAGAACTCTCCTGCCAATGCTTTCTGAGCCGGGAAAGCTACTTCGTTTGCCAGACGTGTGACGCACATGGCTCCCAGTCCCGGCCCCGGAACGGGCAGCAGCCGAAGGTTGCCCAAATGCAGTGCATCAGTGGTAGCATCCGTGTGGTAAAAACAGGCCGAATAACCGTATGAGGTCGCATTGAACCCGGTCCCCGAAATTGTGTCCGAGGGGCAGTACAGCAAGGCGGAAGTTGAGCCGCCCTGGGCCAGCCAGGGATTCCCGTTCGTCAAATCCTGCTTCTGGCCGATTGCCAGATACGGCATAAGCGGCCACCGAAAATGCTGCCCCTGCCAGAGATAAGGGTCTCCGCTCGCTGAGCAGTTAGGGTTCCCCGGCGCACTGCAGCCATTGGGGTAGGCTTCATCACTGTCCTGTAAATACTGCGTAAAGGCCAGCCCGATCTGCTTCAAATTGCTCTGGCAGGTCGCCCGCCGCGCGTTCTCCCGGACCTTTTGGAACACGGGAAATAAAATCGCGGCGAGAATGGAAATGATCGCGATCACGACCAGCAGCTCGATCAGCGTGAAACCATGCTTCTTGGGTAAAGTAAATATCGAATTATCCTCCAGCCATCATTTGTACGATCTCCAAAACATCGCCGTGTTTCAGCGGCGTCGTGTCATATTTCTCGCGCGGGACGATCTCGCCGTTGCGCTCCACGACCACCATCTGTGACGGCAGGGCGCAGGCGGCGAGAAACGTGCCTAAAGCTTGGTGTTCGGCGGCTTCGCGGACTTCGCCATTGACGATCAACTGCATACAGGCTGCTCCAAAGCGGCTGTCAGAGCCGCGAAATATTCTTCAGCTAATTCACGCGGGTTCTCCGCCGACATCAGCGGCGACAGCACCGCGACACCGGCGGCCCCGGCGGCAATACACTCGCCGACGTTCTCCGGCTTTACTCCCCCAATAGCGACCACCGGGATGGAAACCGCCGCACAAACTTCGCGCAGAAAGTCCAGACCTGCCGGGGCAATATTGGGGTGACTGAGCGTTTCAAATACCGACCCGGCGACGAGATAGTCTGCTCCATCCGCCTGCGCCTTCAACGCCCCTTCGACGGAATGCACCGATTTCCCGACGAGGCCGTTCCCGCCCAAACGCCAGCGCACGACCCCCACGGGCAGGGACTTCTCGGGTAGATGAACATGGCGTGCCCCGCAGGCCAGAGCCGCTTCCCAATTTCCATTGACAAGCACCGGCACGGAGTCCCCAGCCGCCCTTCGGATAGAGACGCATCGCTGACGGTAATGTGCCCCGTTCCGCACCTTTTCGCGCCACTGCACCGTGTTGACACCCCCGGCGACGGCGGCGGCGATGATCTCGGGCAGGCGCGGCGACGGCTCTGTCACCAGCATCAGACAGGGAAGCGGAAGACCCATCAGCGCACGATACCTTCCGCCGGACTGCTCGCACTCGCGAAGGGCAGCACCGGCATTCGGCCCGCGAGATACGCTTTGCGGCCAGCCTCGACACCCATCCGCATCGCTTCGCCCATCAATGCCGGGTCGGATGCGCGGGCGATTGCCGTATTGACCAGGCACGCCGCCGCGCCCATCTCCATCGCCGCCGAGGCTTCCGAGGGGACGCCGATTCCCGCATCGACGACCACCGGCACGGTCGCCTGCTCCAAAATTATCTGGATCTGCTCCCGCGTCTTCATCCCCTGCCCGCTCCCGATGGGCGACGCCAGCGGCATCACCGTGTGCGTCCCGATCTCCTGCAAGCGCAGTGCCAATGCCGGGTCGGCATTGATATACGGCAGCACGATGAAGCCCTCTTTCACCAATATCTGACAGGCCTCAAATGTCCCAATCGGGTCCGGCAAAAGATATTTCGGGTCTGGGATAACTTCGACTTTGATCCATTCCGAGAGACCCATCGCCCGCGCCAGCCGAGCCGTGCGGACTGCTTCGTCGGCAGTACGCGCCCCCGCAGTGTTCGGCAGAATATGGTAGCGCTTCCAATCGATCTCATCCAGAATGCTGCGCATGGGCTTATCCAGATCGATCCGGCGCAGGGCGACCGTGACGATCTCGCACCCCGAGGCTTCCAGAGCCGCATTCATCTCTTCAGCATTTCGGTACTTACCCGTGCCGAGCATCAGCCGTGACCGAAACGTCTTGCCGCCAATGGTCAATTTATCTTCGGCTTCACTCAAAGCCATAATCTTACTCCTCGATCCGAAAAATATCGTCCGGAGCCAGTGTCAAGTCCGGGAACGTCAAGCATTGGAGTGTCTGCCCTGAACCATAGAGTGCCTCGCGGGACGGCCCCTCGGCAGAAAGACGGAGTACTTCCACCGTCTCCGCCTCGGGGCTGATCACCCAGCACTCACTGACCCCAATCGCACAGAAATCAGCGATCTTAGAATTTAATATGCGCCGCGTTTCGCTTGGAGATAATATCTCGATGACCAGCTCAGGGGTGCCTGCGCCACCTGCCCCCCATGCACCGCTTTGTAGCTGTTCAGCAGCACGGCAAGAGAATAAGAGATCTGCTGATGCCACCAGTTTGGGCTTGTCATGTAGTGACGCACTCCATCGATGATTTCGCTGGGCTGCATCGACACGGGTTCCGTCAGGAACTCTTGAAGATAACGCTCGTACGTCAGCACCTCCGGTCTACTGAGAGCATTGGTCGGGACAGTCCGCTCAGTTTCTAAAACGGCCATGGATTACTCCTTGTTCGCTACTTATAAATCTCGCCGCCCTGCTCACGGAACTCTTTCGCCTTCTCCGCCAGACCTGCCGCCACATCGTCACTCTTGACCACATTCAGCGATGCCGCATAATTGCGGACATCCTGGCTGATTTTCATCGAGCAGAAATGCGGGCCGCACATGGAGCAGAAGTGGGCCACTTTCGCCCCCTCCTGCGGCAGCGTCTCATCGTGGAACGCTAGGGCCGTCTGCGGGTCGAGTGAGAGGTTGAACTGATCGCCCCAGCGGAACTCGAAGCGGGCTTTGCTCAGGGCATCGTCCCACGCCTGCGCTCCCGGATGGCCTTTTGCCAGATCGGCGGCGTGGGCGGCGATCTTGTAGGCGATTACGCCGTCCTTGACGTCTTTCTGGTTCGGCAGGCCTAGATGCTCTTTGGGAGTGACGTAGCAGAGCATCGCGCAGCCGTACCAGCCGATCATCGCCGCCCCGATCGCCGACGTGATATGGTCGTAGCCCGGCGCGATATCTGTGGTCAGCGGCCCCAGCGTATAGAAAGGAGCCTCGTGGCACCATTCGAGCTGCTTTTCCATGTTCTCTTTGATCATGTGCATGGGGACGTGACCAGGGCCTTCGTTCATCACCTGAACGCCGTGCTCCCAGGCGATCTCGGTCAGCTCGCCCTGGGTCTTCAGCTCCGCGAACTGCGCCTCATCGTTGGCATCGTAAATCGAGCCGGGACGCAGGCCGTCGCCCAGCGAGAACGAAACGTCGTACGCCTGCATGATCTCGCATATCTCATGGAAATGGGTGTACAAAAACGACTCCTCATGGTGTGATAAGCACCACTTCGCCATGATCGAGCCGCCGCGCGAAACGATCCCCGTCATGCGCTTGGCCGTCATTGGAACATAGCGCAGCAGAACACCCGCGTGTACAGTGAAGTAGTCGACGCCCTGCTCCGCCTGCTCGATCAGCGTGTCGCGATAAATCTCCCAGGTCAGCTCTTCCGCTTTGCCGCCGACTTTCTCCAATGCCTGGTAGATCGGGACCGTGCCGATCGGCACCGGGGAGTTGCGCAGGATCCACTCGCGTGTTTCGTGGATATTCTTACCCGTCGACAGGTCCATCACCGTGTCCGCGCCCCACAGGGTCGCCCAGGTCATCTTGTGGACTTCCTCTTCGATCGACGACGACACGGCGGAATTGCCGATGTTGGCGTTGATCTTGACCAAGAAGTTTCGCCCGATCACCATCGGCTCACACTCGGGGTGATTGATGTTCACGGGAATGATCGCCCGGCCCCGCGCAATCTCCGACCGGACAAACTCGGGGGTGATCACTTCCGGGATGGATGCCCCGAAACTCTGGCCGGGGTGCTGACCGACCGACTGCGAACGGTCGCGGCCCTGGTTCTCGCGGATGGAGATATACTCCATCTCCGGCGTGATTATTCCGGCCTTCGCCTGCTGCATCTGGGTGACTAGGCCCGTGCCGCGATGCGCTTTGCGCTTGGGAGGCAGAGGCAGTGTCGGATCCGAATGGCCCGCCACGGGCCGGTAGCTCGGCTCGACTTCAACATAGCTGGTCTGGGCACGCCCCGCGATCCAGGGTGCCCGCAGGGAAACCAGCCCCTGCCGGATGTCGATCACGGCGGCTGGATCCGTGTACGGCCCGCTGGTATCGTAAACCCGCAGGGGTGCATTGTCTTCCAGAACACCCGTCATCTGGTCCCGTGTCGGCGACAGGGTGATCTCGCGGTGGGGTACCTGAACATCCGGGTAGAGATTTCCCGACGTGTAAACTTTCTGCGACGCCGGAAACCGGTAGTCACTAGAAGTCGCCTGTTCGGGCGTTCGCCCCTGATCCAGCTTGCCGCTCCGTTCCAACGTTTCCGTGCCGCTTGACGCTAAAGTAGCCATTCAGATATGCCTCTTTCCAAAACTATCGAACCAAATTGTCGAACAACCTCACAGACAAAAAGCCGCCGTCCCGCAAAAAACGGAACGGCGGCAGTCTGCCGAAAAAACGGCGTCAAAGCCAGTCGTCCGCTTCCCTCCGCCGGCATGACCCGGATCAGGTTGTCGGGGTTAGCGATTAAGCCTCTCAGCCGCACCCTTCAATGGTTGCGGCACCCCCAGCGGCCTCACAAAATTGTCTGCCCTATTATAGCCTCCGGCGCGAAGGCTGTCAAGCCCAGCGCGAATCGATCAGTGGGATAGTATTTCCTGCCTGATACTCTGCTGTCGCTTCATCAAACAATTATTCCAATGTGTCTTGCGACCCAGCGAATTGAGTGCTCCACCTGTGGAAGTCTTGAATATTTTCAGGCAGGAGCGCGGCGATAAAGTCCTGCTCGCTTTCCGAAAGTGATTTCGCTTCCAGAATTGCTCGCTCCAATAGTGATGTTATTCTGCAAGTATACCTACTTCTTCGGCAGCTTGTGCAGGGAATGCTGAATAATATTCGCGAACGGTGCAAGGCAATTCGCAGGGCAAAGCGCGAGGGAATAAATTCCTCTCGCTCAATACCATCCGTTGGATGAAGAATTGTACTACTTGCCTGCGTCCTCACCTCTTACGTTCGGAGAACGCCATTCAGCGAGTGGAATTTATTCCCTCTCGTGCAGTCAAGACGTGGAACTGAAGTTCGACGCTGTGTGGCGCAGACGCCTAGTTTCGACCTGCGTCGAAAAAGAGTTGAGATATATTCACTTATTCTTGTCCCGGCGAAGGCCGCGACTTGGCGTTGCGCCCCACAGCGTAGGATTTCAATCCCACGTCTTAATTATCTGACTACTCATTTCCACTTACGACCAAACTATTCCGTGCATAATGTTTATGAGTCAAAGATACGCCGATGCGGAGAGTCACCGTTGTCGGTGTATAATAGATTCCCTATGTACGCCGACATCATCGTTCAAATTGACGCTCCTGGGCTGCCGCAGCCGCTCACCTACTCCGTGCCCCCCGCCCTGGCTCTCGCCGTCGGTTCGGCGGTCGTGGTTCCGTTCGGGTCGCAGTCAGCGGTGGGCTATGTCGTGGCTTTGAAGGACGGCTGCCCGCCGGAGATGATGGGGAAGATTAAAGCCGTCGCGGCGAAGATCGAGAACGCACCGTCGTTTGATCAGCCGCTTTGCGATCTCGCCTATTGGGTCGCAGCACAAACGCTGTGCGATTTGAGAGATGCCATCCACCTCATCGTGCCGGAGGTGATGTCGTCGCAGATCAAGACGACGCTCACCCTCGCCGCCGACTGGGAAGCGCAGCTTGCCGGGTCACGGGCCGCTTCGCAAAAAGATATGGCCGCCGCCCTGGCCGCCCTCGGAGGCGTCGCGGAGCCGGGGAAGCTGGCGAAAGCATTGGGGCTGGCGAAACCCGGCCCGGCACTGCTGGAATTGAAGAAGAAGGGGATTATCGCGGAGGAGCGGGCCGTCAAGCTGCCCCCCGCCCGGCGAAAGATGGTCCGCCTGTTGCGGCTTGCGGTGGATGCAGACGTGGCCGCCGAAGAGGCCGCACGGCTTGAACGGTCCGGCGCGGCGCGGCAGGCCCGGCTGCTTCGCGCGTTACTCGAAGCGGAGGCGGAAGGCAAGGCGGCCAAACGGCCTGCCTCGGGGCTTGCCGTCGGAGCCAGTGCCGGAGCCGCCGCCAAAGCTCTGGCGGAGAAAGGCCTGGCACAATACGCCGAAGTCCCTCTGCGGCGCGATCCATTTCAATTCTTTGGCTTTGTCGCCGGGGATGCCCCCCCGCTGACCCATGATCAGGCGCGGGCGACCGCCGAGATCGGACAGCACCTAACGGCATGCGACGGGCGAACACTGCTGCTGCACGGCGTCACCGGCTCCGGCAAAACGGAGGTCTATCTGGATGCCGTCTGCCGCGTGCTGGCCCAAAATCGGCACGCGCTCATTCTCCTACCGGAGATCGGGCTGACTGCCCAAGTGTTGGACTTATTCAAGGCGCGTTTTGGGGCCGACGAAGTGGCCGTGCTGCACTCCGCCCTTTCGCTCGGTGAGCGGCACGATGAGTGGCGGCGTATTCAATCCGGCGAAGCGCGGGTCGTGGTCGGTGCCCGCTCGGCTGTGTTTGCCCCGGTGCCCCATCTTGGATTAATTATTCTGGATGAAGAGCACGACGGCTCCTACAAACAAGACTCCTCGCCGCGCTATCATGCCCGCGATGCCGCCCAGTTCCGGGCCGCCCAGACCGGGGCGACGGTGATTCTCGGCAGCGCAACCCCTTCCCTGGAGAGCTATTACAAAGCCTCGACCGGCGAGTATGATCTCATCGAGCTGCCTGAGCGGATCAGCAGCCGCCCGCTGCCGCCCGTGCGAGTGGTAGACCTGCGCGACGAGATGAAAACGCCCAAAGTTCCGAAGGAAGAATGGGTAGAAGGCGTCAAACCAGAGCCGCCCCCGCGCAGCGTCTTTGGGACTGACCTGAGTGCCGCCTTGACGGCCTGCCTAGACCGGCGCGAGCAGGCTATCCTCTTCTTGAATCGCCGGGGCTTTGCTTCCTTCCTGCTCTGCCGTGACTGCGGATTCACGTTTCACTGCCCCAACTGCGATGTTTCACTGACCTATCACCACGGGGGACGGTACTTGCAATGTCATCACTGTGATTATCGCCAGCGCGTTCCTGATGTCTGTCCGAAGTGTCAGGGGCTGCGTCTGCGGCCGTTTGGACTGGGCACGGAGAAAGTCGAGGACGCCGTCCGGCAGCAATTCCCTTCTGCGCGAACGCTGCGGATGGATCGGGATACAATGTCGCGCAAAGGGGCACATGCCGAGACGCTGCGGGCATTTAGACGAGGCGAAGCGGATATTTTGATTGGGACCCAGATGGTCACTAAAGGCCTGGACTTCCCAAATGTCACCCTAGTGGGTGTCGTCAGTGCCGACACGGCTCTGAATATCCCGGACTTTCGGGCACCCGAGCGGGCGTTTCAGCTTCTGACCCAAGTTTCAGGCCGGGCCGGGCGCGGGGTCGTTCCCGGATCGGTGATCGTGCAGACTTTCACGCCGGAGCATGACAGCATTATTTTTGCTTCGACCCACGACTATCACAGCTTCTACGAACACGCGATCGGGCAGCGGGCGGAGCTAAGCTACCCCCCGTTTTCCTCTATGGCAAACCTCGTGTTTACCGACGAAAACGAGGAAGAAGCGCAGAAGCGCAGTCGGCACTTCGCCACGGTGCTGCGGGCTGTGATGGGACCCGAGGAGGTCACAATCTTAGGCCCAGTCGCCTGCCCTCTCTCCCGCCTGCGCGGACGTTACCGCTGGCACTTGGCATTACGCGCCCCCCAAAAAGAGACCCTTCTGACCCTGCTACGTGCCGCACTGGGGGAGCTTTCGACCGGGGAGCGGTCCGGGCTGACCATCGATATGGACCCGTTGACGATGCTGTGACTTTCGGCTATAATGCAAAGGGCTGGAATTTAAAGCAATGACTGAAGTTCAAAGCAATGACTGACAGGGGAGACAAGGAAGATATGGCGAAGGGCTACGGCAAGCTCACCGATCTGATCCGTCGGGATGACCCGATCGTGAAGTACGATGAGGTGGAGGGCGTCGGCATACTGCGTCAGGCTTCAAAGCCGGTGCTGAAGATCACCGAGGATACTGTGGCCCTGGTTGAACAGATGGAGCGCATCATGCGAGCTGCCAACGGGGTCGGCCTGGCCGCGCCCCAGCTTGGCATTTTGCAGCGGATTTTCGTTTATGATGCCGGAGACGGCTTTCAGGCAATCATTAACCCCAAGATTTTAGGCCGCAAAGGCGAGCAAATCGGTGTCGAAGGCTGTCTTTCCATCCCCGGCTTGCAGGGCGATGTCACCCGGGCCGAAGAAGTCGTGGTCAAAGGCTCCGATCAATTCGGCAAACCCGTGCGCATCCGCGGCGACGGCCTGACTGCCCGTGTCATCCAGCACGAGAATGATCACCTTGACGGCGTGCTGTTTATTGACCGTGCCGATCCGGCTACCCTGCACTGGGTGACCGCCGAAGAGCTGGAAGACGAAGAAGAGGACGGCCACGGGCCGCAGACACGGGAGTAGAATGCGCCTTCTTTTTATCGGGACGACGCCGTTTGCCGTGCCTTCACTTCTCGTCCTAGACGATTCGCCGAAGCACGAGATTTTGGCCGTCGTCACCCAGCCCGACCGGCCGCAGGGACGCGGCGGAAGGCTGTCGATGTCCCCCGTGAAAGAGGCTGCACTCAAGCTTGGTCTCTCCGTTTTTCAGCCGGAAAAAGTCCGCGCGAAAGAGTTTGTCCAAACGGTACGCGATTTTGCCCCGGAAGTGATCGTCGTCGCCGCCTTCGGCCAGATCATCCCGCAGCGGATTCTAGATATTCCCCCGTTCGGCTGCCTCAATGTCCACGGCTCCCTGCTCCCGCGCTGGCGCGGGGCGGCCCCGATGCAGTATTCCCTGATGGCCGGTGACTCCGAAACGGGTGTCACGACTATGATGATGGATGCTGGTCTCGACACCGGCGACATATTACTTCAGGCTTCGCTTTCTCTTGCTGACATTGAAAATCTCGGAGTTCTCGAAGCGCGGCTGGCAGACCTCGGCGCAGGCCTCCTGATGCAGACTCTCGCAGCCCTCGAAGCAGGCAGCTGCCCACGCCAGACTCAGGACACCAGCCTTGTCACTCATTCCCCTTCCCTGCCGCCGGACATCGGCCTTCTCGACTGGTCCCGACCCGCCGAAGAGCTGCACAATCTGGTGCGCGGGGTGACCCCGAAACCCGGTGCCTACACCTACTGGTCAGGCAAGCGGCTGAAGGTTTTGCGAACAAGCTGGTCGGAGGCCGCCTCGGGGCAGCCGGGAATGATTGAAAACATCGGTGGAAATGGTATAACGGTAAGCACAAGCAAGGGAGCATTGCACTTGCTGGAAGTTCAGCCGGAAAGTAAGGCCCGCATGGCTGCCGACGCCTGGGCACGTGGAGCAAGGCTTGCTTCGGGTCAGGTTTTTGGTGCCGGGGATTTCGATGCCGGGAATGAGGAGTAAGCAATGGGTCTACAGGAGGAGCGTTTAGAGCGAGGTATCGCCTACAAGATCGAGGGACGTTACGGCGAAGCGACGACCGAATTCGAATCTCTGCTGGCGGAAAACCCCGATCACGCCGAAGCACAGCATCAGCTTGGCCTGGTACTGGGATTTGTCGGTGAATTTGACCATTCCCTTGCCGCATTGGAGCGGGCTACACGAATCGATCCGACTAACACACTCGCCCGCAATGATCTGGCTCTGACTTATACAATGCTGGGGATGTACGACGAAGCCAAATCGGAATTCGCACACGTCCTGGAGCAGGATCAGGCGAATGACGTGGCCCGCCGCAACTTGACCTACTTGCAGTGAGCCGCATCCTCCGCTCACTTATTCCAATTCTTGCTCTTCTTGTACTGCCGTGCCTGCTGCTGGCACCGGTCGTTTTTGGGGGTGACGCCTTCCTCCCCGCCGACCTCCTGCGCGATATCGCCCCCTGGCGCACTTCAGATCCTGCTAAACTCGTACCCTGGAACCCCTTGATGTGGGACGGCATGGCCGAGTTTTACCCCTGGCGCAGCTTTTACGCCGAGACGATGAAAAGCGGCTTCCTGCCCCTGTGGAACCCGCACCAGTTCTGCGGGACTCCGTTCGCCGCGAACTCCCAATCCGCAGTCTTTTATCCGCTCAACCTGCTCTTCTGCATCTTTCCCGTCTGGCAGGCATTCGGGGTCAGCGTTCTGCTGCATTTATTTCTGACGGGAAGCTTTACCTATCTTTATCTTCGGAAGTCGCTCTCTTTGAGCAGATCGGCTTCTCTGCTCGGGGCGGTGAGCTGGCAGCTCTGCCACTGGCAGGTCGCCTGGCTGGCCCTGCCAACGTTCTTATGCGTCTCCACCTGGATTCCACTGGCCCTGCTGCTCGTGGACCGCGCCGCCGACAGACCTACCCTGTTTCGCGCCGTTCCCCTAGGCCTCTGCCTCGGGCTGATGCTTCTGGCAGGTCATTTGCAGATCGCGCTTTATTGCCTCCTCCTGATTCTTGCGTACGCACTTTTTCGCGTCCTGCCACGGCTCCGAACAGGCTGGAAACGCCTGCTCCCCTGCACTCTCATTGCCCTGACTCTCACCTTCGGACTGACCGCCCCGCAGCTGCTTCCGGCCATTGAGCTGTCCCGCGTCTCGCACCGGGCGGGCGGCGCGGTGAACATGGAGGCGTACAACGGCTATGTCCGGCTGGCACTGCCGCCGGTGCATCTGGTGACACTTTTCGCTCCTAATTTCTTTGGCAATCCCACTCGCGGTACTTACTGGGGCATTCTAACGAACGGCGGCCCCGGTGCCTACATGGAGTATGCCAACTACGGCGGCGTCCTCACGCTGCTGCTGGCGATTTTCGCTCTACTCGCCACCTGGCGCACCTACCCGGCGACCCGCTTCTGGTCGATTTCGGCACTCGTCACGCTGCTCCTCGCTCTCGGATCGCCGCTGAACGCCCTCCTCTTCTTCGGCATCCCCGGCTTCGCCCAGACCGGCTCGCCGGGACGCATCCTCGTCGTCTGGTCTTTCTGCATTCCCGTACTCGCCTCCATTGGTGCGGACCGGCTGCTGCGCGGCATTGAGTTCCGATCGCTCAGCAGATCGCTGGGCGTCTTCGCCCTTCTCGCCGTGCTGGCATTCGGCTATGCGGCTCTTTGGATCTCCCGGAATGCACCCGCTGGGGCACTCGCCGCCAACTTGAGCCAGTCCGGCGGCGACCTGTGGCGTCTGCCCGTGGGCATTCTGCTGGCCGCAGCCGCCGCCCTCTGGCTGCACCGGCGCGGAAGCCTCCGTACTCCGGCCCTCGACGGCAGCCTCGCCGCACTTGCGGCCCTTGATCTGCTGGCGTCAGGCTACGGCTTCAACCGAACATCGCCGCCTCAGAATATCTATCCGGTGACGCCGCTCATCGCTTATTTGCAGGCGCACAAAGACGAAGACCGCATCATGCCGGTCAACCGCAAATGGAGTCTTTACGGGCCGCCCCCCGCCATCCTGCCGCCCAACGCCGCTACAGTCTATGGCCTCTACGATACGCAGGGCTACGACTCCTTGCTGACCGGCCAGTATTTCCAGTTTGCCGCTGCGCTGGACGGCGGCTCCCCTGCCCCCCGGGAAAACGGCAACATGGTATTCACCTACGGCGTCGGCTCCCCGCAAGCTCGGACCGCAGCGGCGCGGTTTATCGTGACGCGGGAGCCGATCGATGTCGATGGTCTGATTTTACGGTTTTCGGATGCAAGTGGGTATGTTTACGAGGATAGGAACGCGCTGCCGCAGGTACGCAAAGCGGCTTCCACAGAACGATTCTACATAAGAAAAACGCCACCGACACGTCTGGCATTTCAGGGGAGCGGCGACCAAGACTTCACCAGCATCACAGTTGCAGACCAGTGGTATCCAGGCTGGAGAGCCAGTTTCAACGGCAAGCCAATGGAAATGTCGCGCGGCCCCTACGTGTTCCGAAGTCTTACTTTGACACCGCGCATGCAGGAAGAAAGTAAACTGAAGGTTTTTGTGGAAATGCGCTACGAGCCTATGTCAATCCGTATCGGCCTGTACGCACTCTGCCTCGCCCTCAGCGGGGCAGCAGCTTTGACAGCCGCCATGCTGGTTGGTCGGGTACGCTCCCGCCGCATAGTCCAAACCCCATAGGGGCGGGGCTTGCCCCCGCCCTCTTCCCTATCCTGAATCTCATCCGCAGCAGGACGAGAAAGAGAGCGGGGGCATAGGAGAGGGCGGGGGCATAGGAGAGGGCGGGGGTATAGGAGAGGGCGGGGGCAAGCCCCGCCCTTACGGTTGTCAAAAGATCGCCGGAGCGACTGTCAGGAAATCGCCGGAGCCGCTGACATCTCCGCCTGGGCGGCAGCCAATGCCGCGTCTTCAGTTTCGTAAACCCCGAAAATCGTGTTCAAACGCGTGATCTGCAACATCCTCTGGATCGCTTCATTGCAGCCCGACAGGTACAATGCCCCTTCGAGCGGCCGCAAGCGTTTCGTAGCGGAGAGAAGCGTCCCAAATCCGCTGCTGTCCATGTAAGTCACATTCGCCATGTTAATGATGATTGCGGGCTTGTTTTCATTGATCGCGGCACTGACCGCCTCTTTGAACTGCGGGGTCGTGTAAATGTCGATCTCGCCGGTCACATCCAAAACGGGGATTTCATCGCGAAGGCGCAAAGTCGTCTCGATACGCATGGTATCCATAAATGAAAGGTCTCCTGGCAAAAAGCATAGTGCCTGATACCCTTTACCCAATATGACGAATAATAAACGGAGCCAGCAAAATTAGGTCGAGAGTCAGCGAAATCGCCCAGTGTGCCAGGAACCCGTAGAGGAACGATCGGGTCCGCAGGGCTAGGATCCCCAGAACAATTCCCCCCGGCAGCGCACTCAGCACCTCCACCGGCGGTTTGGATGCCCCCGCAACATATGACCAGTGCAGCAGGGCGAACAGCACCGCCTGCACGATCACCGCGCCGACCGCCCCCAGGCGGCTTTTTTGCAGCCCGAACAGCAGAAAGCCGCGAAAAAAGAACTCCCAGCAGAACATATAAAACCCCATCGCCAGCTCGTAAAAGAGCAGAGCTTTGGGGTTGACATGATTGAGAAGAGGTATGAACGGTGCTCCCACCCCCTCCAAAGGCCGCGTCAGCCGGCCAAAAAGGTATTGCTGCTGGAACTGCGCTCGCAGGGCCGGGATGCTCACCACGACCGCCAGCACCAGCACCATAACCACCCAGGAGATCAAAGTCCACTTCAGACCCAGACGCCGATCCCCGCGCGTCAGACCGAACTGGCTCGGCTCCGCTTTGAGAAAGAGCAAAATCGCGACCAGGGGCACCCATAGGCAGAGGCCGGTGTTGATAAACCAGTAGCTCTCCGGGGATTTTTCGTTCGGATTCGTCCAGAACAAATAAGCGCAAATTAGCAGCCCGACCAGAAACGTGACTACTCCGGTCGCCCCGGCACCGCCTGTCCCCCCGCCTTTCTCCGTCTCGCTATGTGACCGCGCCGCGCGTGTTTTGAGTGCCATAGAAGGCTTTATTCGACACGAACAAGGGACTCCCCTGCTTGCGTTTGAAAAGTCCCCGAACCCCAATTTGGGGGAACCCAAATCGGGACCTGTAGGGTGCGCTGCTTGCTGCGCCCTCCTCTCTGCGGCGTTTCCTCTCTGCGGCGTTTCCTCTCTGCGGCGTTTCCTCTCTGCGCCGTTTCCTCTCTGCGCCGTTTCCTCTCTGCGCCGTTTCCTCTCTGCGCCGTTTCTTTTCGGCGGCGCTTCTTTTTACATTCGGACAAAGATAAGAGGGCGCAGCAAGCGGCGCACCCTACGGTATCAGTCGTGATCGTCCTGCTTTCACTTCCGCGTAAACACTGCTCGCATTCAGCGTCCGCCATTCGCCTTCGTCGTACAGCACCTCCCCATCACAAACCGTCAGCAGCACATCGTCGGCCCGGGCGGAGTAGACTAAGGCAGTATAGGGGTCGGTCGCCGGGAAGATGTGTGAGCTGTTCAAACGCACTGCAATCAAGTCCGCCCGCTTACCCGGGGTGAGAGAGCCGGTACGATCCGCAAGGCCCATCGCTTCGGCCCCGCCCAGAGTTGCGAGGCGCAGGACCTGGGCGGCGGTGACGACTTCTACCTCCTCCGCGACAGCCCGCTGAAGCAGCAGGGCGAAACGCATCTCTTCCCACAGGTCCTGGGAATTATTCGAGACGGCACTGTCTGTCCCCAGTCCGACACGGAGGCCGTCAGTACGCAGCCAGCGAGCCAGCGGAGCGACCCCAGCTCCAAGCTTGGCATTGCTTTTCGGGCAATGGATGATTGCAGCACCCGAGGCCGCAAGCTGCGCCGTATCTTCAAGGGTCTGGTGAACACAATGAATCGCCAGGCTCTGCGGAGTCAGTGCGCCCATGGAATTCGCATATTTGGTCGGAGTCAGATGAGGACTCTGCCAGGTGATCCCCCGGCGGGCAAACATCTCCGCGAATTCACCGGCTCCCTGCTCAATCAGGCGGCTCTCGGACGGAGACTCGGCGACATGGATACTGGTCGGAAGCTGCTCGGCCTGAAGATAGTCACGGAGGGCGGCAAAAAGGGCCGGGCGGATCGTGTAGAGAGCATGAGGGGAGACGCCGACACGGACCCGGCCCGACTCCAAGCGGCGATGAACAGCGATCTTTTCGTTCAATGCCGCCAGAATCGGCGCGACCGGCTCGCGGTCGTCGATCCCGAACAGCTCCTGGTAAACGGTACCGCGCATCCCGCTTTCCGCAAGAACGCGCATGGTCACACCCGCATCCGTGTTGTCTCCTACTGTCGTAATACCGCCCCGAATACACTCCATAGCCCCAAGCCGGGCCGATTCGAGCCAATCCTCGGGCGTGAGATTGGCTTTCGCCGCCGTCAAAGCCCGGATCCAGGGGAAAAAGGGGACATCTTCCAAAAAGCCGCGCAGCACGGAAAGTTCGAGATGCGTGTGGGCATTGATCAAACCCGGCATCAGGACGGCATCGCCGAAGTCGCGGCATTGGTTCGCAGGGGTCTGGCGGGGCCGGATCGCCGCAATCCTGCCATCTTCGACAACCACTTCACCGCTGCTGACCGGCGGTGCATCAATAGGCAAAATCCAGCGGGCGGCATAAATAGTAAGACGTGTCATCTAAGGCTGCTTCAGCTGCAAATTCCAAGTCTGGCCGAACTGCGCGATATTCTGGTTGACCACATGGCCGTCACCCATCAGCTCATTGTAGCGCTTTTGACTGACCAGAAAGCCCCCGTGCCAAGATCCGTTGCCATCCATCAAAACATTGACATCCGAGCCTTCATGCATCGCTCCATTCGGACCAGGGCTGTAGGCGACTAGGCTGCCGTAACGCGTTCCAAGCAGCGCGATCTCCGTACGGTAGAGGTAAGAGGTGCCGCTCTTGCCGTAGGCGGTCGGTGTCATATCCAGCGGAACGCCAGCCCCATTGTAGGCACTAACATCCAGCTCGGAGTACCCGCTGTCCGAAGGGCAGTGCCAGATCTCCGGGCTGTGAAGATACGGCACAAGAATCCTTTGAAGCGGCGGCATGGTCTGCACCTGTGCAAAATAGGGCGAAGCCTTCCAGATGTTCGGAACCGTATCCGTATCCGATGGGTCATTGCCTGCCGGATACAGCTCATCGGAGTCTTCCGCATATAGGCCCATCGC
>JANXNV010000192.1 GCA_025353925.1 Armatimonadota bacterium
CCCGAAACGGGAGGGTGAGGAGGATGTAGGCAGACGGCTTTCTGTTCTAATCTGAAGCTAGGTGAAAAAGAGTGAACCCTATAATTACCCCCCCCTCCTCACCCTCCCGTTTCGGGCAGGGTCGCAACTTGTTGCGGGGTGGGTTCCGAAAGGCCTTGCGATAACATTGCCACAAGCGCGGCACGGCGTGATCTTATAACATCCGCGCTCCGCCTCCTCAGCAGTCAGAATCCCCAACGCTCCACCCCACCGCCGCCGCCCACGCCTCGGCACCGCCCATGATAATATCGCACACCGGGTCCTTGACAGCATAATATGCCTCGGAAGTGTCAAAACGATGCGCGACAAGGCCCTGCTTCACCTGCGCGTATGCCCCTGCCGTCGCCGGGTGTGCCCGCAGGTAATCCCGAAACAGAAGCGGATACCGCTGATTGGCCCGTCCCTCGACCCGGACATGAACATTCGCCGCCCGCACAGTCTCGGGGGGCTTAAATATCCATTTCGCCCACTCGGCACTCTCCGTGACACCCCCCGGCGGAGTATGATCTTGTGTGATGTGTGCGAGCCGCGCGTACCCGGCCCGCCGCAAGGCCACCTCCACCGCCGGGTCGAGGCTCCGCACCGTAATCTGAACATCAATGACGTCCTTGGCCGCCAGCCCCGGAACCGCCGTCGAGCCGATATGGTCGATCCGCAGAGCCAGCTCGCCGAGTGCCTGGCGGATGGGTACCCCGATGTGGACAAACTCGCCGCGCCAGGTGGGGTTGTAGGGAAGGATGGTGATCATATCAGCGAATTCCTGTTCGGAGGAAACGGGGTGTACTCCCTCATATGGTAGTGGATTGCTCGTCAGGCGGAGTGCCAATCACTGCCTGCCATCAGATTGGCGACAGACAAATCCTCATCAATGTCGGGCTAGTGCAGGCTAATGCCGCCACCCCCGATTTCAATGTTTGCCCTTTGCATGGGCGTCGCCGAAGAGAGTCGGGTAAACCAAAGAATTGGCACACTCAACATGCGCCCATCGGTCAGGTACACCAGCATTGACTCATCAGTGAACTCAACTGTGTTGGCGAGCGCTGTTGTCTGCACGTAGGCACGGCCCACCTTCAGCCTACTCGTTAAAATAGTCATCCCATGCCTCCAAAAATTGTGTTCGGTACTCTGCAACTATGCGCTCGATTTCGTTTAATTCACGCACCCGGAATCCGTGGTTTGTCACCAATCGCACAGATTCCAGCCAAAACTTGGCTTCATTCCCGCTAGCCTTGACATGGATGTGAGCAGGTTCCTGTTAGTTGTGCTGATTCGACTTTTGCTTTCCACATACCTGAAATTTGTCTTATGTCTCTTGGTTCATTTCGCGTGCTTCGTTCATTTTGCGTACTTCGTCCCTGGAATATGGAAAAGAACCCATTCCAATGGACAGATAATACGCAATCGACCCCTGCGTCTGCATTTCTAGTCCGAGAGGCAGGATCACTTGTTGACGATATGCGTTCACCAAATTATTTGGCAATGTAATATCGAAGCAACCTGTTCTTTGACCATTACTATATCGTGAGCCAGTGATGTCTGTATCGTGATAGAACCTTAGGTACCATTGGAAATTCGGCGGAGCCACCCCAACAGAGACGTTATTTTCGCCTGTCATCGCCTCTATGATAGACATGGGAGTTTCGACCAGACGCAATAAAATGTTGAAATCAATGAGTTCATCCTTGCGAGGGAGGTGCAGTCCATCATGCTCCCACCAATCATCGTACCTAAATAATTCTGAATGCTCTTTATCAATAGTTTTCAGAAAAACAACGGTTTGAATTAGTGCTGAGGACAGCATTGGAGAAGCCAAGCAAGGACTACTTCTCAAGTTCGTGCCGTCTGGCACGATAAGATTGGTAAACATTCCATTTAGAGGCTCACTACTCATTCTTCTGCCTTCTCGCTGGTAAAACGCCGACTACAATAGTTCGCTCTTCGTTCAACGTGAGAACCAAAATAATTGTGTTTGTTAAGCTTTCGAGAATAACTCGTCCTATGTCCAGCAACTTGTTAGGTTGCACGCTTGACCAGCTTCAGTGTTAATCTTCCATCACAAGCGATGCATCGGGTCTAGATGTTTCCAAACGCCTAGAAATTAGTTTCCAGTTAGTTTCACATTCCTGTAGGCCGGAAATGAAATAGAGATTGTCGTAAGAGGCAGGGTTCCGAGGGCGCCGCCATTCATGCTTATTCATAAACTCTGAATAGCCACTGATACAAATAGCCTGTAAATCTGCTTTCGTCAATATGAAGAAGCGGTCACGTCCCCCAGGAGCGGCAATGAAGACGCAAACATAAATCAAGTCAGGATGTTGTACTTTCGTTGGGCCAAGATTGTTTTGCACCCCTGTTTGACCATCTAACTCAAGTTTCAGCCAAAGTCTTGCATCGCTGGGCCAGTTGTCGCTTTGGGAAGCCTTGACTTGAATTGGAACAGTCCGACATTGTGCATCGGTGGCTAAAACGTCAAACGTAGGAACATTGCCTGAAAATGGTGTAGCAATAAAGCCTCGTCTTACAAGCTCGGCGCAAACCAGATATTCTCCTATTTGCCCTGTAAGTTTGTTATTACGACCGGTACTCATAATTTTTTGTCTGGCTTACGATCGTGAGCGCAAAAGCCCATGCCCTGCAACCTAAAGCCAAAGCTCACCTATTGCTGTATTGTACCTGCAAACCTCGCCGCTGCGCGTTTGACAAATCCACGCCTGCACGGCTATACTCTTAGTACTCTTTGGGTTGGAGAAACACTGTGGTAGAAACACTTAACAACGCGGGGAAGCCCCCTGTCAGCGAGATTTGGAAGAAGCGGCACACGGCGGCGCATGTCATGGCACAGGCGGTGCTGGAGATGTTTCCCGACGCCAAATTCGCCATCGGGCCGCCGATTGAAGACGGCTTTTATTATGACTTCGACCTGTCCCGGTCACTGACGCCCGAAGATCTGGTTCAGATCGAGTCGCGGATGAAGCGGATCCGGCGCGATGACTTTCCGCTCTCGCGCACCGAACGAGACCGGGCGGAAGCCGTGGCGTATGAGGAAGGGCGTGGGCAGGAATACAAGGCGGAGCTGATCCGGGACCTGCCGGAAGGCGAGACGATCTCGTATTACACGCAGGGGCCGTTCACCGATCTGTGCCGAGGACCGCATGTCGAGAGCACGGGCCAGATCGGGGTGTTTAAGCTGGACCACCTCGCCGGGGCGTACTGGCGCGGGGATGAAAAGCGGCCGCAGTTGCAGCGGATTTACGGCGTGCTGTTTGACACCAAAGAAGAGCTGGACGCGTATTATGTGCGTCTGGAAGAGGCGAAAAAGCGCGACCACAAAGTGCTGGGCAAGCAGCTGAAGCTCTTTATGACCTCGCCGCTGGTCGGGGCGGGCCTGCCGCTCTGGCTTCCGAAAGGGGCGACGATTCGGCGCGTATTGGAGCGCTATATCACGGATGTCGAGCTGGCGTCGGGCTACGACCATGTCTACACGCCGCAGATCGCCAAGAAGGATTTGTATGTCAAATCTGGGCACTGGGAGCACTACAAAGACAGCATGTTCCCGGTGATGAAGATCGACGATGAAGAGTTTGTGCTGCGGCCGATGAACTGCCCGCATCACATCCAGATTTATGCCAACGAGATGCATTCATACCGCGACCTGCCGATCCGGATCGCGGAACTGGCGACCCAGAACCGCTTTGAAAAGTCTGGGGAGCTGAGCGGCCTGTCGCGGGTGCGGGCGATGACACTCAACGACGCCCACATCTTCTGCACCGAAGAGCAGGTCAAAGAGGAAGTCAAGCAGTGCGTCCTGCTGGTCGAAAAGGCCTATCGGCGTCTGGGGATCACGGAGTACACCTATCGCTTGAGCCTGCACGACCCGACAAATACGGAGAAGTATGTCGATAATCCCGCCCTCTGGGAGAAGGCCGAGGGCGAGCTGCGGGAAGTCTTCACCGACCTCGGACTGCCGTATTATGAAGGGGTGGGGGAAGCGGCGTTTTACGGTCCGAAGATCGATATTCAGCTTAAAAACGTGCTGGGCAAAGAGGAGACCGTGTCGACCGTGCAGGTGGATCGGCATCTGCCGAAGCAGTTTGATCTCGGGTACATCAGGGAGGACAGCCAGACCCATCAGCCGGTGATGATCCACCGGGGCGTCATCAGCACGATGGAGCGCATGGTCGCGTTTCTGATCGAGCACTACGCCGGGGTCTTCCCGACCTGGCTGGCTCCGCTGCAGGTGATCATCCTGCCGATCGTGGACCGGCATAAAGAGTATGCCGAAATTGTCAAAACGAAACTCGCCGAGGCCGGCTTCCGGGTCGAAGTCGATGCCCGCAACGAGAAAGTCGGCAAGAAAGTGGCCGAAGCCGAGACGCAGAAGATCCCCTACATGCTGGTGGTCGGCGACCGGGACATCGAAGGGGGCACCGTCTCCGTGCGGCTGCATGGCGGCGCGGACCTGGGCGCGATGTCGCAGGAGGACTTCCTGAGCCGCCTGCGCGAAGAGACGAAAGCCTGAGAATATGTCCGCGCTCGAGAAAACATACATCACGCCGGAGCAGTACCTGGAATGGGAGCGGCACGCCGAATTTAAGAGCGAATATTACGGCGGCGAAATATTCGCGATGGCAGGCGCATCCGAGGCGCACAATCTCATTGCTGGAAACATCTTCGCTCTGCTTTGGACGCAGATGCGTGGTCGTCCCTGTAAAACTTATGCGAGTGACATGCGAGTGCAGGTGGCCCGGAATAATCTGTATACCTACCCCGATGTCACGGTGGTTTGCGGGCCGGTGCAGTTCAGTGATGCCAAACAGGACAGCCTCCAGAATCCGAGTGTTATTTTCGAGGTGCTTTCGCCTTCGACCGAAGATTATGACCGTGGTGAGAAGTTTGCTCTCTATCGAAACTGCCCGACATTGACCGATTATCTGCTTGTCTCGCAGGAGCGGATGCGGGTCGAGCATCATCGCCGCCTCGGCGACGGAACCTGGCTGTTGACGGAAGCGGAAGGCCCCGAAGCCCAAATCAAGCTCGATTCGATCAGCTGCAAATTGCTTCTGGCCGACGTTTACGAGCGTGTCGAAGCAAGCACGGAGATTTAAGCGATGTCTGCCCTTCAAGAAAGTTCGATCACACCCGAGCAGTACCTGGAAATCGAGTTCTTGGCGGATCACAAGAGCGAGTATTTCGCGGGCCAGATGTACGCGATGGCTGGTGCGCTACCGGCACACGTCCTGCTGGTCACCAATCTGGTGGCAGAGTTAGGAGTCCAACTTCGGCGTCGGCCCTGCGGTGTCTATTCGACAGACCTGAAGGTGCATGTCTCTGAAACCGGCCTGTTCACCTATCCGGATGTCATCGTTGTCTGCGGGGAGCTGGAACTGCTGGGAAAGCGCAAGGATATTTTGCTCAACCCGACGGTGATTATCGAAGTGCTCTCGGACTCAACGGAGCTTTATGATCGTACCAGCAAATTCGAGCACTATCGCCGCTTGAAATCACTCCAGATTTACTTGCTTGTTTCGCAGAAAGCGATGCGTATCGAGCTGTACGAGCGGCAGGCAAACGACCGGTGGCTTTTGACTGTGAGTGAAGGGGAAGCGGGTATGCTGGAGATCACTTCCATCGGCTGCACCCTTGCAAACGCCGATATTTACAGCAAAGTCGCTCTGGAGCCGGGGAATATACTGGAAATCACGCGCGGTGGGTTGACAGAAGCGGCAAATTAGGCTATAATTTAGCCCGGACGGTGTCGGCCCACATACACCGGACTTTTTTCTGTGGGTAAGGATTCAAGACATCAACAACAGAGATTTTCGCAGAGACCCGCGCGAGCCTCGGGTCAACATGAACGAGCGCATCCGTGCCCGTGAGATCCGTGTCATCGATGACGATGGCGGACAGCTTGGCATTATGACCCCGCGCGACGCCATTGCTATCGCCCGTGAGCGCGGAATCGACCTGATCGAAGTGGCCCCGCAGGCCCAGCCGCCGGTCTGCAAGATCATGGACTACGGCAAGTACAAGTACGAGCAGGCCAAAAAAGAAAAAGAGTCCGCGAAAAAGCACAAGCAGAGCGAGTTGAAAGACATCCGGCTGGACCCGCGTTATGGAACCTTGTCGGAGCATGACCTGCAGACCAAAGTCAACCATGCCCGCAAATTCCTGGAAGACGGCGACAAGGTCAAGGTGACATTCCGCTTCATCGGCGGCCAGATCCGCCACCCGGAAGTCGGTCGTCAGCAGCTGGAAACATTCATGCAGCGAGTGACTGATGTCAGCACCGTCGAAAAGCCTCCTACGATGGAAGGCCGCTCGATGAGCCTGACATTGACGCCGCTGAAGGGGTCGTCCCCTCCGGCTCCGAAGCCGATCGCGCCGTCTAAAAAGAAAGACGACACGCCGAAACCTGCCGCCGCTCCGCCTGTCGAGGCCGCTGCAATCGAGCCGACGGTTCCTGCAATCGAGCCGACGCCTGCGGTAGCCGAGCCGACGCCCCCTGCGGCTGAAGAGGCCCCGCCAGCGGATTAGGCTGCGAAGCTCACTCAGGAATTGTTCACGAACCCGGACACAGCCTGTGCGCCGGGTTCGCTATTGTATAGATTTATTAAGGAGAGACCCATGCCGAAGATTAAAACACGTAAGACCTGTGCCAAGCGCTTCAAGCAGACTGGAACCGGGAAGCTGATGCACGGCCATGCTCATCACAACCACCTGAACATCCATAAGAGCGGCTCCAACCTCCGCACGCTGACATCGGAAGTCGAGCTGTACAAAGGCAAGCGCAAAGCCATCCGACGCATGCTGCCGAACGGCCTCGCACATTAAGATTTTTTCGCACTACTCAAGTTTTTCGCACTAAAGGAACAGGAAACTATGGCACGAGTCAAGCGCGGCGTGATGAAACACAAGCGCCACCACAAGATTTTGAAGGAAGCGTCGGGATACTTCGGCGCGAAGTCCCGCCTCTTCAAGAATGCGAACGAGCAGCTGATGAAGTCCGGGCAGTATGCTTACCGGGACCGCCGCAACAAAAAGCGCGAGTTTCGGCAGCTTTGGATCGCCCGTATCAATGCCGCCTGCCGGGCGCAGGGTGTCCAGTACAGCCGCTTCATCGCCGCCTTGCACGCCAGTGGTGTCGAGCTTGACCGCAAAGTGCTGTCCGACATGGCGATCACCGACAATGCCGCGTTCAACACGCTGGTGGCGTCGCTGAATATCACTGTCCCCGCACCGACGCACAACCTGGTCGTCACGGCCTAACCGAATGCCATGACACCATTAGAGCAGCTCAGTCAGGTCGTCGCCGAGGCAAAGGACGCTCTGGCTTCCGCCGCGACGGTCGCGGAGCTTGATACGGTGGAGACGCATTATCTGGGGCGCAAAGGCCAGCTCACTGGCCTTCTGCGCCTCGTCGGCTCTCTGCCGCCCGAGGAAAAGCCGCAGTTTGGCGCAGCAGTTAATACGCGCAAAGATGACCTGACGGCCCTGCTGACTGAAAAAAAGGCGGAGCTGGCGGTTGGCGAGCGTTCCGCGCGTCTCGCCGCCGATGCCGTGGATGTCACGCTTCCAGGCAGGGTGTATCCGCTGGGGACCCAGCACCCGATTACGAGGCAGATGCAGGCGGTTAAAGACGTGCTCATCGGTATGGGCTACCAGTTCAATGAGTGGCCGGACATCGAAGATTACCACTACAACTTCGAGACCCTCAATTACCCCCCCGACCACCCGGCATTCGACGAGCAGATGTCGTTCTACGTAGACAAGACCCATCTCCTGCGGACCCAAACGACGGCGTTCCAGGCGCATGTTATGGAGCGGCAGAAGCCTCCGATCCGCGCCGCCACCATCGGTAAGTGCTACCGCTACGAAGCCGTCGACGCCACCCATTCTCATACGTTTCATCAGGTGGATTTACTCGCCGTCGACGAGGGTCTGACTCTGGCCGATCTCAAGGGCACCTTCGCCCATTTGGTCCGTTTGCTCTTCGGCGATGTCGAGATCCGTTTCCGCCCCGACTTCTTCCCCTTCGTCGAACCCGGTGTCGAAGTCGCCGTGAAATGGGGCGACGGCTGGCTGGAACTCGGTGGGGCCGGTATGGTCCACCCCAATATCCTGAACGCCATGGGCATCGACTCCGAACGCTACACGGGCTTCGCCTGGGGCCTCGGAATAGACAGAATGCCGATGGCAAAGTACGGCATCGACGATATCCGTCTGTTCACCGAAAACGATCTACGCTTTCTGCGGCAGTTTTAGACGTGATGTCCAGGATGAGTGCTTTGTGTAGTGGGCTACGGAAGCACTGCGTGATACCGACTAAGCTTTTTAAGGCAGCATAAGTAGATATGAAACTCCCTGTAGAATGGCTCCGCGAATTTATTCAGACCCTGCTTAGCGACGACGCCCTGGCGGCGAAGCTGACGATGGCTGGGCTGGAAGTGGAAGAGACGACAGACTCCGGCGACGGGCTGGTCTTCCACACAAAGGTCACGCCGAACCGGGGCGACTGGATGTCGATTCTAGGCACGGCCCGAGAGGCCGCTGCCGCGCTGAACCTGCCGCTCGGCTGGTCGCCCGCACCTCTGCCGGATGAGAACGATGACATTCAGCGGTGGATCGGGGTGCGGGTCGAGGACTCGGCTTTCTGCCCGCGCTATGCCGGGAAACTGATCCGGAACGTCGTGTTCCGACCAACGCCTGATTGGATGCAGAAGCGGCTGATCGCCGCTGGGATGCGCCCGCTGAACGTGGTCGTGGACATCACCAATTACGTCATGCTGGAGATGGGTCAGCCCCTGCATGCGTTCGACTGTGCAACACTGCCCGAAGGGAAGATCGTCGTCCGCCGGGCTGTGGCAGGCGAGACGATGACCACGCTGGACGGCGTCGAGCGCGAGCTGACACCGGAAATGCTGCTGATCTGCGACCGGGATAAGCCGGTGGCCGTGGCCGGGGTCATGGGCGGTGCGGAGACGGAAGTTTCGGGAAGCACGCATCACATCTTTCTGGAGTCGGCCTGCTTCGATCCGGGCAGCATTCGGCGGACTTCGAAGGCCTTGGGACTCTCCACCGAAGCTTCATACCGTTACGAGCGCTCTGTAGACCCCGATCTGGCACCGCTTGCTCTGGAGCGGGCCTGTGACCTGCTGGCGGAGCTGGCGGAGGGGGAAGTGGTGCTGGGGCGGATCGATCTGTACCCACAGCCCGTCCAAGCCCGCAGCATCACCCTGAGACCCGCGCGGACCAATGCCATTCTCGGCACGAATTTGAGCGAAGAGGTGATTGTGGGCAGTCTGCGGCGATTGGGCCTGTCGGTGGACGCCGCGAGTGAGCCGCTGAAGGTCTCCGTGCCGCCGTTTCGGCCTGATTTGGTGTCGGAAATCGACCTGATTGAAGAAGTCGGGCGCATGATTGGGTACGAAATTCTGCCGGAAACCCTGCCGCCCGCGTGCGGCGGGGGTGGGGGGGATGCGCCGCAAGGCGTGCTTGCTGCACGTCTCAGGACGATCTTGATCGGCCTGGGTCTGTCGGAAGCCCTGACCCATTCGCTGGCTGCGCCATCGCCCTTCGAGGTATCCGGCGCAGACAGCCGCGTCGTCATCCGTCAGGCACTTTCCGCGGAGCTGTCGGGTCTGCGGCAGTCGCTAGTCCCCAATCTGCTTGACGCTCTGGCTCGTAATCTGCGCCAGCGTCAGCCGTCCGTTCAATTGTTTGAGGTCGGGAAAGTCTTTGGCCTGGCAGGGGTGGGTTACACGGAAACGCGCCATATCGCCGCTGTCCTGACCGGGCCGGACACCGATTTTTTCGCGGCGAAGGGGCTGGTCGAAAACTTGGCCGCCGCCCTGCATCTGACAAGCTTGGAGTTCACCGCCGAGGTTCGTTCCCAAATGCACCCGGCCCGCTGTGCAGCAATCACTCTCGGCGGGAAATGTGTCGGCTATGTTGCGGAAGTGGATCCGGATCTGGTGAAATCGTCACTGGAAGTCGCCGCCGGGGCTGGGCGAATCGCCGTCTTCGAGCTGGATGCCGACGCTCTGCTGGCTGCGTTAGATCAAATACATCATTACAAACCGCTGCCGCGCTTCCCCGCAATCAGTCGGGACATTGCCGCCGTGGTCGATGTCTCTGTACCTTATGCTCATCTGGAAGCGGCGGCGCGGGAGGCTGCAGACAGCACTTTGACCGAGGGAATCGGTTTGCAGAGTGTCTACACCGGCGAGCGGGTGCCCGCCGGTAAGAAGAGCGTCGCCCTGCGTTTGACGTTCCGCGCCGCGACCCGCACACTCACCGACACCGAAGTTGATGCCCAGATGGCGGCTGTGGAGTCGATG
>JANXNV010000194.1 GCA_025353925.1 Armatimonadota bacterium
TAACAAAAACAGGCCGGGAGCGTTTGCTCCCGGCCTTTGTCTATCTGTCGTTCTATGCACCCACCGTCTGCAGGTCCTCATCAGCCAGAGTATCTACTGGCTGCGAATCGACCGGCACAGCATCTACCGGCAGAGCATCCACTCGCGCCGTTACCCCATGCTCGCCCTCAAGGCCCAGCGGGGCACCCTTGCGGAAGACGATCCCGTCCTCTTCCGTCGTATCGACAACCACCGTATCGTTGGCGACGAACTTGCCCAGCAGTATCTCTTCCGAGAGCGGGTCCTCTACCAGACGCTGCACAGCCCGGCGCAGGGGGCGTGCCCCGTACTGCGGGTCGAATCCTTCGCGGGCCAGGAACTCCTTGGCCGAATTCGTGACCTCGAAGTCCATCCCCTTCTGCGCGATCTGCTTGCTGACACGGTCCAGCATCAGCGAGACCACTTGCAGAATTTCGTCGGACGAAAGTGGCTGGAAGATGATCGTCTCATCCAGGCGGTTCAGGAATTCGGGCCGGAAGACGCGCTTCAGCTCGTCCGTGATTCGGCCTTTGATGCTGTCCATCTGGCGCGTGATCTCTTCCGCCGTCTTCGGCCCGGCGATCCGCCCGAAGCCCATTTCGCGCTCACCTTGAATGGAGCGGGCACCGATGTTACTTGTCATAATCAGAATGACGTTCTTGAAATCGATGACCCGGCCATGCGAGTCCGTCAAGCGACCATCTTCCATAATCTGCAGCAGGATATTGTAGACTTCCGGATGCGCTTTCTCAATCTCATCCAGCAGTACGATAGAGTACGGATTGCGGCGCACCGCTTCGGAAAGCTGACCGCCCTCATCATACCCGACATATCCGGGAGGCGCACCGACCAGACGCGAGACCGCAAAGCTTTCCATGTACTCGGACATATCGATTCGAATTAAGCTCTCTTCTTTCTCGAAGAGATAAGCGGCGAGGGCACGTGCCAGCTCCGTCTTACCGACCCCTGTAGGACCCAGGAAGATGAACGACCCGATAGGCCGCTTGATGTCGCGCAGACCCGAGCGGGAGCGGCGTACGGCCTTCGAGATCGCCACAATCGCTTCATGCTGCCCGATGATCCGCTTGTGCAGCTCATCCTCCATACGGAACAGCTTCTCCGTCTCGGCTTCCACCAGGCGGGAAACGGGAATGCCGGTCATCGAGAAGATAATCGCCGCCACTTCGTCTTCGTCGACGACCTGCTTGGCATCTTTCTTGGTCTCCATCCAGCTTTCATCCAGCTCCGTCACACGCTCTTCCAGCTCGCGCTTTCGGCCCTGAAGTTCATAAGCTTTCTCATACTGACGGTTGTTCGGCAGACCGTTCAGCTCCTTTTGGACGGCGTTCAGCTCGATTTTGGCATCACGAAGCTCCTGCGGCGGCATGGCGGAGCGCAGGCGGACACGAGACGACGCTTCGTCGATCACGTCGATCGCCTTGTCCGGCAGGAATCTGTCCGTGATGTAACGATCAGAAAGCCGTGCGGCCGAGTCCAAAGCTTCGTTCGTAATCTCGACTTTATGGTGCTGCTCATAGCGCGGGCGCAGGCCCTTCAGAATCTCGATAGCATCGTCGACAGACGGCTCCTTGACCTGAATGGCCTGGAACCGGCGCTGCAACGCCGCATCGCGCTCGACATACTTGCGGTATTCGTCCAGCGTCGTCGCCCCGATGCACTGTAGCTCCCCGCGAGCGAGTGCCGGCTTCATGATGTTAGAAGCGTCAATCGCTCCCTCCGCCGCCCCGGCACCGACCAGTGTGTGCAGCTCATCAATAAAGAGAATAATCTCTCCCTGTGATTTGCGCATCTCTTCCATGACACGCTTCATGCGCTCCTCGAACTCGCCTCGGTACTTGGTCCCAGCGACCAGCGCAGCCAGATCGAGCTGGATGACGCGCTTGTCTTTAAGATAGTCCGGAATGTCGCCCATGACGATCCGCTGCGCCAAACCTTCGGCGATCGCCGTCTTGCCTACCCCCGGCTCGCCAAGCAGGCAGGGGTTATTCTTCATACGGCGCGAAATGATCTGGATACAGCGCTCGATCTCACTGGCGCGGCCAATTACAGGGTCCAGCTTCTCATTGCGAGCCAGCTCCGTCAGGTCACGGCCAAACTCGTCGAGTGTTGGAGTACGTGTCTTTGCCGGCTGCCCCTTTGAGCTGGCCGCGCCGCCTTCGCCGCCGCCTTCCTGCAAATGCAGGACTTCCCGGCGTGTTCGGTCGAGATCAACGCCCAGCTTTGAGAGTACGCGCCCCGCTAGACCTTCGCCCTCGCGAATCAGTCCAAGCAGCAAATGCTCTGTGCCGATATAATTGTTGTTGAGCTGACGCGCTTCGTCATACGCCAGATCGATGACCCGCTTCGCGCGAGGCGTCAGCTGCATATCCTGACCCAGTCGCCCATCGCCGCGGGCGACTTGCCGCTCGATCTCCGAGCGGATACGGCCCAGGCTCACCCCGATGCGGTCTAGAATACGGGCGGCAACGCTGTCGTTTTCGCGGACGAGTCCCAGCAGCAGATGCTCTGTGGAAACATAGTTCTCGCCGAGCCGCCCGGCCTCTTCCTGTGCATAAAACACGACCTTTCGGGCGCGTTCGGTAAATCGTTGCCACATGATAGTGCTTCTCCCCGTCTTTCTTGCTTAAAGTGTCGCGTCGTTATCGTAAACTTTGTTCCCGGATTTTGTTCCGTATCAATGAAGGCCGCCGCGTCTCTTCGTAAAACGTATATTGTGCTCTTTCACCGGAGACAAACTGTGCTCCAAGATGCAGCGATGAAAGCAGCTCGTTGAAGACCTGGCTAGTCACCCCAGTGGATAGCCCTAGAACCGCACCCAGTCGCAGCGTGGACAAAATATCCATAGAGTCCGCGGTCGTCAGCTTCTCCGCCTGCTTCAGGACCGACTGCGCCGCTTCGACCTGCGCTTCTATTTTCAAACGCTCCTCACGCCAGAGCAGTTCCCGAGCCGCCTGCTCATCCGTCACCAGCAGCGTAACCGTAGCCGCGAGGCGCGTCAAAAGCTGGCGTTCCGATTTACCGATGCTGACGGCGTTTGAGATTTGATAGACATTCCCTGAACTCAGACTGCCTTCACCGTAGGAGCCTCTGACTGCGGAGCCTAATGTCCGTGCCGCTTCCAGCGCACCCGCCAGCTTACCCGATGCCGCCAGACCCGGCAGATGGGCCATCACCGACAGGCGCAGCCCCGTACCGCAGTTTGTCAGCGAAGATGTCAGATACCCGTGCTTTGCATCAAACGCGTAGTCAAGAGCTTGCCCGAATTGATCATCCATCAAGTCCGCGATGCGCCAAACGGCCTCGAGCTGGGAGCCGGGCAGAATGGCCTGCAGTCGCAAGTGGTCTTCTTCGTTGACCATGACGCTGACCGTCTGGCGATCATCCACTAAGGCCCAGCGGTGCGGACCGGCCAGAGCATGCGCCACGCTGATGAGATGGCTGTCCACGAGCGCGGCTTTGTCGGCGACGCTGAGGCCACTGATCTTGACGGCCCGGAGACCGATCTGCCCTTTTTCGCGTTCCTTCACCGCCGAGATGACCTGCTTTGCCACGCTCTTCAGCTCTGCATCGGAGGCACGCCCCGGAAACGCGATTCCAGCCAGGTTTCGGGCCAGGCGTGCCCGCGTCGACAGCACCACATCCGAATCCCAGCCGGTCTCGCCGGCCCACGCGGGAAGAGCCGGAGGCGTATTTCGCCCGAGAGACTTAGGCGGAGTTCTTTCCGAGGTGACGGCTTTCACCATGTATCTCCTTCAAAGCCAGCTCGACCTCCGGCGTAAATGTCTCGTAACACCGGGCACAGCCCATCTGCCCATTCGAATACAGCTCTAACTTTGTCTGACCGCATCCGGGACATACTTCGCGGCTTTCACGGCTTTCCTCAGATCGCGGCAGGGCGTCCGTTTCCACAGCTTATATCCGCCGCGCGTTTTTCCAGCGCATATACAGAGAAACGCCGACACCCGAAACGGTGAGCGCAATCATCAAGCCAGCCCCAATCTCTCGGTAGCCGCCGGGCTGTCCTGTCGATGAGAAGACTCCGGCCGCGCCGATCGCCGCCCCAAGCAGTCCCATCAGGAGGACAAAAACCCACTGGAAGAGGCAAAGCTTC
>JANXNV010000292.1 GCA_025353925.1 Armatimonadota bacterium
ATCATACTTTCTCAAACCGCACTCGCAAAAATGGGCTACACTGCCGTGCCACTCATCTGGGTTTGCACTTTCGCCGTAGCCGCTGCTTTTTACTATGCGATTGACGCTCCCCTGAGAAAAAAACGGCGGCTTGCCATAATACGGGTATGACACCGGCGATTTTTTCTCATAGCCCAGGCTTGCGTGTTCGCAGAAAACCCACTCTTCAGCAGGAAGCGGGACGCGGGACTACTATCGGTGCAGCAGTATTTGCAGCATCTCTGCTGGCTTTGATTCTATTGACCTACGCATTTCCTGCCGATACACGCGGCGATGTCTGGGGCATGAACGTCAACGGCGTCAGAAGCTTCCAGTCACACTTAGGACTTGACAGCTTACCGCAAGTTACACCCGATAGTTTCTCACTAGCCTTTCGGAGCCTTCTGGTCACTCTTTGGGCGTCTTACGTCCTTGTGATCGCTTCCCTTATGCAGGGAGGCACGATACCGATCAAGTCTGCGGTCGTGATTGTCGCCGCTGCCGTGTTGGTCATATCATTCTGTTTTCCGCCCCTCTTGTCTCAAGATGTCTATGCGAACATCTCACACGGTAGAATCGCCGTATCTTACGGCTTAAATCCCTATCTTCAGGGTCCCAGTGTATTGGAACAGGCAAGAGATCCCATCACCCGGTACTTGACTTGGAATATGCCCACGATCTACGGGCCGGTTTGGACGCAGCTTGAGATTGGTGTCGTCGCGAGCATGCGAGATGGAAGCGTGTGGTCTCAGGTCGTTGTCATGAAACTACTTCAAGGGGCTGCCTTGCTGGCTATGGCGTTGGCCGGTCGAAGGCTGGCAATGCATTTTCACCCGGAGCGCGGCAACTTGACCCTGCTTGCGATCGGGCTTAATCCGCTTTTGCTTTTGGAAGGGCCAGGCAGTGGGCACAATGACATGCTGCTCGTTGCGTTTCTCCTGGTAGGCGCAGTGCTCTACTTAGAGAAAAAATATCTTTTTGCAGCACTCTGTCTCGGTCTTTCACTCGGCATCAAACCCATCACGCTGGCAATAATTCCCTGGATCGTAATGGACTATTGGCGTCAAGAGAGACTTGGCGGCAAACCGTGGCAGAAAATCATCATCCAAGTAACTATCGGCTGCCTTGCAGCCGCGCTGCCTAGTCTGCTTTGTTTCAGCACACTTTGGGGGGGGGCCATGACTTTCGCGGCAGCCCAAGACCGTGCACTCTACGGTTTAAGCTCCGGCGAGATACTCCGAGATTACCAAATACAGAACTGGCTGCGAACCCATGGGTCAGGACCGGGTTTAGCTTCGCTCCTCTGCACCTTGTTTCGAAGCCGAACCGTGCTGGTAATTTATGCGGCTTTGACTGTATGGCTTTGGCGCAGGCCGGCATCGGGCAAGTGGCTGGCAGCATGGGCTATCTTTTCCACCTCCCTCATGTTCTTCTTACTGAACCCCTCTTTTCCTTGGTACATCACCTGGTTCTGGCCGATCTGTTTGCTGCGCTGGGACAAAAAATTCCTGGCATTGTCAGCACTCTGCGGCGGACTGTCATTGCTTTGGATGTCAAACTATGGAGTGGTCTCTGAGGTAAAGAAAAACACGCCGCATGCCTGGATCACCCTGGAAAAAACGGCAAAAGGCGGCGTCACGATTTTGCGGACGATCAACTTAATGGCAGGCAAAAAATAACACCTATGCTTCCCGCTAACTTATTCCACATGGATTTCCTGCTGTCGTCACTCGTTTGGGGGTCTATCGGGGTCGGATGCGTTGTCTACGGAAAAAAGCAGACCGAGGCCGTCCCGCTGATCGGCGGGCTGGCGATGGTCGCCGTGTCGTACTTCGTTCCGTCCGCCCTGTGGATGTCCCTGGTCAGCCTGCTGCTGATCGGAGGCATGGTAGCGGCGAAGAGACAGGGATATTAAGGCGTTAGGGAAGCTGCCAGCAGTCCGGGGAGACCAGCATGTCCAGAGTTCCGTTCTGGACATCGGGGGTCTGAGCGGTAGTGGTGTAGAAGATCGCTTCGCGCAGGAGCCTCTGGGCAGGGTTAGTCA
>JANXNV010000294.1 GCA_025353925.1 Armatimonadota bacterium
ATCATACTTTCTCAAACCGCACTCGCAAAAATGGGCTACACTGCCGTGCCACTCATCTGGGTTTGCACTTTCGCCGTAGCCGCTGCTTTTTACTATGCGATTGACGCTCCCCTGAGAAAAAAACGGCGGCTTGCCATAATAACGGTATGAGTACCAGTGCTGCTGTTCCCATACCCAAGGCACAAATTAAAGCCGACACCGATGCCAGAACTGGCTTGTGCCTGGGAATCGGAATGCTGGTAGTGGCATCAGTGCTGCTGATCCTAGTCCAGTATGCCCTGCCGCCGAACGCGCACGCGCATTACTGGGGCCTGAATCCCGAGGGAATGCAGCAGTTCCGAGCACACTGGGGCCTTTATAGGCTGCCGACCCTCAGCATGGATCACTATTCAGTGGCGTTTCGGCTGCTGCTGGTTCTTCTCTGGAGCGGCTATGCTCTGGCCGTACTCTCCATGATGCAGGGCGCGGTACTCAAAACTAAATCACTTTCCACACTCATCACGGTCACATCTTTGCTGACCGCACTCCTTGCCCCTCCCCTGCTCTCGCATGATGTTTATGCTTACGCAGCGCATGGGCGATTATCCGCACTCTATGGTCTCAATCCCTACTTCCACCTGCCGTCGTACTTGGCACAAATGCATAACCCCGTGGCAGCTTACGTCACCTGGAACTGGCCGACTGTTTACGGTCCTGTCTGGACAAGGGTCGAAACGGGAGTGGTTTTTGTCCTTCGTGGCCAGGGCCTTTGGGCACAGGTCATTGCGCTGAAGGTTGTCGAGGCGGGGGCTTTGATTGGAGCCGCGTTTGCCGGCAGAAGGATTGCGGCTAAACTTTCACCGGGAAGGGAAAATCTCGCTTTTCTCGCCATTGGTCTCAACCCGCTGCTGCTGCTGGAAGGACCGGGGAGCGGACACAACGATCTGCTGATGATCTGCCTGCTGCTGGTCGGCACGATGTTTTTTGTCGAGAAAAAGTATGTGTGGGCGGCACTGTTTCTCGGCGGTTCCGTCGGAATCAAGTTGATCACGCTGGCTGTCCTGCCCTGGGCCTGGCTGGAATGGTCTCGGGGCCGACCGTGGCGTCAGAGGATTGCAGGCGGTGTCACGGCGTTTCTGCTGACGCTGCTGCCGACGATAATATGTTACGTCGGCCTCTGGCACGGCGGGGCAACCCTGGCCTCCTTGCACGCCCGCACACAATACAACTTGAGTGCGGCGACGCTGCAGGAAAATGCCCAGGCCGCTATTTGGCTGCAATTGCACGGCGTCAAAACAGCGGCCTCAGGCTTCTTGGTCGCACTCTTTCAGAACCGCTGGATTTTCGGGGCTTTTGCTTCACTTACCCTATGGCTGGTTTTGCGCCCTCGTCCGGGTCAGTGGCACAGTGCCTGGATTATCTTCTCGGCACTCCTGATGTTTGGTGCGATGGGCCTGCCGTTTCCGTGGTACATCTGTTGGTTTTGGCCGGTCTGCCTGCTGCGCTGGGACAAGTTTGGGATGGGATTATCCGCGGCCTGCTTCGGACTTTCTTTGCTGTGGGTATCCGGCTACGCCGTCATGAGCGGGTATTAAGTCATGAGTGCTGAATAAGGAACACGATGAACGGAATTGTCATCATACCGACCTACAACGAAGCGGCAAATATCGGGCCGCTGGTCAAGCAGATTTTGAGCCAGCCGGGGAAACTTGACGTGCTGATCGTTGACGATAACTCGCCCGACGGCACAGGCCGCCTTGCCGACACCCTGGCAGGGGATTGGGCCGTCTCGAATGGCCGTGTGAATGTCCTGCACCGACCGGGGAAAGAGGGACTGGGCCGGGCGTATCTCGCGGGTTTTGCCTGGGCGTTGAAGCGCGGGTATGAAGCCTTGATTGAAATGGATGCCGACTTCTCGCATGATCCTATCTATCTGCCTCAGCTTCTTGACGCGGCGAACGATGCCGATCTAGTTCTCGGATCGCGCTACTTAAATGGCATCTCAGTCGTCAACTGGCCTCTGCAGCGCATCCTGCTCTCGTGGGGCGCAAATCAGTATGTACGCCGCGTCACGGGCCTGCGGGCGAATGACTGCACCAGCGGATTTCGACTTTACCGGCGCGAAGTGCTGGAAGCAATCGATCTGGAAAGTGTGACTTCAAACGGCTACTCGTTTCAGGTGGAGATGGCCTTTCGCACCCATCAAGCCGGATTTCGTATTGTCGAAGTGCCTATCGTGTTTACGGAACGGCGTTCGGGCAGCTCGAAAATGTCTCGGGGCGTCATCTGGGAATCGATCCTGGTTCCCTTGAAGCTGCGGCGGAGAGTCAAGCGGACTCTCTTTAAACCTGGGCACAAAAGAACATCACCCCTAAAAAAAGCGGCTTGACCTGCCGATAATCCGTAAAAATACGGTACGCCAAGGATGATGCATGGTTCCTCTTCACAAACCGCTGGCCGAACAGTCGCAGCCCGATCAAAATCCGCCGGTCCGCCTGGAGATGGTCAGTGGCGGTAGGGCGGCACCGGCACCTTCCGCAAAACGCAATCCTTTTCTTTTTCCCCTGCTGCGAGGCCTGATCACTCACTTACCTTCCAGTCTGCCTCTGTGGATTTACACCACTCTGCTGAAGCCCGCCCCTTTGCGGAATCTCGCTAACTCGCTGCTACTCAAAGCCATTCCTGAGCAGGTTACACTCAACGGAGTGGTTGTCGTCTTGAACCCCAAAGACCCTGTTGTTTCCAGTGCTTTGTCTCTGGGAATTTATGAAAGCTATGAGACACGACTGATCGCCCAGTATGTAAAGCCGGGCATGCGGGTGCTGGATATTGGTGCGAATGTCGGATACTACACGGCTCTGCTCGCTAAGCAAGTCGGTGAAGAAGGCCACGTCACGGCGTTTGAACCGGAGCCAGGAAATTACAATGTTTTGTGCCGAACGGTCCGTGCGAATGATTTCCAAAATGTTCAGACAGTTCAGGGTGCGGTCTCCGCAGCCGCAGGAGAGAGTTTCCTGTTTTTGTCCGAACACAATCAAGGCGATCATCGATTGTACGCCACAAGAGGTCGAGGAAGTATTTCGGTCCCCATTGTGTCGATCGATACTTGTTTGCCCGTAGACACCATTGTGGATTTCGTGAAGATGGATATTCAAGGAAGTGAGGGCCTTGCTCTGCAAGGGATGCAGGAGACGCTCAGCCGCAGTCCTAATGTCCGCATTTTGACGGAATTTTGGCCGGAGGGATTGACCCAGGCAGACACAGCTCCTATGGATTTTTTGGAAATGCTTCAGGACAAACTCGGTTTCAGTCTGTGGGAAGTGAATGAGCAGCAAGAGCAGATCATTCCAGTAGAAAATCTCGCGGATTTGATCGCTCGAAATCGCGGCCGTGTTTATACCAACCTCATGTGTATGCGGAAAGAAGCTCAACAATGAAACGCTGGACAATACCGGAGCGCTGGCACTTTATCCTGCTGCTATTAATTCCGATCATTACTCTGATAGGAACCGGATTTTCCACGCTGCACAATGGTTACTTCGATTACCATAAGGGCGATCTGCGCTATTACTTCCGCGCATCATCACTGCTCATTTCCGGCCAGATGCCCTACCGCGATTACGGATTTGCCTATCCCCCGCTCTCACTCGTGCCGTTTCTGCTGCCACACGTTGTATTTTTAGGACACAAGGCAGATTTCGCGCTCTACAATAAAGCGTTCCTGGTCGAAAGCTGTTGCTGGAGCTTGGGGGTCTCGCTGCTGCTCGTCCGGCTGACGACGCGCTGGAAATTTCCAATGAAACGCGAAGCGGCTCTTTGCTGCTATGCAATCCTCGTTCTGGTTTTTGCGGCATTGCTGCCCTGGCGATTCGATCTTTTTCCGGCACTCCTGACACTCGCCGCGTTTTATTGTCTGCTCAGCGCAAAGTCTTTTTCTGCCGGCATCTTGTTGGGGCTGGCGGCAGCGGCGAAACTCTATCCGCTCGTCATCCTGCCCGTCTTCGCTCTGTACTTGATTGCCCTAGGGCAACGACGGGCCGCAGCGTTATTAGTCTCAGGTACGGTAGGGTCAGTGGTAATTTGCCTGCTGCCATTCATGCGCATTCCTTTCTCTACACTGTTCACGTTTTTGAGCTTTCACCAGAAGCGTGGACTCGAAATCGAAAGCCTCGGGGCGGGCGTGCTGATAATCGCTCATGCAGCAGGATGGACCAACGCCAAAATGGTGGTCAACTACGGGGCATGCAATCTCTCTTCCGCCTCCGCCCCCGCGATCATCCATTGTCTGCCAATTATTTTTGCTCTCATGCTCGGCCTCACGCTTTACATGGCGCGAAGTAGTTTCCAGCGAGATATTGATCGCTTCGGCACTATTGAGCCGGGAACTCTCGCGCGATTTACACTGACGGCCCTGATGGCGTTCATTGCGTCAAATAAAGTGTTTTCGACTTCTTATGTCATCTGGCTGCTGCCATTTGTACCGCTGCTGCGCCCGAAGGAAGCAGTACAGATGATAATCTTGTTCGCGATGACAATCACCATCTATCCATATAATTTTGGTGAATTGCTGGGAATGCACCCCTTCGGAATATGGCTCCTCAATTTACGCAATCTGTATTTGCTGATACTGCTCTATCAGCTAGTGCGTCCTACAGTCAGCAAAGAAGAGCAGCTGAAAAGGGCACCCACCCAGAGCCGTCTGGCAGAGGCCTAACACCTATGCTTCCCGCTAACTTATTTCACACGGATTTCCTGCTGTCGTCACTCGTTTGGGGGTCTATCGGGGTCGGATGCGTTGTCTACGGCAAAAAGCAGACTGAGGCCGTCCCGCTGATCGGCGGGCTGGCGATGGTCGCCGTGTCGTACTTCGTTCCGTCCGCCCTGTGGATGTCCCTGGTCAGCCTGCTGCTGATCGGAGGCATGGTGGCGGCGAAGAGGCAGGGATATTAAGGCGTTAGGGAAGCTGCCAGCAGTCCGGGGAGACCAGCATGTCCAGAGTTCCGTTCTGGACATCGGGGGTCTGAGCGGTAGTGGTGTAGAAGATCGCTTCGCGCAGGAGCCTCTGGGCAGGGTTAGTCA
>JANXNV010000298.1 GCA_025353925.1 Armatimonadota bacterium
ATGCGGTGGTCACCGTCAAGTGAAACACTTTCTTCTCAGCGTGTTGTCGTTCGTCCTGCTTTCTCTGGTGACCGGTGCCCAGGCGGGAACACCGGTTCCGATCCATTTTACGGCGTCGATCAGTCCCGGTCCAGCCCATCCGGGCGAAGCGGTCACCGTGTCGGTGAAAGCGGCAGTGGATCCTGGATGGCACGTCTATTCCGTCGTTCCCGCTGAAAACGGCCCGGCGGCGACTGAGATCGTGTCTCTGGCCGGAGCAGAACCGGCCGGTTTAACGACGGAAGATGCGCCTGTCAGCAAGTTTGACGCGAACTTCGGGCGTCAGGTGGCGTTCCACGAAGGCGCAGCCACTTTCCAGCGGCAGTTCAAAGTCGGCACGACAGCGGGGCAGTCCGTGACGGTGCATTATCAAACGTGCAACGATAAGATCTGCCTGCCGCCGACGGATGTCACGCTTCCGGTTAGCTTTTCGGTGAGTGCCGGGGCCGTGCGGGATGAGAACAAACCTAAGACGGAGATTCAACCCAAGGAAGAGAATGCTGCAAGACCAGAGAATGCTGCAAGACCAGAGGGCGCGGCAAGCAGCGCCCCTACGGGTCTGTTGTTATTTTTGGCGGCGGCATTGGGAGCGGGTCTGCTGGCACTGGCGACGCCGTGCGTTTTTCCCCTGATCCCGATTACGCTGACTAATTTCGTCAAGCAGGCGAATGGGGACAAGAAAAAGCTGGTGCGCCTCTCCGGTGGGTACGCTTCGGGAATCGTCGCACTGTATGTCGCGCTGGGAGCGATCGCGACGGCGACATTCGGGGCGGCAGGGATTAGTAAAGTCGCCGCGAACCCTTGGGTCAATGTCGGTATCTTCGCCGTGTTCGTCGTGTTTGCTCTTTCTTTCTTCGAGACGATCCAGATCCAATTTCCAGCCAATCTCAGTGCGCTGCAAACCACGGCGCGGGCACACAGCGGGACACTGGGACTAGTGCTGCTGGGAATTACGTTTGTGCTGGCGTCGTTCACCTGCACCGCCCCACTGATTGGAACACTGCTGGTCGCCGCCTCGCAGGGGGAGCATCTTCGGCCCCTACTTGGAACGCTGGTCTTTGCTCTGGCATTCGTCTCTCCGTTTCTGATCTTCGCCGCGTTCCCCCAGTGGATTGCGAGGATTCCCAAGAGCGGGGTCTGGCTGGCGCGGGTCAAAGCCGTGCTGGGCTTTTTGGAGCTGGCCGCCGCCCTCAAGTTCTTGTCCAATGCTGACCAGGTCTGGCAATGGAAGCTGCTGACCCAGCCGGTACTGCTGGCGGCGTGGGCCTTGATCTTTGTCTGCGCCGGTCTGTATCTGTGGGGGACATTCCGCTTTGGGGTCGTGGCGGAGACGGAGGCTCCAGGAACGAAGGTCTCCCCGCCGCGCCTCGTATTTGCCTTACTATTTTTCGCCGCGGCTCTGTATTGCTTCTGGGGCCTAGCCGGGCGGCCTCTCAGCCCCTACGTCGGGGCCTTTCTGCCGCCGGAAGGCTATGGCGGAGCGGCTGAGGCGAAAGTCGCCGGGCTGCCCTGGCTCTCGGATTACGACACGGCGTTCGCTGAGGCAAAGGCCCAAAACAAGCCGCTGCTGGTCGATTTTACCGGATACACCTGCACGAACTGCCGTTTGAATGAAAAAAATGTGTTCCCACGTCCGGAAGTCCAAACTGCTCTGAGCGAGTATGTCCGGGTCCAGCTTTATACCGACGGCGGCAAGGACGGTCCGAGGAACCAGAAACTGGAACAGGACAAATTCGGCGACGTTGCCCTCCCCCTCTACGGCATCATCGATCCGCAGACAGGCAACGCTGTGGATAAAGTCGCAGGAGTAATCAGCCCCGGCTCCTTCACACAGTTTCTAGCACGGCCCGCGCCCGCAGTGGCCTCATTGGCTCCCTGGACTGCCTACAGCCCGGAAACATTCGCTCAGGCAAAACGCAGCGGCAAACCGATCGTCATCGACTTCACGGCGGCTTGGTGCGTCAACTGCAAAGAGATCGCCCACGATGTCTTTGAAGCCCCCACAGTCGCCCCGACCCTCGCGAAAGATTTCGTCACGCTGCGTGCCGACCTCACGGATTGGAGCAGCCCGGCGAGTGTCGCCCTGCAAAAGCAGTACGCCTTCGGCAGTCTCCCTACGGTAGTGCTGCTGGATGCCACGGGCCAGGAGATCAAGCCTCTGCGGATCACCGGGCGGCTGCCGATTGCCGACTTTCAGGGGAGGCTGGCAAAAGCGCGGACGAATGGGACGGCTGTGGCGGCGGTGCCTGAATAGATTAAGGCGCACAGTCAGGTATACTATTTACTAAGAGGAAGCCGTACCATGACTGCAGATCAGCTCTACGAGGAACAAATCAAGCCGTATCCGACGGCCGAAAGACTTCATATTGCCGCCCGCATCATCAAGGATATTCCCCCCAGGGAAATTATTGATTACAGCACCGAGTGGTCAGACGAGGATTTGCGTGACTGGAGTCTTTCAGGAAGTCAATACTTGTCGACCGTTTTGGGAGACGATTAAATGCTCAGACCTGGTAATATCGTGATTGTAAACTTTGCCGGTGCTCAGAGTTCAAAACTTCGTCCTGCCGTCGTCATTTCCAGCAGCCTGTATCAGACACAACGGCCTGATGTTGTCCTTGCTCCTCTCACAACGAATATTTCCGCAGCTCACACTCAATTCGATTACAGGCTGGAGGACTGGGAGTCAGCGGGCCTGAACCGGCCATCTGCATTCCGCACCTACTTCAACATGCAGCTTTCCGACGGTCTGCGGTCAATCGGAAGCCTCAGTGACCGCGATTGGTTAGGCGTTCAAACCTGCCTCAACCTGGCACTCCAACCTACCTGATGGAATATCTCACACAACTTATCGGCAAAACTGTCGTTGACACGGCCGGCGAACGTTTCGGCAAGCTGGCGGAAGTGGTAGTCACTCCCGGCGAGCCGGTACCACTCGTGGCGGCTTACCAGGTCAAAACGGAGGACGGTGCCCTGTTCGTCCCGTGGGACGGATTGGATGTCCACGCGGATAGCCGCGAATTCAGCCTGCGGCGCAGCGTGACCGAGATTCGGCCATACCAGATTCAGGCATTGGACTTTTCGCTGGTACGGGATGTTCTCGATAAACAGATCGTGGATGTCCATGATTACCGGGTGGTTCGGGTCAACGACATACGGCTTCAGATGCTCCCCAGCGGGCAGCTTGCCCTGCTCGGGGTTGATCCTGGGGTCAAGGGCCTGCTGCGGCGGCTGGGCCTGTCGCATCTGGTCGGAGCGATCAGCCGCGCCCTGCATCTGGGCGGCAACGGCGAGTCGTTCATCGGCTGGAACGATGTCGAGTCACTGCCGACCCATAATGCCGGAGAGCCGCTGAAGCTGAAGATTTCGCATGAGAAGATCGCCAAGCTGCATCCAGCGGATATTGGCGATATTCTGAACCAGATGGACCCGGCTCATCGGAAGGATATGCTGGAGTCACTGGATGTCGAAATGGCCGCCGATGCCCTGGCGGAAGCCGACGATGCCGTTCAGGTGTCCGCGCTGCAGCACCTCGACGCGGAGCTGGCAGCGGATATTCTGGAGGAGATGCCTGCCGATGAAGCCGCCGATGTTCTCGGCGACATGGACAAAGCCCATCGCGATCAGCTTCTTGGCCGCATGGACGCCGAGGACCGGGAAGATGTCGAAGAGCTGCTCGAATACCACGATAAGACCGCCGGCGGCCTGATGACCAATGAATACGTTTCCATTGCACAGGACTTCACCGCCCAGCAGACCATCGATCACCTGCGCACGTTGGAGCCGGAAGCGGAAACGATTTTTTATGTCTACGTCACCGATACGCAGGAGCGTCTGGTGGGAATTATCTCCCTGCGTGATTTGATCGTCGCCGCCCCGGAGCGTCCCGTCGCCGAATTCATGATCACCAAAGTCCGCAGCGTGACCCTGGATGCTGATGTGGAAGAAGTCGCCCACAAATTCGAGCGTTATAAGCTCCTCGCCCTGCCCGTCGTGGACAACGAAGCGCGTCTGCAGGGTATCATCACCATCGATGATACTTTGGAACAGCTTCTGCCGCCGGACTGGCGACGGCGTCCGCTCAGCCCCCGCCCAAATCCCGCGTAAAACCACTTTTTGCCCCCTTGCATTTTCCAAAGCTTGAGGGTATAATTGTTCTAGTTCTCAATAAGAACTATTTCTGGGGGTGTAGCTCAATTGGTTAGAGCGCTGCCCTGTCAAGGCAGAGGCCGCCGGTTCAAGTCCGGTCATCCCCGCTAGAGTGTGGTCCGAACAGTGGAGACCTCCTGTTGCAGTGCGTACTGCAACAGGAGGTTTTTGCTTTGACAGCCTTGCTCTCTGCTCAGGGTACTCTGTCTCAGGACACGAAACGCCGGCAGGCAAAAGGAACCACACAATGAAGTGGATTTTGATACTCCTCCTCCTCGGTTCAGCGGCATCGGCGAAGGCTGACGGCCCTGCTCCCCAATCGGTGCTCGCTCCCATCTCGATCACCGGTTGGGCCAAGGTCGGTGACCTCAGAGTTGCGGGGTCGGTGACGAGAGCAACACTGGCCGCAGGCCAAGTTCAATCGGCAAGAGTGAGTGTCAAGGCGACGACGGCGCGCTCGGGGCTGATTGTCGGCATCAAGTACTTGGACCCGAAAGGCAGGAGCCTCTTAGAGAAAGCGACTCCGGCCGTGGACTTTGCCGCAGGCCAGCGGAAGGAATTCCGTTTGGACTTTGGCCTACGCGGTGACGCACCGGCTGGGACCTATTCGGTCGTTCTCAGCGTCTGGGCATCCAAATATGCTTCCACTCTCGTCTACTACCCACGTCTTGCGACTTATTAAGTGACAGCAACAGCGCAGCCGACTCCGGTCGTGTCGCCGATGCCTTCGAATCTCTTGACCATGACTTCTGC
>JANXNV010000027.1 GCA_025353925.1 Armatimonadota bacterium
GCAGCCCAGAGCGCGGGCGTGTTTGACTGCCGCGACCCCAATTTCCAAAGCCTCATCGCGAGACTTTTTGAGCTTATGCTTCAGGTGGCTCTCGCTCACTCCCAGACCCGTGTGAATGCGAGGCCGGGCTGCGCCTTTCAGCGCATCCCAGGCGACATCGATGTCTTTGGGCACGGCCCGGGTCAGGCCGCAGACAGTGATACTGTCCCCCACCGCCGCCGCAACCCGCCGGACCGCTTCGAAGTCGCCGGGGCTGGAGATCGGAAACCCGGCCTCAATGATATCCACACCCAGCCGCTCCAATTGGCGAGCGATCTCCACCTTTTCATCGATATTCAGCGAGGCCCCCGGCGACTGTTCGCCGTCGCGCAGGGTGGTATCGAAGATTTGGACGCGGCTGTTAGGCATGGCTGTCTTTCTACTCGGTCGCTTTCACGGCCTACTCGGTCGCTTTGACGACATCCGTCTTCTTAACCCAGGACATCAGGCCGCGCAAGTTGCGGCCCACTTCCTCGATCTGCGAGCTGCCGTCAATCGCCGCCAGAGCGTTGAACGAGGGACGATTGGCTTTATTCTCCAAAATCCACTCTTTGGCGAACTGTCCCGTCTGAATCTCTTTCAGAATCTTGCCCATTTCCGCTTTGGTGGCGTCCGTGACGATGCGCGGGCCGCGTGTCATATCCCCGTACTGGGCGGTGTCTGAGATCGAGTAACGCATGCCGGCGATCCCCGCTTCGTACATCAGGTCCACGATCAGCTTCAGCTCATGCAGGCACTCGAAATAGGCGATCTCCGGCTGATACCCGGCGTTCACCAAAGTCTCGAACCCGGCTTTGACCAGGGCCGTCGTACCGCCGCAGAGAACCGCCTGTTCGCCGAAGAGGTCCGTCTCGGTCTCCTCTTTGAAAGTCGTCTCTAAAACCCCGGCCCGGCTGCCGCCGATGCCTTTCGCCCAGGCCAGGGCCAGCGAACGCGCAGTGCCCGAAGCATCCTGCTGTACGGCGATCAGGCAGGGAACGCCCTTGCCTTCCTGGTAAACGCGGCGGACCAGATGGCCGGGGCCTTTCGGGGCGACCATAAAGACGTCCACGCCCGCAGGCGGCTTGATCTGCCCAAAATGGATGCTGAAGCCGTGCCCGAACACCAGCGCATTGCCCGGCTCCAGGTACGGCGCGATGCTTTCACGGTAAACGTCGCCCTGGACTTCGTCATTGATCAAAATCATGATGATGTCGGCTTCTTTAGCCGCATCTTCCACCGACTTGACTGTCAGCCCGGCCTCTTCCGCCTTGTTCCAGGACTTCGACCCGGAGCGCAGTCCGACCCGCACATCCAGCCCGCTGTCCTGCAGGTTGAGCGAGTGGGCATGGCCCTGGGAGCCGTAGCCGATCACGGCGAGCTTCTTGCCTTTGAGCAGGGTCAAATCGGCATCATTGTCATAGTAAACCTTCGCTGGCATTGTCTTGTGTTTCTCCTTGGAGTTCTCTCGGAATCTGAGTTTAGTTCGGCGCATCCATCCAATCAGGTACGACCGGCAGCAAAATGACGTTCAGATTGTCCATCTTCTTCAGGTCGCGCTCGATCTTCTCCACCCGCGCATTGTAATCCGCCGCCTGAATATCATCGAGGCTAGGGCGCACGACCACATACCACCACTGACCCTCTTTGTGGGTCACACGCGGCACAAGTTCCAGTGCATATTTCGACGGCTGATGTACGGCCAGACGCTTCTGCACCGTGCTGAGTATTTCCGTGCCGGTCATTTCCGGCGTCGTCATGTTCATAGTCTTTCCTTCATCTGCGAACTGAGATAATCGTAAAATAAGAGCTAATCGCCCGGCAGGGAGGGGACAAGCAGCACTTTCAGATGCTCCCGATCCTCAAGCTCATCTTCCGTCTGCGACATTATGACGCTGTAGTCACGGGCATTCATGTCGTCGTGGTCCGGCTGTACGACAACAAACCACCAGTTCCCGTCTTGGCGGACACCATCGCGCGAGACGTTCAGACGATAATCTTTAGATTGATGCCGCTCAAGATAGCTTTCGATCAAATCCAGTACTTTATCTTGTCCCATTTTCAACTCCTAGATACCGAAACACTTTCTCGGTTGCCCGATACGTTTCTTTCGCGATTTGTTTGACAACACGAAGCAGTGAATAGTCGGCACCGATTCGATCACGGTAAACGCTTCTCACATAATTTCTTAGGTGCATTTGCCTTTCAATACTGTAATGCGTGAAGTAGGTCTCCATCAACTGTGGCAGCTGCGAATGAGACGGCGTGGCACGGTTGTCGCGAAAATCAACCGTTGCGTTCCGACGGATCAACTCGTCAGTGACCACAGAAAACACGGCACAGTAAAATCGGCTGACGGCACTCCTGTACCGCCCACTTTCGTATAACTCAACAGCTGCTCGGAAATCATCCTGTCCGATCTCTTGCCACGTTGCCATCTTCTCCTCCTTGATCCGCCGCTCCCGCTCGCCCCCGCGAGGCAAACCAGCCCACACCGATCCCGATCACTACTCCTATTGCGACAAACAGGCACAGGTTCGTCAGCAGGTTTCGGACCGTATCCAGCCCTAACTTATCCGTGATGGCACTGTAGATGGTCCACAGCGCATAATTGCCCCCGCCTACCAGCAGGCCGATGATCAGCCCGCGTCCAACCCTTCTTGCCGCCAGGCCCCAGAGCAGGCCGATCAGCGGTGCGGCGCAAAAGACGCCGAGCATGAGCAGTTGGGCTTGGTGTGGGTCGATCAGCTCTTTCAAGTCGGCTCTCTCACAGCGTGTTAAATCCCCCTCGTTCCACGTGCCATCGCGATCCGCCCCGTGCGGACCAGCTCCCGGATGCCGTAGGCTTCCAGCAGCTTTTCGAAGGCATCGATCTTTTCGTTGCCGCCGGTCAGCTCGATCACGAATGTCTTGTCGGACATGTCGATGACCCGGCCCCGGAAGACTTCCACAAGCTGCAAAAGCGCGGTGCGGTTCTCGATCAGTGCATTGACTTTAATCAACGCCAGCTCCCGGGCGACCATCGGGATATTCAGATAATCCTGCACCTTGCTGACATCAATTAGCTTGTGGAGCTGCTTGGTGATCTGCTCGACTTCCTGCTCATCTCCATTAACGACAAGCGTCATGCGCGAGACTTCCGGATTCTCCGTGATGGAGACCGCCAGAGACTCAATGTTGTAACCCCGGCGGGAGAATAGCCCCGCCACGCGCGAAAGCACGCCGGGCTTGTTGTCCACGAGGACCGTAATCGTATGCTGCTGCTGCACTGCGTCGTTGCTCCTTAAAAACCCAATTGAATCCACTTGTCTATAGCTTTAGCTCGTCCAGCACCAGCACACGAAGTTCCGTGACGCGGCGTAAGTCCAAATCATTCGTCAAAAACGCATCACAACCTGCTTCGATGCCGCAAGCGACCTGCAAAGCGTCCGGCAGTAAAAGATTGTACCGCGCTCGCAGCTCTGCGGCTCTTTGACCTACTTTTTGATCAATAGGAATGAACCTACAGTTACGACCTGACACGATAAGTCGGCTGAATTCTTGCAGTCTTGTCGCCGATCTGAGTCGATAAGGAAGCACAAGGCATTCGGCGAGAGTGACTGGAGAGGTCGCTGCAATGATACGCCCGGCATCAACTTCTTGAAAAATGGTATTTACAAGATCAAAGTACGTGGGATTTCGCTCGACCTGATATATGACCGGCGTGGTGTCCAAGAACAGAAATGAAACGCCTTGCAGTGCATCAATAACTTTCATGAAGTATCCAGTGAGGTCGCCTGTGGAGTGACCCGACGAAGCAAGCGTTCACGGTGTTCATCGCCCTCACGCCTGTTTCGCGATACCCATACCTGGGCATCCTCGCCAACCATCGGACAGGAAAACATCCCTGCTGCCTCACTCCACAAAGGGCGATCTCCCATATCTTTCTCAAGCAGTGTGCTGAGCGCAGTTCTCACCAAGTCAGCCGACGTCTGTCCACGCCGTTGAGACTCTTCAGAGAGACGCATCTCCTCTTCCGGTGTTATTTCAATTGTCAGAGTCATAGAGCACCTCCTCTTGCGTAGTACAATATTTCCATTTGGGCTTAACTGGCTTCAACAATGGTGTTTGCAGTTCAGGCATTTTTAGCCCCCACAATCAGCCCTGTCGCCCAGTTCAGCTTTGTAATCATCAGGTCAGGCCGCGCTTCCAAATCCGCTATCAGCGCGTGTACTTTTTCCTCATGTCCCGGCGGCCAGTTCGGCTGGGGCAGCATATCGTCCACGATGTAGAGGCCACCGGGTTTTAGCAGGCTTAGAGCGGCCTCTAAATGTGTGTACTTCCCGGGCCAGGTATCGGCGAAGATGAAATCAAACTTGCTCCCGGCAAGGCTTTCCAAAAATACGCCGCCGTCCGCGAGCTGGAAACTGACTCGCCTATCCTGACCTAAATGCTTTCGGGCTACGCTCTGAACGATCTCATCGTTGTCAGCACTCACCAGAGTCGATTTCTCGCTCATCCCAGCCAGGATCCAGGCAGTCGACAGGCCAGTTCCCGTTCCGAGTTCCAGAAAAGAACCGCCAGGCTTAGTCGCCGCAAGTGTTCGCAGCAGCGAACCGGTCTTACAGTCGGACGCCATCGAAAACCCGCTGTCAGCCGTGGCCTGCGTGATGGCCGCGATGACAGCGGGCGGAGCTAAGTTATGCACATCGTCCAAGGCACGTTATCCCAAGAGTTCCTGCGGCTGACCGGCACCGACAGGCTGCAGTTCCCGCTCCGTCTTCTCATCTTCTCGAGAAGGCCGCGTCTCGTCATCCGGCATATACGCTTCGCTCTCCATGTAGCTGTCGAGCGGGGTCATGTTCGGCGGACGCTGGACAACCATATCCCGGATTGTGCCGCCGGATTTGATCATTGGGTAGACATTCTCTTCTTTGGCAATGCGGAAGTCCAGCACCGTCGGGCGGTCGGTGATCGTCATGGCTTCGGCCAGAGCCGCTTCCACTCCGCTGGGAGTCGAGCAGCGGATGGCGTGTGCCCCGTAGGCTTCGGCCAGCTTGACAAAATCCGGGGAGGCTTCCAAGTCAACGTTGGAATAATGCGACTCCCAGAACAATTCCTGCCACTGGCGGACCATGCCCAGATACTGGTTGTTCAAGATGCAGATTTTAATCGGCAGCTTGTAAATCGTCGCCACCATCAGCTCCTGAATACACATCTGGATCGAGCCGTCACCGCTGACGCAGAAGACCGGCTTGTCGGGGGCACCGAACTGCGCCCCGATGGCGGCGGGCAGGCCGAAGCCCATCGTCCCGAGACCGCCCGACGTGATAAACTGGCGCGGCCGTAGGCACTTGTAGAACTGCGCCGTCCACATCTGATGCTGGCCGACATCCGTCACCACAATCGCTTCATGGTCCGTAATCGCCCCGATCTGCTCGATCACCTGCTGGCCGTGCAGAACACCATCCTGGGGGTAGTGCAGCGGGAAATCCGCCTTCCACTGCGCGACACGGGCATTCCATTCCGGGTGAAACGTCGGCTCGACCAGCTTCAGCAGCTCGACCAGAACGGCCTTAACATCGCCGACAATCGGCACGTCAGCAGCCAGCACTTTACCGATCTCCGCCGGGTCGACATCGATGTGAACGATCTTCGCCGACGGAACCCACTCATCGGCTTTGCCCGTCACACGGTCATCGAAGCGTGCACCGACCGCGATCAGCAGGTCACACTCACTGATCGCGTAGTTTGCATACGCCGTCCCGTGCATCCCCAGCATGCCCAGGGACAAAGGATGGGTCTCGGGGAACGCCCCCAGGCCCTTCAGCGTCGTGGTCACTGGCGTGTTGGTCCGCTCGGCCAGGTCTTTGATCTCGCCGTAGGCTCCCGAGTAGATCGCGCCGCCTCCGACATACAGCACGGGCCGCTGGGCTTCAGCGATCAGCTCCGCCGCACGCTGGATCTGCCGTGAGTGCCCCTTGGTAGTCGGCTTGAACGTCGGGATATTGACTTCCTCGACCGGCGTGTACTCAAACTCGGCCCGGGAAATGTCCACGGGAATATCGATCAGCACCGGGCCGGGCCGCCCCGAGCGGGCGATGTGGAACGCTTCCGCAATGATCTCCGGCAGCTTGGTCACGTCCTTCACCAGCCAGTTGTGCTTGGTGATCGGCATCGTGATGCCCGTGATATCGGCCTCCTGGAACGCATCCGTTCCAATCGCCGAGGTCTTTACCTGACCCGTAATCGCCACCAGCGGGACCGAGTCCATCATGGCATCCGCGATGGGCGTCACCAAGTTAGTCGCCCCTGGGCCGGAGGTCGCCAGGCAAACCCCAACCTTGCCGGTTGCCAGTGCATAGCCTTCCGCCATGTGGCCCGCGCCCTGCTCATGCCGGACAAGAATATGCTGGATGTCCGGAAACTGGTAGATCATATCGTAAATCGGAATGACCGCCCCGCCGGGGTATCCGAAGATAGTGTCCACGCCTTCGCGCTTTAAGCATTCCAATAATGCACGGCTGCCGGTGATTTTCATAACTGCTTCCCTCTAAAACAAACACGGACAAGAATAAAGACAGACGGAACGGAGACACAAAAAGCCTCTCGTCCACACAGATTGCCACACAGGCAAGGGACGAGAGGCTCTTCAAAAAAGCGTCACGCGGTACCACCCTTGTTCGAGAAGAAAACTTCGCCTTCGAAGTGACCCCTCGCACTTGGAGCGCGATTACGGGCGCGAACCGGACTATCCTAATCTCTTCTCGTGCCGGAGTGTTTCTCCAGATGAGAATATTTCAGAGAGCCTGCTCGGAGGGGAGATTCACCAGGGGTACGCTGCCATCTTGCACCAGCCGACGGCTCTCTAAAAGCGCACACCCCGTGACAGTTCCTCGTCAACGCAGTTCAATAAGTACTCAGCTACTTGTTTCAGTTGTGCCGCACAGTATACCCGCTGCAAAGGTTGGCTGTCAAGCCTTTTGCGAGAAATCGGAGAAAGTCACTCCGTGACTGGGATTGGCTGACTGGGATTGGCTGACTGGGATTGGCTGACTGGGATTGGCTAACCCGTAGGGGCGCTGCTTGCCGCGCCCTCTTATCTAGCCTCGCCCCTACTCGCACTTCACCTACTCGCACTTCACCTACTTCAGCTTACTGCCCAGAGCTTTCTCACCACCCACAAACTTGCTCTTACTCGTCCCCTTCTTCATTGCATCTTTGACCACTTCACTGTCCAGGATCGCCACAGTAGCACGAGACATAAAGGCCGAAAGAACTTCCAGATTTGGGTAGCCGTCGATCCGTGACACCGCAACATAACCCGCGCCGGAGGCGGCGAAGGCGTAGCCTTTGCGGTTTGGGAAGCCTACCATGACCAGCTTGTACTGATCGGCATCAGCGAACATGATCCGGTGCGCCCCTTCCGCCCCGAAGGCGTTTTCGTAGTAGGCGTTGGAGTCGAACGTCGGCAGCGGTGCGACTACCTCCATCGGCATGGTCGCCAGCGGAGACGGCTTGACGGCTTTTTTGGGTGCGGGTGCTCCCATCGGGGCAGGCAAAATAGTTGGTGCCAGCTCGTAGACTACGAAATGGACATGATTAACGTCTTTGAGTATATCCGCCAGATTTCCGTTGACCAGCAGATCCGCCACCGGATTGCGCGGAGGCGGTGACTGACCCGGCTGAGTCACCGGCGTGGTCTCCCCGATGCCCTTGAGAAACGATTTCATCATACCCAGCACATCCTCACTGCGGGCATCCATTTCCACGCGCAGCTTACTGCCGGGTGGCATGGGAATTGTGAGCGGAGAGGTCAGGCCCGCATCCGTGACCGGTGTAACCACTACGACAGTCGCCGGACTGCTGACAGCCGGGCTTGCCGAGGGTGCCGTCACAGCCGCGGTTTGCGCGAAGACTGGGCCGACGCCCAGCAATGCTCCCGTGAGCACCAAAACTCGAAGAGAGGAAGTGTTAAGATAGCGCATATGTTTTCTCCTGGTTAATTCGATAGCGAGTGGTTGAAAACCGCTCGCTAGGTAAGGCGTCCTGCGGACGTTCGGATTCCGACACCCGGAGGGTGCCTCACCTAGCGAGTAGTTTTCAACTACTCGTCCTATTCTGTGTGACTCACTTGCTGTCGATTACCTGCGTCCCGTTATAGGTCCGCAGATGGAAATGCCCCTTTTGCAGGCGCGGCAGGCTCAGCTGGCTCTTCTGAATCGCGTTCAGCGTGTACGTGTTCGGGTCCCCATCACTCACGAACTTGCTGCCCTTGTTCTTTTCGAGGAAATTCAGCCAAAACTGAATCGTGTCCCGGCCAGTGCCGGGAATGATGCGCGGAATGTAGTACGGCTTGAACCGAATACTCATCGGGGAAATGGCCGGCTCCGCTCCCGCCTTCAAAGCGCAGATGTTATGGTACGTGACACCGCCGCTCGCACCGCCGATGACCAGCTTCTTGTTCTGCGGAAAAACGCCGTCCGGCAAAGCCAGCGTATCGACGACGTAACTTGGCAGGAACGTGTGAATATTCGTGACGGCCTGGGCGAATTCCTGCTGAACACGCACATCCGGCCAGTGGCGCATGCCGAGCTGATGATGCACTGTATGGTTGCCGATCTCGAAGCCTTCCCGGACCAAATACTCCATCTTGCCCTGAGCCGTATCCGCTTGATAGAACGGCGGCGGCAGGTGCGGATCGCCGTTGGTCAGCACGAAGAATGAGCCTTTGAGTGCCCAATCGGGGTGCTTCGCGTGGAAATCGTCCAGAATCCCAACCGCACAGTTCGGATCGACTTTCCCGTCAGGTGTGTAGCGAAACTGTCCCTTCAGTGCATCGTCGAACGTCAAAATCACCGGCGACATTCCGGCTGGGCAGTCGATCTCGCCGAGAACGTAGTCATGCAGGCTAATCGGGCGGTACTTGTGATCGTACAGCCACTGAATATCCTTCCGGAACGCCGCCGCCGGATACTGGTATCCCTTCGTTTTGTTCGTAGAAACCAGGTCATGATACTCAAGGATCGGCACCATACCGGCCTCGTTCGGCGACACTTTGGTTAGGTCCAGTGCCGCCATCGGCGGCCGGACCACGGGCGCGGCGACTTTCGGTTTTGCAGGCTGCGGGGCAGCGCGGCGGTGAAATAAATGGCAGCCGGTCAGGGACACGGCGGCGGAAGTGACAGACAGAGCCAAAAAGATCGTTCGAGCGACACGCATGGAAGACTACCCTTTTCCCGGCCCGCAGCGGGCACGGTCGTCGTGACTGGAAAGAGTATACCCGGAACTGGCTTGCCGGGAAGGAATCACGCCGAAAATCGGTGAATAAATCGGGGAGGACAAAGAATATGCTTCTTCGCAAAATTCCCGCGTTTTTTCTTTTGCTGAGTGGATGCCTCGGCCTTCCAGCGGGGGCCGCCCCAGGAAAAACACCCACCACGCAGCAGCAGCTTCAGGCAATTTACAATAAGATTAACGCAGCGGCAGCACAAAAGAACGTCGACGGAGTTTTTGATTATGACTCCGCGGATCACACGACGACGGATCAAAAGGGCCATGTCCATGAAGCTTCGGATGGGCGGCAGGAGCTTCAGAATGTGATGGATATGATGGACTCGGTCAAAAGCACGACAACCATTAAGAGCATCACCAGCACCGAGACCGATGCCACGGTAGTCGTGAAGGATCACTTCATTTTCATGATCAGCAACCGCTCCACAGGCCGAACAGCGAAAATCGTCGGCGACGACGTATCCCGCGACTACTGGGTAAAAACCGACGAAGGCTGGCGGCGTAAGAAAACACGGATCCTCTCCGGCAGGACCGGACTGCGCAAAAACTTCTGACCAAAAACTTTCTTCTCTTGTTTGCCGCACGTCTAACCGATACTGTCAGTATTACCTGGTCAGGCTCGAAGTTCGGCAGAGGAGAAGATTATGCAGCGCACTGGACTTGTCATCAAACTCGGTCTCGCACTCGGCGGTCTGCTCGGGGCGGTATTCGTTCAAAGTCTGGCCGCCCATTCATTGGGGCAGAAAGAGGCAGCCCCAGCACATCAAGTGCAGGTGACTTACAGCCCGGAAGCCACCACCACCGTTGTGCCGGAGTCGACTTTCGACGTCAGCTCCCACGCCTCTCCGGTCCCCGAGACCAGTACCAGTGTCGGGTTCGGCGGCATGCTGGCCCTGGGCTTTGGCCTCATCGCCGTGCGCCGCTGGAAAAACGCACGTGACACTCAAAAACCTTCTCAGCAGGCTCTGGAATTGTCCTAACACGCTCATTGGCCTGGTGGGAGCGATGGGCGGCATCCTGCACAAACCTGCCTCCCCGGACTGGGTACTGGAAGCGAGCGGCGGCTGGCTGATACGCGTTCTGGCATATGAAGGGTGGGCATCGGCAATCACGCTTGGGGAAGTGATTCTCTACGAAGACGCCGCCGCTATTCCCCACCTTCATACACATGAAATGGTGCATGTCCGGCAGGGGCGGCTCTGGGGTCCCTTCTTCCTGCCGAGCTACCTGCTGGAATCACTCTACCAGTGGCTGAAGACCGGCGAAGGATACCGGAACAATCGCTTCGAAGTTGAGGCGTTTCGTGCCGGAGGCTGAGACAGGGCAACGAAAATACAATACTGAGAAGAGGCAGGACAACGAAAAAGCCGTGCCTGTTCACTTTCGCGAACACGAGACGGCTTTTCATTACGCGGGGCTTGCTCCCTTCAGAGAGTCCCATGCGCAACCGGAGATTGTCCGGGGTTAGACAATCATAACACAGGTCGCGCATTCTGTCAAGTACTTTTTTCAAGTATTTTTTCTTACGTTTTGATGAGAGGCAGTGCGACCGCCAGAGCCGCCTTATCCTGCGCCGCATCCCCGAGGGCGGCAGGGACGATCGAGACACCTGCCCAGACCGACGGCCAGCAATTCTCCTGAGCACTTCGGCGGATCGGCTCCAGTAGCAAGTCGGCGGCATGCACCGCCAGCGTCCCTAAAACAATCCGCTCCAGATTCAGCGTTTGCAGCAAGCCCGCCAGCCCCAGCCCCATGAAGTAAGCCGCTTGCGCAAGAATATCGGTGGCGATTGGATCGCCCAGCCGCGCCCGGTCACAAACCTCATGTGCGGTGACCGATACATCCCCAAAACGCTCCCGACCCATGCGCCCGATTGCCGTGCCCGACGCCAGAGCTTCCAGGCAGCCGCGTTTGCCGCAAAGGCACAGCGGACCGCCCAGCACAAGCCTCATATGCCCGATCTCTCCGGCCAGCCCATTACGCCCGCGATAAAGCTGGTTATTGAGGATCAGGCCCGCCCCGATCCCTGTCCCCATCGTCAGAAACGCCATATTCCGGCAGCCCGCTCCCGCCCCCCAGCGGTGCTCCGCGATGGCCGTGGCATTAGCATCGTTTTCCACCTGGACGAGCAGACCAAATTCCGCTTCCAGCAGTGCTTTCAGCGGAACCGCTTCCCAGCCCGGCAAATTTGGCGGAGCGTGGATCGTCCCGGTCTCGAAGTTCAGAGGTCCGCCGCAGGAGACACCAACCGCCGTAATCTCCGACATTTGGCAGCCGTAGTCTCGGCAGACATCTCGCGCCAACTCTATCAGAGTTGCCACACCCCTGCGCCAATCATTTGCATCCGTCTTCGCGGCAGCCCGGGCCAGCACGACGCCCTCCGCCGTGCCGATGACCGCCGCGGATTTCGTGCCGCCAATGTCGATTCCGAGTATGAGTTTGTTTGTCACAAATAAATCACTGTTTCGCCTGCTTCTCCGCGCTCGGAATACCGCTGCTCGCCGGGGCATCGCTGCTGGCTCCGGCAGAGTGGCTGCGTGTCGTCACCTCTTTCTCGTCCGTTCCATCCCCCCCGTCCGCATAAAGATGCTTCCCCGTCACGGATTCGCCACTAGTGGTCTGTTCGAACGCCGCCGGGTCGGTCAGGCCGACTTGATCTTCAATCGTATCCTCATTGGTGTATTCCGGCATTTGGTTTTCCCCTTTAGACTTGTTCTACCCACTTCCCATGCGCTTCCCGCATGGCCGAAACGATCTCATGGCCCGTGTTCGGCAAAAACAGCATCTCCTTTTCGCACGTCAGCGCATTATAAACTGCGTAAATTGTCGGCGGTTTGCAGCTCGGGTCCCGCCCGCCCGCACTGAGCTGAGTCGGGCAGCGTATATTCGCAGCGTGGGAAAGCGGATCGAAGTAATGAAATGTCTGATAGACTTCCGCCGCGTGCTCCGGGTGCGCTTCGGCAAAGTCCGCGACCAGCCCACGGGCATCCGGGTAACGGAGAGGAGACAGCCGCCGGTACTTTGCCCGGTCCAGCAGCGAAAGTGCCAGCTCCAAGGCGCAGAACCAGGACATATCCGCAAGGCACAGGCGCACGGCGGGAGCAAGGGCCGCCGTGACCAACGCCAATCCCCCACCCTGACTCATGCCGCCGACCATCAGCCGGCGCGGGTCCACTTCGGCCATCTCCGCCAGAATGTCCAGCCCGCGCAGGCAATGCCCGACAATGTTTCGGTAAATATATGTTTGCGGCGACTCGATTCCCGCCGTGATATAATCCGCCCCGGTCAGCGACGGATGCTTGTACGGCGTATCCGGCAGGTTCCCATGCAAATTCAGCCCGAATGTCACCGTCCCCGGATACAAACTCTCCGGCCCCGGCGGCGGGTTCCCCAGCGAATACCCCGGCAGCCACAGATGCCCCCGGCACCCCTCGCCCGGCAAGACCTTGGGCACGGCCAGCCATCCGTAGATCACCAGCTCCCCCAGCGACGAAAACCGCACCCAATCTACCCGGTGCGTCTCCGTCTCGCCCCCCGCCCCCGCCAGCCTCTCCCACTCGACGGGCACCGAGGCCAGCTCAGCTTTGACTTGGGTCCAGTACGCCGCAAAATCGGCAGGGCGGCGGATGGGGGCGCGGGTTTGTTCTAAAATTGTCTCCGGCATGGGACTGATTGTACCCGAAGCCTTGCGCCACACCTTCTGAACCTAGTATAATCATCATGTAATGCCAGCAAAGAAATACAAAACACTTATCGTGTGGTTCCGGCGCGACCTGCGCCTCCATGACAACGCCGCGCTCCACGAGGCTATCGCCCAGGCGGAGGCGGTGATTCCGCTGTTTGTCTTCGACCCGGCCATTCTGGAACGGGCGGATACCGGGGCGGCACGGGTGGCGTTCCTGGTGGATGCGCTCGGCGTCTTGGACGCCAACCTGCAAAAGGCGGGCGGGCGGCTGATCGTGCGCCGGGGGTGCGTGCCGGACGAGATACTGAAGGCCGTCGACGAGTACGGGGCGGACGGCGTGTTCCATCACCGGGAATATGAGCCGATGGGTCGGAACCGGGACGCAGCCGTGGCCAAGGCACTGGCGGAGAGAGGGAAGGTCTGCGAGGCGTTCTCCGGGCTGTCGCAGTTTGAGCCGGAGGAGATACAGTCTCAAGCGGGGACGCCGTATACGGTCTTTGGTCCCTACAAACGGCAGTGGTTCGAACGCCCCGCCGAGGGGCCGCTGCCTGCGCCGCACACGATTACTCTGCCGCAGGGAATCCAATCCGATCCGCTGCCGACGGCGGCGGAGCTGAAGTTCACGACGGCCCAGAAATTCGAGTGCGGCGGGGAAGACGCCGCACATAAAATACTGCACGAATTTGTCAAAACGAAAATCGACACCTACGATACGACGCGGGATATTCTCGGCGAGGACGGCACCTCCAAGCTGTCCCGACACCTGCATCTGGGTACGCTCTCGCCCCGCTTTGTGATCGACACCGTGCGGCGGGCCGGCAAAGATAAGCCGTCGAAACAGAGCAGCGAAGCACGAGCTGAACATCAAGCGGAGCCGGGACACACGACATTTCTCTCGGAGCTAGCCTGGCACGACTTTTACCTGCAAATCCTGCATCACTTTCCGCATGTCACGACAGGTGCCTTTCGGCCGCAGTTCGACGCTTTGGAGTGGGAAAACGACGACGATCTGTTTGCGGCGTGGAAGGAAGGGCGAACTGGGTACCCTATTGTCGATGCCGCCATGCGCCAGATGAACTCGGAAGCGTGGATGCATAACCGGGGCCGCATGATCGTGGCATCGTTCCTAACCAAAGACCTGCTTATCGACTGGCGCTGGGGCGAAGCCTACTTCATGCAGCAGCTCGTCGACGGGGATCAGGCGGCCAATAACGGCGGCTGGCAGTGGGCGGCGGGAACAGGGACGGATGCCCAGCCCTATTTCCGGATTTTCAACCCGACCTCCCAGGGGGAGAAATTCGACCCCAACGGCACGTATGTAAAAGCCTGGGTTCCCGAGCTGGCCCGGGTACCAGCCAAATTCATCCATCAGCCCTGGAAACTCTCCGACGCTGAACGGGAGCATCTCGGCTGCGCGGACTATCCAAAGCCGGTCGTAGACCATTCGGTCCAGCGCGAGCGGGCACTGGCGATGTACGGGGAAGTTCCGAAGCCATGAAGCGTTGCGGCTTACTCTTATTTCTTTTTCTTTTGTTTGGCTTGACCGTTTCAAGTCACGCACAGAGTGCCCCCGACGTTTTGATCCTGGTCGTGCAGCGGCCTGGTCTCGGCGATCAGGTCAATATCACCTACAGCGGGCTGGTGCCGCATCCACAGGTGCAGCAGGATTTAAACGCCCTGCGTCAGGCTACCGGGTGGGCACGGACGGGCTTGAAGATCTCCGATGAGCGGGCACCGGTTCAGACCGTACGCTACATGACCGGAGCGACTTTTACCGCCCCGAATGTCGTGCAAAACGAGACCCACACCCTGCCGGTGGAGCCGTTCGTGACGGCGTTCCACCTCCGCAAAAATCTGGCGTTGATCTTTGTCGTCGATTCCAGCTTCCAGTTCCAGGGATTGCGTCAATATGCCGATAACAACGTATCGATCAGCCTGGACCAGCACGGAGCGGCCTACACCTACCGGGTGGCAATCCTGAACCCGCAGTTCACGCATCTGAGCCTGCCCGGAACGGCGAAGGCGGCGGAAGTTGCGGGGAAAAAGAAGGCACATCTGTCGCCGCTGCTGCTTCTGTTGGGGATCGTGCTGGCCGCCGCCGCCGCTGGAATTTTGGTCTTTGTCATCACCAATCGTTTGACTCCGGCTCCGCCTGATACCGAAAAAAAGCCCCGAGAAGAAGAAACAACTGCCGGAACCCATCGCTGACCAAGGCGATACGCAAAAGGATATTTGTATGCTGGAACTTCATGAGCTGCTCAAAGTCGCCGCCACGAAAAAGGCCTCCGACGTTTTTATCAAAGCGAATAGCCCCCCCGCCATGCGGATCAGCGGGCGTATCCAGATGACGGATGCCCCGCCGCTTACCCCGGACGACTGCCGCAGCCTGGCGTACAGCGTCATGACCCACGAGCAGATTGGCCGCTTCGAGCACCGTCATGAACTGGACCTGGCATTCGAAGTGGAAGGGGTCTGCCGCATTCGGTGTAATGTCCATCAGCAGCGCGGCTCGATGGGCCTGGTCCTGCGGCTGATTCCACTGAAGATATTTTCCTTGGAACAGCTCGGCATGCCGCCGGTACTCTCCGATTTGACCAAGTCCCGCCAGGGGCTGATTCTCGTCACCGGGCCAACCGGCTCGGGCAAGTCGACGACCATGGCGGCGATGATCGACCTGATCAACTCGACCCGGCGGGCGAATATCATTACCTGCGAAGACCCCATCGAGTTTATGCACCCGGACAAGATGTCGATCGTCTCCCAGCGCGAGATCGGGCTGGACACGGATTCGTTCGCCGATGCACTGAAATATATGATGCGGCAGAACCCGGACGTTCTGCTGATCGGCGAAATGCGCGACATCGAGACCATGAGCGTCGGCCTGGCCGCCGCTGAGACCGGCCACCTCGTGTTTTCGACACTGCATACGGCCTCGGCGGCGGAAACACTGGACCGTATCATCAACATGTACCCGCCCCAGGACCGCGACATGGTCTGTCTGCGGCTTTCGGCGTCCCTGCGCGGGGTCGTTTCGCAAAAGTTGCCTCCGCGCCTCGACGGCACGGGCCGGGTCGGAGCGGTCGAGATCATGGTGGTCACGCCGACGATCTCCAAATTGATCGAGGAAGGCCGCGCTTCCCAGCTTTACGGCTCCATCGCCGAGGGCAACTTCTGGGGCATGCAGACCATGAACCAGTGCTTGATTAAGTATGTCCGGGCGGGCCTGATCTCCGAAGACGAAGCCCTCGCGAATGCCGGCAACGTTACCGAGATGAAGCAAATGATGCGCCGACCTTGAGTCCAAATTTATGAAAGCACTGGTAAAAGACAAGCCGGGGCCGGGGCTGACACTCACGGATGTGCCGATGCCGCCGGTTGGCATCAATGACGTACTGATTCGGGTGGACAAGACCGGCATCTGCGGCACCGATCTGCACATCTACCAGTGGGACGCCTGGGCGCAGCGAACCATTCCCCTGCCTCTCATCATCGGACATGAGTTCGTCGGCGAGGTTGTCGAAGTCGGGTCCAACGTCAGCGACTTCTTCCCCGGCGAGATCGTCAGCGGCGAAGGCCATGTCGTCTGCGGCCATTGCCGCAACTGCCTGGCCGGGCGGCGTCACCTGTGCCGCGATACGAAAGGCGTGGGTGTCAATCGCCCCGGGGCATTCGCCGAGTATATCTCTTTGCCGATGACCAATGTCTGGCACCACCGGCCCGGGATCGACCCCGAGATCGCGGCGATCTTCGATCCGTTCGGCAATGCCGTCCACACCGCTCTCTCTTTCCCCATTCTCGGCGAAGATATTCTCATTTCCGGGGCCGGGCCGATTGGCATCATGGCGGCAGCGGTCGCGCGTCATGCCGGGGCACGGTTCGTCGTCGTGACCGATGTCAATGAATACCGCTTGGAGCTGGCACGAAAACTTGGGGCCACGGTTGCCTTGAACATCCGGGAAGGCAGCCTCGCAGACGTTCAGGCCCAGCTCGGAATGCAGGAAGGGTTCGATGTCGGCCTGGAGATGTCCGGCAGCCCAGCGGCTCTTTCCGGCATGATCGAGGCCATGTGTCATGGAGGCAAGATTGCCGTCCTCGGCATCCCTTCCGGACAGATCGACGTCGATTGGAACAAAGTGGTCTTCAGTATGCTGACGATCAAAGGGATCTATGGGCGCGAGATGTACGAGACCTGGTATAAGATGAGTGTCATGCTGCAAAGCGGCCTGGACCTGAAGCCAGTTATTACGCACCGTTTCCCCCTCACAGACTGGGAGCAGGGCTTCGCCGTGATGGCATCAGGGCAGTCAGGCAAAGTGATTTTGGACTGGCAGCACTGATTTAGACTGGCAGCACTGATTTAGATTGGAACTATTGAGATGTACGGCACGGTCAAAGCGCGAATGACGCAGGAGCTGGACGGCATTCGGGCAGCGGGACTTTACAAAAACGAGCGGGTCATCACTACTCCGCAAAACACCCATGTGCGTATCGGCGAGGGAAAACCCCTGCTGAACCTCTGCGCGAACAATTATCTTGGCCTGGCTGATCATCCCGACGTGCAGGCGGCTGCCCACGCAGCTTTGGAACACTGGGGCTACGGCATGGCCTCGGTGCGCTTCATCTGCGGCACCCAGGGTATTCACAAGCAGCTCGAAGCGAAGCTGAGTGAGTTTGTGGGGATGGAGGACACCATCCTCTACGGCTCCTGCTTCGATGCCAACGGCGGCCTTTTCGAGACGCTGCTGGGCGCCGAGGACGCCGTCATCTCCGATGCGCTGAACCACGCCAGCATCATCGATGGAATTCGGCTCTGCAAAGCGCAGCGGTACCGCTATGCCAACAACGACATGGCCGACCTGGAAGCGAGACTCGTGGAGGCGCAGGGTACCCGCACCCGCCTCATCGCTACCGACGGCGTCTTCTCCATGGACGGCACCATCGCCGACCTGCCCGGCATCTGCGCCCTGGCCGAAAAGTACGATGCCCTGGTCATGGTCGACGATTCACATGCGGTCGGCTTTCTCGGAGAGCGGGGGCGTGGCACCCCGGAATATCACGGCGTTACGGACCGCGTCGACATCCTCACCGGCACCCTCGGCAAGGCCCTAGGCGGGGCGAGCGGCGGTTACACCAGTGCCCGTCGGGATATCGTCGATCTGTTGCGTCAGCGTTCCCGGCCCTACCTATTTTCCAACACGCTCGCGCCGACGATCGCCGCTACGTCGCTGAAAGTTCTAGAGATGCTCACCGAATCGACCGCGCTGCGCGATACCCTGGAAGCCAATACCCGCTTCTTCCGGGAAGGCATGGAACGCCTGGGCTACGACCTCCTGCCCGGCAGCCACCCAATTGTCCCGATTATGCTCGGCGACGCGTCACTGGCCGGTCGGGTCGCCGAAGCACTGCTGGAACGGGGCGTCTACGTCGTCGGCTTTTCCTTCCCGGTCGTCCCCCAGGGCAAGGCCCGCATCCGTACCCAGATCTCCGCCGCCCATACGCGGGAGGATTTGACCTACGCGATCGAGAAATTCGCGGAGGTGCAGGGGATAGCGATTTCGCCGTAAAAGAATGCTGCTTTTCTCCTTCGGATAGCGAGTTGCACTATGACTGCTGCTGCCTGCATTGACGACCCAATCACCCATACCGAGGCCCACTCCCAGAGCATCACGCAGATGTGGGAAGGCATCGGTATGGGTGTTCTGATTGGAGTGGCACTTATTGGAGTCACCGTCCTGACCGGGGGGACCGGCCTGATCTTTATCGGCGCGGCCGTGGCTGCAGGGGGAACCGTCTTGAGCATGGGCGGCAAGGGGTTCCTTCAGGGTGCTAAGGAGGGCGCAGATAAGGTTGCAGTACATGGTGACAACTCCCGTTGATTTATCAACGGGCTTCTACGCTGTCGCGACAGCGAGGCATTGTTGTCCCAATGCCAGAATGTTGACGGCGGCGTTGATGTCTCGGTCTAACACCAACCCGCACATCGGGCAATGATGCCAGCGCTCGGACAGTTTCTTCTTGGCCCTATGGCCGCAAGCGGAACAGTCTTGACTTGTGTACGCAGGGTTGACGGCAACCACCAGACGACCAGCACTTTCAGCCTTCATCGTCAGGGCGTTGCGGAACTGCGTCCACGAAGCATCGGAGACAGATTTAGCAAGGCAGTGATTGCCCAGCATATTCTTGACATTCAACTTCTCAACGGCAATCACGCCAAAGCGGTTGACGAGTTTGCGAGACTGCTGATGCACAAAATTATGGCGGTGGTTCTTGACACGCTCATGGACGCGCCGAACAATCTTCTTCGCGGCTTTGCGTTCTTTGGAGCCGTGCTGGTTCTTGACCTTATCGAACTTGCGCTGTGCTTTGGCAAGGACTTTTTCTTCCTGCCGAAAGAAACGCGGGTTCTCAATAAACTCGCCATTGGACAAGGTAGCAAAGGTTTTCAGCCCAACGTCAATGCCCACGGACCCGATATTCTTAGGGAGGCGTTCGGCCTCGTATTCGCAGGAGAAGCAAACGTACCACTTCTCGCCATCTTTACGAACCGTGCAGGTCTTGATTGTGCCAGGGCAGAGGCGATGCACTTTGGCTTTCACCTGCCCGATTTTGGATAGTGTGACGGTGCTTTCTCCGACGCTGTATCCGCCCTGCGGGTAGGTGATGCTGTCATACTGGCCTTTGCCCTTCAAGCGGGGGTATCCAGGTTCTTCTCCCGCCTTGACACGGCGGAAGAACGCTTGGAAGGCAAGTTCGACACGGACGGCGATGTTCTGCAAGACCTGAGAATGCACTGTCGCCAATTCGGAGTGAGAAGGTTTCCATGTCGTGATGGCCTTTTGCTGTTGATAGACCGTGGGCGACTTACCTTTGGTCTCATAGCAGACGGTTCGCTCGTGAACAAGGCTATTATAGACATCGCGGCAGACGGCAAACGTCTCATTGAGCGTTCGCTGCTGCGCGTGATTGGGATATATTCGATACTTTATGCCAACCTTGTTCACGCATACATTATGCCCCAATAGGGTGTAAAACGCGACGAGCGAGACATCAATGCACGTGAAGGGATTTGTCGTCTTCGGAAAGACGACGCGCTATCCATCCCCGTGATAAATCAAGGGGCCTTCCGCGCTTTTCGGTAAAATCCTCACGGGCAGTGCGAACGTGTTCATCAATGGGCGTGCGGCAGCGGCAGCCTGTCTATCGGTTGTAGCCTGCGATCAGCACAGTGGACCGCAGAAGCAGGCCGAAGGCAGCCGTACCGTCTTCATTAACGGAAAGATGGCTGCGCGTGTTGGCGACCGAACCACCTGCGACGGCGTGATTAGCACGGGCAGCCCCAACGTGTTTTTTGGCGGCGAGGTGAATGCTTGTGCGGCCATCGGCAAAGAGGTTCCGGATTGGGCAAAAGGTCTGGCGGAAGACGCAGTCATCGTCGGCACAGCCGCACAAATCGTCGGGGCGATCCTCACTGGTGCCGGCATCATCGGTGCAATTCGAGCCGCCCCAGCCGCTCTACAAGGAGTGATGGCGGCCCGTGCGGGAGTAGGACTTCTCGGCAGCCTCGGCGGGGGCGGAGTGATGCATTACCTTAGCGGGCAGTGGTTCGGAGACGGTTCCTGGCAGCAGGAAGGGCTGACGGCAGTAGGCGCACTTGCCGGTGGGGCGGTGTTCGGCAAGCTAGGCGGCTTCTTCGGCGGAAAGCCCGTAAGAGCCGCCCTTCCGGAGGTCAAGCCAGTCGAACCGACTCCAAAGATGCTGCCGCCGCCCGCGGAACCAGCAGTCCGCACACCAGCAGAACAGGTCAGTGATCTCCCGGGGCATGGAAACGCGAGACACGGGTCGCAGACCACGCTTGCAGAACAAACCACGCGGGCACAGACAGACATTGCACCGGATGGTGCTGTAGCCAAGACATCTAGGGCCACACGCTTCGATAGTGATGAAGCCCAACTGGACGCCGTCAGCCGGGCGCAAGCGAGAACTGCCGCTCGTGTGGCAGCAGGCCAAAAAAGCACTGCGATCACCGTGGACTCGCAGGGAACCGCCCGACTTCCAAGCGATGTGTCGGTTGTCACCGGACGTCCCGGTGGTTACGGCTCCGGAGTGGAAGTAGTCCGCGATCCTGTTACAAATCAACCACTCCCCGGCAGGCCCGTGCTGCCTACAGGACAAGACATGAATGCAAGGGTCGTGTTACGGTATAACCCATCGAGCGGCACTTTCGAGCCAGTCACACAATTTCCTACCAATGAACCAGTCACGCCCTAAGAAAGCAGGAAAGCCCATGAATATGGAAGAAAAAATTTTCAATGTGTTCTCGGGCTGGTTTAACAGCGACCTGATAAACATAGAGAACCCGCAGGAGGTTGAGGATGCGGCAAGTTCCTGTGCCGCTGACCTGGCCCGCGACATCCCAGATATTGAAGCGGTCATTACGCGGCTGAATGAGATGCTCGACAACTGGACGCCTGCTCTCGTTCTCAGGTTCATCAATGTGACACTCGTCGACTGGCTCTACGACGAGCCTTCGGAGCAGACTCTTAAGCATGTTCTGAGACTAGTCATTTCCGAGCTGAGATACTACCAAGGGCAGGCAAAAAAGGACATACTGTGACTTCTTACTATACCAATGAGGGCAGGTTCATTATTCCTAGTACCTGGAAAGATCAGTCGCTGACCCTTTTTTCCAGTCCTGCCGACACGCCCGCCGAATTCAGCCTCGTGATCAGCCGGGAGGCTGTCCCCCCGGGTACACTTTCCAGTGACTACGCCCGGCGGCAGCTGGAACAGCTCCCCAGTGGCCTTTCCCAGTTCAAGCTCCTGCGCCAAAGTGAGACGCGCCTCGATAATGCACCTGCCGTTGAGGCGGAATTTCTTTGGCAGAGCGACAAAGGACAGATGCACCAGTGGCAGGTTTATGTCATTCACGAGCTGGTTGCCCTCACCTGGACCGCGACCGCACCCGAGGGCACTTTCTCACGGCATCTACCCGATCTGCAGCACCTGCTTGAGACCTTCAAGTTCAATTAGCCAAACAGGCATGACGCGGAAACAGAGAGGGTCACAGTGAGCCGAGCCGTCGCGATTAAGAAGCTCGTCACGCTGAGAGGTGCTGTAGATATTTAATGATGATAAAATGTCTTGTTTTGCTCCTGACCGCACTTTTCCTAACGGGCAGTGTTATGGCTCAAAGTTCCACGGACGTTTTAACGGCGAAGCTCGCACGCCAGTACACGGAATCTACGTTCCCCGGCTTTTGTGTCTCTGTGGTCAAAGAGGGCAAAGTCGCATATCAGCAGGGCTTTGGGTATGCGGATGTGTCGAGCAAAGTACTCTACACCGGCGACACGATCCAGCCCCTAGGCTCTGTGAGCAAGACGGTGATCGGTATCGCGTTGATGAAAGCGATCGAGATGGGCTATTTCTCCCTCGACACTCCTATCAACGACATCCTGCCGTTCAACGTCGCCAATCCTCGCTTTCCCGAGCGGCCAATCACTCTCCGCCAGCTGGCCACTCATACTTCGGGCATTGTTGACCGGGAGGCGGTCTACCAGCAGACATATCAGTTTGGCAGCGTCACACCCGACACTTCGCTGCACATTTTCCTCTTCTCCTATTTCGATCCAAAAGGCAAGTATTACAGCAGTCAAAACTTTGCCCCCAGTGCCCCAGGGTCTTCTTTTCATTACGGTAATATTGGCGCGACTCTGGCCGCCTATAGCATTGAGGTCAAGTCAGGAATTTCATTCGCCGAGTTCACAAAGCAACATATCTTTCAGCTGGCTCACATGGAGAGCGCAGCGTGGTTTAACCGCGCAGAAACAGCCGCAGGGCTGTCTACGCTTTATGACCCGAAGCTCGCTCCTTACCCCGTCTACTCTTCCATCACCTATCCCGATGGCACCCTTCGAAGCTCCTGTGCCGATCTCAGCAAATATCTGCTCGCAATTATGCATGGTTATAGCGGCAGCCGCTCGCAGCTGCTTTCTACCGCTTCATTTCAAGAGATGCTGCGCCCACAGTTCACGCCGACACACACTCCGAATGGGATTCCCAAAAGAGAACCTAGCCAGGGTATTTTCTTTGCTTTCCGGCGAGACGGCTCGATTGGGCACACAGGGAGCGATTACGGGGTGACCGCGCTCATGTTTTTCAATCCACAGACGAAAACCGGCAAGATTTTTATGGCCAACACGGATATTCAGGAGAGTCCTGCGCGGACAAAGCAGTTCGCCGCAATATGGAAAACTCTGGATAATTTGGCCGGCCATGTCAGAGAGTGACGGCAGTTCACTTATCCTCCCGCAGCACACACTCTTGCGTACCCTTGTTTTTATGGCAGGGTGATCTCCACCGGACAGGGCAGGCTCATCGGGGCAAATAGCGCGGCGCAGGCAGGAAAAAGACGAGCATTCAGTGAAAGGAGTCACGTTATGACACTGCGCTCTGTGATACCTATCGTCTTTACCGTACTGTGCCTCGCCCTCAGCGGCCTTGTACTGCGTCGGCAGATCGCGGCGCATCCTCGGCTACCAGAGGAACGCGTAGGGGACGAGCATCGGCAGGAGATGCCCCAATGGGGAAACTATCGTCACGGCCAATTGCCGCCTGAATGGATTGGGCTGCCGGCGGATAAGCGGACCTGGCATATCGCCGGGGGAGAGACGCGAGCGGCGGTCGTTTATTGCATCCAAAGTCAGCTCGATGCCTTCCGCGCCGGGGATGGCGTCACAGCCCTTTCTTTTATGCGGAGCCGGAGAGATTGGCACTTTTCACCCCAAATGTTTGAGGACCGCATTCAGGAGATGGCCCCGGAATTTGGGCACGCGCATCGGGTAAATTATGGACCGGTCTGGATCGACAAAAGCGGTCAGCATGCAGATGTTTTCGTCAAGGTCATGGGAGAGAACGGGAAATCGGCCCAGGGAACCTACAAGCTTGTTCGCCAGGACGGAGTTTACCGGGTGGCTGGCCCAGACGGCGGAGGATGGATGGGTGATAATTTTTTCCGCTGATTAGCTGTCGCGCTCCACAATGTAGTGGGCCAAGGCGCGAAGCGGGTCGGCATGACCGTCGAAATCCGCGAGTGCGCTCAGCGCGGCATCGCAGGCCTGACGGGCCAGCTTGCGCGAGCCGTCGAGGCCAAACACTTTTGGGTAGGTGGCTTTATCCTGTTTCAAGTCGCTGCCCAGGGGTTTGCCCAGCTTGCCTTCATCCCCTTCGAGGTCCAGAATATCGTCGGTGATCTGGAATGCCAGCCCGATCTGCGCCCCGTACGTAAGCAGTGCCGATTCCTGCACTTGACTGGCTCCGCACAACCGTGCCCCGGCCAGCAGGGAGGCCAGCAGCAAAGCCCCAGTCTTTCGAGCATGAATAGAGGCGATCGTGGCTCCGTCCAAGTCCGCCAGACCTTCACTCTCAATGTCTGAGACTTGTCCTCCGACCATGCCGCGCGTCCCCGAGGCCCGCGCGACCATGGAGACCGCATCCAATACGCGCTCCGAGGGGGCGTACAGACGGCACTCAGCAATCAGGTCGAATGCCAACGCCAGCAGAGCATCTCCAGCCAAAATCGCCATCGCTTCGCCGTAGACCACATGGCTTGTCGGGTTACCCCGGCGCAGTGCGTCGTCGTCAATCGCCGGGAGATCGTCGTGAATAAGCGAGAAGGTGTGAATACATTCCACCGCACAGGCCAGCGGCAGCACCCAAAGCGGATCTCCACCGACTGCTTCCGCCCCGGCCAGAGCAAGGATTGGGCGCAGCCGCTTACCGCCGCAAAAGAGCGAGTAGCGCATGGCTTCGTGTAGGCGCGGCGGCAGAGCATCGGCGGGGGGCAGATACGTATCCAAGGCGCGTTCCGTCCATTCCCGCCGCTCGGCAATATAGGCGTGCAGGTCGAATGTCATGCCGTCCCAGTCCGGGCCGCCACTGCCTGCGCTGCCGCCA
>JANXNV010000042.1 GCA_025353925.1 Armatimonadota bacterium
TGCTCGGGCATGCGCAGGAGAAATCCGGGCAGTGGGATGCCGCCGTCGCGACCTGGCACCAGATCAAGACCCGCTGGCCGAATGGTATGTCGGTCGACCGCCTTCTGCGGGAGTCCGAAGAAAAACGGATGCAGGCACTCGCGCTTCGAAACTTAGAGGGAAAGCCTGCTCTGCCATGACCCCTCCTTCTCCGACCTCTCCGCCCGAAACAAATAAAGACCGGCTTCCGCTCTGGGTGATTCTTCTGCTCGGCGTGTTTCTCGTGCTGCGCATTGTGGATCTGTCGCATCAGGGCGGCGTAAAGAAAAATGGGCGGCTGTCGCAAAACCTCACCGGGCAGGTCTCGGAAAAGACGATGCAGTCCAACATCAGTGCGAACTGGTCGGCAAAATCGGCGTATCTCACTACCTATGCCCAAATGGGAGGGAGTGTTGCCCCGAGCCCGTCCACGCTCCGCGAAGCGCTGAAGTCAGCGGAAGAGCTGCAAACCGACACGAACAACTCCCCCAGTGCTGCCCGGCGCGTCCTTCTTCTGCGTGCCCTGCTGAAGCTGCCACCGCTGGAAGCAGGGGGGAACGGCCTCAGCCCTGCCCAGGCGTTTACCCCCTCTGCACTCGCGCCGCTCTCCCCGGAAGACCGGAGCCTTTACACCCGCGAAGGTCATCTTTGGACCGACAGCTTCCGAGGGCCGCATCTGACTCCCGCTCAGACCGATGCCTATGCCGCGCAGCTTCGCGCGATCCCGAATATCCGCTGGTGGCTCTCGCCCGCACTCTCCGTGCTCTACCGCTCGCAGGGGAACACACACGAAGCCGAGAAGCAGGCCGCGCGGGCACGCTCGCAGGCGCTGCTGACGTCTGCGCCAATGGGCTTGCTGGGCCTGCTCTGGTTCGCGCTGGGGGGCGTCGGTGTCGTGCTGCTGATCACGATTCTGATGACCTCGCGACAGAGTTTAAACGGAGAGCCGGCCCAAAGCGCCCTCTGGCCGAAGCTGCGCGAAACCGTGCCGCTGGCTGAACGCCGCTTGCGGGCAGGTGACCTGATGGGCGTTTTCGTGCTGTACCTGCTGATGCCGGATGTTTTCGGCTGGCTGCTCGGCGGTTTTGGCGTCCCGCATCGCTTCCACTTCCCCGGCCTTCTCGCGCCCTGGCGGCATAACCTGGCGGGGCTGTCTTCGAGTGGGCATACGACGGCGGTGATCGTTTTGGAGTTTATCGCCTACCTGATTGGGGCGGCGGTTCCAATCGCCGTCCTGATAATCATCGCGCGGCGGCGGCGGGCATCCATCGGGGAAGAGCTCGGCTGGAACCTGCACCGCTTCGGCAAAAATCTGCTGTTTGGGGTGGGGGGCTATGCCATTGCCCTGCCGCTGCTGGTGGCGGCGTCGTTTGCCGCGAAAACCATCCACGCACCCGCCCCCTCTAACCCGGCGATCCCCCTGCTGGCGGGAGCTTCGTCGGTCTGGGTTCAGATCATGCTGGTAAGTCTGGCGACCATTGCCGCCCCCTTGACCGAGGAGCTGCTGTTTCGGGGCGTCTTTTATAATGCCGCTAAGCTTAAGGTCGGCGTCTGGCCCGCCATCGTACTCACAGGCCTGGTCTTTGGCTTTGCCCATCCGGTCGGGATCGCCCAAATGGTGCCGCTGGCCGTGCTCGGCGGGGTGTTTGCCTGGATGGCCGAGACGCGCCAGTCTCTGGTCCCTTCCATGCTGGGCCACTTCCTGCAAAACTCAATGGCCACCGCCATGCTCCTGCTGGCTTTGGGCGGATAACTCCGCTTCTGCTCTCTGGCCGCAACACGCATTTAACAGCGCGATAACTGACATTTAACTGACACTTGTCACGCAGAGACGGCGCAGAGCGGACAAGACGTGGGATTGAAATCCACCGCTGTGGGGCGCAGACGCCTAGTTTCGACCTGCGTCGAAAAAGAGGTTAGGACAGGAGTGAGCAGTCTTATGTTGCTCACTCCTGTCCCGGCGCAGGCCGCGACTGGGCGTTTCGCCCCACAGCGGTGGATTTCAATCCCACGTCATTATCCCACGTTTCTTCGGCTTTCGCTTTTCATTGACGCCGACCCAAAAAGTCTTGTGTGACAGAAGCCTCGCGTAACGTGAGTTATTAAGACGAGAGAGTAACGGATGGCAACAAGTTTGAACTCTGGGAACCGCCTGTTTCTGCGGCGGCGTCGATTCTCTGCCTACAGCGACCGATCCCGCACGGTCGCCGCCGTTTGCACCGGACTCCCCATCCGTCGTGTGAGCTTGGCGGCACGGGCTGTCGGCAGAGCGGCGAGAACTTTGCCGGCTTTTTTCTCGTCCATCGCCAGCAGGGCGCGGGAAACATCGGTGTCGGAGAGCTTGCTGAAAAGAGGAGTCAGGTCGTCGGGGGACATGGCGGCGTAGATGGCGTCGAGCTTGGCCGCGGGATCGGGCGGCAGGGTAGGAGCCGTGCTGCCGTCAGCGGCGGGAACGGACGCGGTCTGCTTCGACGCTTCGAAGGCCGCCCGGTCCTTGTCGAGCTGGGCCTGACTCGCGGTGAGCTGCTTTTTCTGGGCGTTCAAAGCTGCTTGTTCGGGTGAGAGGGCGGCTCCGGGCCTCGGGGTATGGACCGGTTTCTTGGCTTTCGCCAGATGCAGGGAAATGAGCACCGGTGCCAGCGCGGGGGTCTGGTCGGCCATCTTCTGGGCTGGGATGATGCCGAAGAAGGCCAGGCCGTAAACGATGCCAGGCAGGGCGATCAGGCCAAAAAATGGGAGAACGATCTTCATCGAAAATTATTTCTCCATGGCGGCGCGGACACGCTTGATGTAGTTGTGCGTCTCGGTAAACGGCGGCACGCCGCCGTATTTGTGAACGTTCCCCGGCCCGGCATTATAGCCCGCCAGGGCCAAATCCAGATTGCCGTGATACTGGGACATCAGGCCCGCAAGCTGCTTCGTCCCTGCGGCGATGTTCTGCTCCGGGTCGAACGGATCGGAGATGCCCGCCTCCTTGACGTTCTCCGGCATGAGCTGCATGAGGCCCATGGCTCCGGCGGAGGAGACGCAGCGCGGATTGCCGTCCGACTCCGTTTTGATGACGGCCTGCACTAGGGAAGGCTCCAGACCGTTCTGAGCGGCGTACTTCCGAATCATGTCGCCGTAGCCGCTCGAAGAGGTCTGCACCAGCGGAATGACATTCGCCGAACTCGGCGAAACAGGAAGAGTGCTGACCGAACCCGGCAGCGGGCCGAGTGAGGCGGGCGGCACGGTGACATGCCCAAGCCCCTCCGGCAGGCGCGTGGAGCCGCTAATTTGCGGGCGCACGTCAGACGATCGGGCCGTATCGAGTGCCTGGGCGAAGCTGGTCGGCTGACCCGGAAGCGGTTCCGCAGTCGGCGCGGGTGGCTGGACGGAGAGGGCGGCGATGCGGCCCTGAATCTCACAAATACGCGAAGTGATGCCGCTGATTTCGTCGTTCATGCTTTAGCTCCCCGAAGCCCGCTGGCCGTAGGCGAAGCGGGTGGTCGCGATCTCGTCCATGACGCCCTGCTCGATACGCTGGGCCAATTGACTGTGGGCCGTTTTGTGCCGATCCCGGATGCTGTCCAGTGCCTGCCGGTCCTGCGATGTGCCGATCATGTGCAGCTTCTGCGCCTCACACGTGGAGACCAGGTCGCGGACAAAACCTTCCTGGTCGCTGATACTCTGTGCGATTACCGACATGTAATCCTGATACAGGCGCGTCTCGAATGCATCAAAGGCACCCTCCCGGCGGCGGCACAGCTCCTCTAAAATCGCCTGACGGACTTCGCGCATCTCCGCCAGGAGAAGCTCGGCGCGGGTCAGCGAGGCCTGCGCCTCGGCAAAGGTCTGCTTGGCGAGCGTCTCCCGCCGCTCGCGGTGTTCGAGGACGGCCTGCAGGCGGAATCTAAAGTTCTTCATCCGCAAATATCCCTTCCAATGCACTCACGGTCTCCGCAAGTGACGACTCTTCATACACCCCCTGCCGCAGGAAGGCCCGCGCGGGTTCGATCAATCGCCGGGCGGCGTCGATGCGTGGGTTGCTGCCTTCGACATAGGCCCCGATGTTAATCAGGTCCTCGGCCTCTTTGAATGTTGCCAGTGTCTCCCGCAGACGGTTCGCGGCCTGACGCTGCTCCGGCGGCGTCACCTGCGGCATGACGCGCGAGACGCTGCGGCCCACCTCAATCGCCGGGTAGTGGCCGCGTCCGGCCAAGTCGCGCGACAGCCAAATGTGGCCGTCGAGAATGCCGCGTACGGTGTCGGCAATCGGCTCATTTTCATCGTCTCCCTCGACCAGCACGGTGTATAGGGCGGTGATCGTGCCTTTGTCGCTGGTCCCGGAGCGCTCCAAAATCTTCGGCAGCAGGGCGAACACGCTGGGCGGGTAGCCGCGCGTCGCCGGCGGCTCCCCGACCGCCAGCCCGACTTCGCGCTGGGCCATGGCGAGGCGCGTGACGGAGTCCATCATCAGGAGAACGTCTTTCCCTTGGTCCCGAAAATACTCAGCGATGGCCGTCGCCACCATCGGGGCTTTCAGGCGAACCAGCGGCGGACGGTCAGAGGTCGCGATGACTACCACAGAGCGTTTCAGGCCCTCTTCGCCGAGGTCGTTTTCAATAAACTCCCGGACTTCCCGGCCCCGCTCGCCGACGAGGCAGATGACATTGATGTCGGCATTCGTGTTGCGGGCGATCATGCCCAGCACCGTGCTTTTGCCGACGCCCGATCCGGCGAAGATGCCCATACGCTGGCCTTTGCCCATCGTCAGCAGGCCGTCGATAGCCCGGATGCCGAGGCTGACCGGCTCCGTGATGCGCCGCCGGGTCATGGCATCGGGCGGGGCGGCAAAAATCGGGTACTTCTTGCTGCCCACACCGGTCGCCGGACCCAGACCGTCGGCAGGTGCCCCGAGGCCGTCCAGAACGCGCCCGAGCAGGAAGTCACCGACCGTGACCTGCTGGATATCCCCGGTCGCGATCACTTCTGAGCCGGGTTTGATCCCGGTCATCTCGCCCAGCGGCATCAGGAGAACTCGGTTCGACTTGAAGCCCACCACTTCGGCCTTGACCGTCAGCGAATTGCGCCCACCGTTGTGCCGTATCTCGCAGATCTCCCCGATCTGCGCCGCCGGGCCGATACTCTCTACGACCAGCCCGATCACTTGCACGACCAGGCCGTTCGCACGGACCGTGTCTAGGCGCGTTACGAGATTCCGGTATTTCGTTAGATCGATTTGCGGAAGCTCACTCATCTTCAACGACCCCCAGTGCGCGGGCGACTTCGCCGAGCTGCGTCTCCATTTTGGCGTCGATGGTCCCGGCATTGGTCTCGATCACGCAGCCGCCGTCGGTCACGCGCCGATCGTCGATGATTTCCAGGTGCCGCAGGCCGTCGATGACTTCCAGCAAGTCCTCGCGCATCTCTTTGACGGCGAAAGAATCCGCGATGGACACCCGGATACGTAAGTTCTCTTTGTCGGTGACGCGGCGTATGGCGTTCGCGATCACCTGCCGGATAACATCCGGATTCTGCTGCACTTCCGTTTTGACTACCTGCCGGGCAATCGCCAGACTGAGCGCGACCATCTCCGATTCCTGCCGCTGCCAGAGCTGCTCCCGGGCGTCGGCGATCTGCGTCACGATCATCTCCATTTCGGCTCGGAGTGCCGCTTTGCGCTCTTCCCATTCGGTGTGAACCTCGGCCTCCGCGGTTGCCCTTGCGGCAATTTTCCCCTCGTGATGTCCTTCTTGCCACGCGGCTTCCCGCAGGGCTTCGGCCTGAATTTGGGCATCCTCGATCAGCTCTGCCGCTTCGACCCGTGCTGAAACCAAGAGTTCTTCGGCCTCGATCCGCAGTGCTTCTGTGCTGACAGGGGGTGCCGGGTCGGCTTCGTTCCATGAATGCCGCAGCGAGGTCGGCATTTCGACCAGCGGTTCCAGTAATGTGAGCCAGGGTGTTGCGGTTGCCATAAGTCCCTACGCAATCATCTCTTCGCCGCCGCCGCGTGCCACGATGATCTCGCCCGCTTCTTCCAGCTTGCGGATAATTCCCACGATCCGCTGCTGGCTCTCCTCGACAGCACGCAGCCGGACCGGACCCATGAATTCCATCTCTTCCTTCATCATGGCGGCGGCACGCTCGGACATATTCTTGAAGATCCGGGCCTGCGTGTTCTCACCGACACCCTTAAGGGCGACGGCCAGCTCTTTGGTATCCACTTCTTTAAGGACAAGCTGAATGGCGCGGTCGTCGAGCAGGATAATATCTTCGAAGACGAACATGTTCTTCTTGACTTCTTCGGCGATCTCCGGGTTGTTCTCCGACAGAGATTCCAGAATGGTCTTCTCGGTGGAGCGGTCGACGAAGTTCAGCACTTCCACCAGAGATTTGACGCCGCCTGCATGGCTGAAGTCGGTGGTAACGACCGACGACAGCTTCTTCTGCAAAACGATCTCTACCTCACGGATCACCTCGGGGGGCGTCTTGTCCAGTGTCGCGATACGCCGGGCCACCTCCGCCCGCAGATCCTGGGGGAGGCCGGAGAGAATCGCAGCGGACTGAGCGGGCTGCAAATAGGCCAATATGAGCGCGATTGTCTGCGGATGCTCGTTTTGGATAAATGTCGTGATCTGGGACGCATCGGCTTTCTTCAGGAAGTCGAATGGCATGACCTGGAGAGCCTGCATGACGCGGGCGACGATGACCGAGGCTTTCTCCTCTCCGAACGCGCTGGTCAGCATGTCCCGGGCAGCATCCATACCGCCTTCGGCAATAAACTCCTGCGCGACGCACAGCTCATGGAATTCCTCGATGACGCTCTCCCGCAGGTGGGCATTGACCCGCCCCATGCGGGCAACCTCGACACTGAGATACTCGATCTCATCGGGGGTCAGGTGCTGGAAAATCTGGCTGGCTGTGTCGGCCCCCAAGGCGACCAGCAGAATGGCGGCTTTTTTACGGTTTGTGAGCGGTGCGACGCGGAGTGCCATAACGTTAGAAGCCTTTCGTGTCTTCGGCCATCCAGCCCTTGATGAGGAGGGCGACGCTCTCCGGGTGTGCGCTGATCATCGTTTGAATACTTTCCATCTTCAGGTCCTGCTGTTCTTCAATCGAGGGGGCGCGGACTTTGCGGCGCGGGCGATAGGCTTCCGCTTCGGGCATCTCGGCGAGAACGTCTTCGACGGTCAATGGCCGTTCTTCCAGATGGTGGTGGTCAGACATTCGGTCCCCACCTCGATCCGAAAAGGCGGCCATGTCCGCTTCCGGCATCGAATGCAGCAGGCCGATATTGGCCCCGCCGCCCGCATGAGCGAGCTGCGGCCCCGAGCGCAGACCACCGCGTGTCAGCAAAAAGAGCAGGACGACGGCGACGACGCACACGGCCAGGGCGCGAGCGATATTGGTCCAAAGCTGCTGGGACATCACGGACTGCACCTGCGTCGCCTGCGCCTTCTGAGCACTCAGATCGAAAGCGATCTGCTGCACGGAGACGAAGCGCGTGCTGTCACCCGGAACCACCCCGATGGCGGTCGAGATCACATCTTTGATTTTCGGAATATTTTCTGCGGGAACGCTGGCGTCGACCAGAGCGGCGACGGACATCTTCTTCACACCGCCCGGAGCCACCTGCGTGATCGTGTGCTTGTCATTGGGGACGTAGTTCTCGACCGTGGCCGTCTTGTCGTATTTTCCGCCGCCTGCTCCGGCTCCAGCGGCTCCAGTGGGGTAGCTGGGAGCATTAAGGTTCGCTGCGCCGCCGGTGACGCCGCCGACGGGCGGTGCACCGCCGTTTGCCCCGGAGTACGTCTCTTCCTCGGTCTTAGTGCTGATTTTGAGGCCATTTTTCGTGCCGGGAACGGGAATATGTTCGGTGAGGTCCAGCGAAGTCTGGTCTAAATTGAGTTCGGTGTTGACTGTGATAATTGCCTTGCCCGGTCCGAAGGCTTGGTCCAGGACGCTCTGAAGCTTTTTGCGCTCCATCTCGCTGGCTTTAGCGTTCTCGTCCCCGGGCTGACCGTCGCCGAGGGCATTGCCGCCCGCGCCGTTGTCTTTCCACAGGGGGACGCCGGTCTGATCGGTGAGGGTGACGTTCTGGGCGGAGAGGCCGGTTACGGAGTGGGCGACCAGGTTGACCATGCCTTTGACCTGCAGGCTGCTGAGACTCTCGCCGGACTTCAGCGTCAGAATCACGCTGGCTGTGGGGGGCGTTTCATTGCCGACAAAAGTGGAGGAACTGGGGAGGGCAATCGAAACGGCGGCGGACTGCACCGGGTCGAGGCGCATCAGCTTCCGGGCCAATTCTCCCTCGTTCGCGGCGAGTATCTGCCGGTTTTCGTTCTCCGATGTCAGGCCGAAGCCCAGGCTCTTCAGCGATTCGATGCCGACAATGTTGCTGTCTTTCGAGAGGATTCCGGCGGCTTCGATGTACATGGTCGCGTTGCTCTCGTCTTTCGAGGGAACGCTGACCGTGCCTGCCTTATCGTCGAAGTGCATGGCGATGGAATGCTCGCGCAGCACGGCTTCAATCGCCGAGGCATCTTTTCCGCTGACCCCGTGGTAGATTGCCTGATAATCGGGACTGGTCGCCAGTGACCCGGCTACTGCCAGCCCTGCGACAAGCAGCAGTGCCAGCCCGGTCGCCAGAGCGCGAGTGGCGGGCGGGGCAGTTTGCCACCAGCCGCGCAGGGAGTCCCAGATGTTCGTGAAAAATGCCAACGCTAACGCTCCTGACCTGCCAGACGACCATACGAGAAACTACATCGCGATTCGCATGATTTCCTGATAGGCATCGATGGCCTTGTTTCGGATCTGCGTGGTCATCTGCAGGGCGAGCGTCGCCTGCTCGGAAGCAATCATCACCGTATGGATATCGCTGGTTTTGCCCTGAGCAAACGACTGGGCCATCTGTCCGGCGTGGGTCTGAAGGGAGTTCACCTGGCCCAATGCGCTTTGCAGCATCTGGCCGAAGGAGGGAGAGTCGGAGGCGGCTACATTGGGTGAGAACATCTTCCCGAGGCCCCCGGCGGAACCGGCGGGCGAGGCAAGCGAAGTCGGCAAAGAAGAGAGGGTCATGGAAACGTTCCTTCTGGGTCCGTGGGAAAATCTGGGTGTCTTCGCCTTGGTATGTTGGTGCCGCCAAGCTTGACATGCGGATTGTTCCACACTGCCGGGGAGGAATCACAGGTTTTTTTGCGGGTGTGGGAGGGGGTGGATTTGGCGGGGAGTTCAGGGATGGGGAGAAATCAGGAATACAGTGATAACCGCTTTGCCGGGGCCGTAATACCAGAAAACGCGAAATGCGGACGGAGTGTTGTTTTCGACGTAAGCTTCAAAGACTTTTTCGCCGTTCGGGCCGGTGAGGGTGTGAAACTCATGGGTCTGTAGACTGGGAGACCGAAGATTGGTCGTCATTATACCCAGGGTTTTAAGTATCTTGAGATGCTTACGTGCGTCGGACGCCGCCAATAGCTCTAGCTGCTCTTGTGCCTCCTCCGTCAAGATAACTTGGAAGTCCACTCTTCAGTAATGTCCAGATCGGCGTACTGTGCAAAAGATTGGGGCGGGGTGACGCGTCCTGCCGCAGCATCGGCAAGGCCGCGTTGGGCGGCGGCAACATGACTAGGATTATCCCAGAACCAGGCCTCGGTCGGGGGGATAGGACCAACAGGAGTAAGCGTTGCTTCCTCGTCACCCTGAAATAAGGTCTGGCTGATTTGTTCTTTAGTCGCTGGCATGTCTGAGAAAGTATACGCGATGCGGAGCAATGAAGTCAAGTTCTTCGATTGACCGCTCTTTTACGCCCGCCCGATCTCCAACGCCTTCATCGCCATGCCTTTGACGGCTCCGACGGCGGCGACATTGGCTTCGTAGGCGCGGGTGGCACCCATCATGTCCACCATCTCGGTGACGGTGTCGATGTTTGGCATGTTGACGTAGCCCTGCGGATCGGCATCGGGGTGGCCGGGCTGGTAGACGCGCTTGAACGGGCGATTATCCGGGACAATGCCGGAGACCTGGACACCGCCGGTGACGACTCCGTTTTCACTGCTGCTGTCCCCGGAAAGGCCGGAAAGGGTCTGGGCGAATGTCGTTCCTGCCGGAACAAACGCCACCTGCTGACGGCGGAAGGGGCCGCCGCCGGGCGTGCGCGTCGTGTTGACATTGGCGAGGTTGTTGGCGACCACGTCCATGCGGAGCCGTTCGGCGGTCATGCCCGAGGCACTGATAGCCAGCGTGTCCATAAAACCCATAGATTAGTGTCCTCCCGAGATCACATATTTGAGGCCCGAGAACTGCCCTGCGAGAAGCTGCGAGGCTCCTTGGTAGTAGATCTCGGCGGCGGCGAGCCGGCCCGTTTCGGTATCGATGTCCACATTGTTGCCGTCGAGCCGCATCTGCCCGCTGTGCTGCGTAGTCAGAGTCGGCCTGCTGCTGGAAGTGTCGTCGAGGGTCAGGTGGCGCGGGTCGGAAACTGTCTCTCGGACATCCTCCCCGGCAGAGGCCGAGTCGAGCAGGGCGGCGAAAGAGGCATCCTGCCGCTTGTATCCCGGCGTGTTCAGATTGGAGATATTGTTGGAAATTGCCGCGACCCGGGCCGAGCCGAGATCAAGGGCACGCGAAAGCGCGGTGATGGTATTCGTTTCCATATCCCCAGTATCGGCACAATTACGGACGAACTAGAGAGGTTTGGCCGAAATCATTGACCGGGGACGGGTATCCACCATTTCCTGCACCAGTTTGTCTCCGACAATCACGGCGGCGGCGTCGCACGCGGCGCGGAGCAGGGCCGCGGAGCGGTCGCGCAGGTCATGGGCGTCGGAGGCGATCACCAGAGGCCAGTCATCTGCCCGCCGCAGGATGGACTCGGCAGTGATTTGGGCGCGGCTTCCGAACCTGCCCAGGAGACTGCCGCTGGTCAGCTGAAAGGCCATGCCGAGGTCGGCACAGTCCTGGAGGTAGTTTCGGCTCTTTTGGATTTCCGAGTAGCGTTCCGGGTGGGCCAGCAAAATCTCGTACCCGGCATCGCGAATCTCCCGAAACTGCTTGAGCGCGTCCGTGGGAATGTGGTCAAAGGGCATCTCGACCAGGACCCAGCGGCTTTCGTCTCCGAGTGTGCCCAGCGTACCCTCCAGCAGATCTTTTGCGACCTTCGGGCCGATCTTGATCTCCAGGCCGGGGATGATTTTCAGGGGAATTCGCGCCCAGTCCAGCTCGGTCTGAAGCAAAGCGACACGCTGCCGAATGATATCCGGTGTCGGAGGGATACGCAGCGACCAGCCCCGATGGGGCGTGGCGACCAGCGTGTCCGTGCCCTGAGCCGCTGCCTGCTGGGCCATTGCCAGGGCCTCACCCATTGTCACCGCGCCGTCGTCGACACCAGGGAGTATGTGATTATGGATATCGACGAACAGAGGCTTGCTTCGATTCTAGTTCGGGAATGCATACAGAAGCTGGGCGACCAGCACCATCGCCGCTGTCTCCGTGCGCAGGGTGCGAGGCCCCAGCGAAATGCTGTGGACACCGGCTTTCTTCGCGGCGAGGACTTCCTTCGGCGTCAGCCCGCTCTCCGGGCCGATGAGGACGAGAATGCTCGTCGGCTTCGGATGCTCTGCCAGAACCGTTTGCAGAAGTGGAATATCGCCGCCCATGTCCGCCAGCAGTGCCAGATCGAAAGTCTTCGCTTCCCTCAATACGTCGGCATACGTGCCGGAGATCTGAAGCGCGGGCAGGATCGCCCGGTGGGCCTGCTCCGCCGCCGTCTTCAGGATCGCTTCCCAGCGGATTTTGCGCTTGTCCTGACGATCGCCCGTCAAATGGGTCAGGCTGCGCTCGCTTTCGAAGGCCCAAAACGCCGTCGTTCCGATCTCCGTGCCGCGCTGCAAGACCTGTTCCAGCTTTTCCGCCATCTTCGGGAGTGCCTGAGCGACAGTGACTTTGACGGCAGGTTCCGTCCCAAGAACCACCGGCTCCCCGAGCTGCGCGACCGCTTTGGTCTTGCCCAGCTCCGTCAGCGTCGCAGGCCATTCGCGGCCTGAGCCATCCAGCACGGCCAAGCGGTCGCCTGCCTGGGCATGGAGCACGGTGCGCAGGTGGTGGGCGTCGGCGGCGTCTAAAAGCACGAAATCGTGAACAATTTGATCGGGGCGGACAAAAAATCGGGTCATACTTCTCCCAGGCGGAATATGAGGGCGACCCATTCGCCCTGGCGGCGCGTCTCGACGTGCGCTAAACCGAGCGATTCCAGGGCCGTCTGAACATCGGCCTCGCGCGTGTCGATAATGCCGGACGCAATCAGCAGGCCGCTCGGCTTCAAACGGGAAATCAGATCGCTCGCCAGCCCGATGATCACGTCGGCTAGGATATTCGCGACAAGAATATCGTAGGTGCCAGACGGCAGCTCTTCCGTCACCATGACCGAAACGCCGTTTGCAGCAGCGTTCTCACGGGCGATCTTGACCGCCAGCGTATCGTTGTCATTGGCGGCAACCGGCGACGCCCCGAGCTTCGCGGCGGCAATTGCCAGGATGCCTGATCCGGTCCCGACATCGGCGACGGACTGCCCCGGCTTCACATAATCCTCAAGGGCTGTCAGGCAAAGCTGCGTCGTCGGGTGGCTGCCTGTGCCAAAGGCCATGCCGGGGTCGATCACGAGGGGGATGTCGTCAGGGGCAAGCACGGGGGACTCCCAGGGAGGAGTGACGATCAAGCGGCGGCCCACCCGGAACGGCTTATAGAACGCTTTCCAGGCATTCGCCCAGTCGGCCTCCTCCACATACTTCAGAGTCAGCCCCGTGCTGACCCCCGCGATGCCAAAGCCCGGCAGGGCGGCCAGTGCCTCCTGCAGCACTGTCAGGCGGTCTTCAAGCCGGTCATCCACCGGCAGGTACCCGACGACGGCAGGCGGCTTCGCTGTTTCGCGTACTTCAAATCCGCCGCAGCCGACCCCGTACAGTGCCTGCCCGACGGCATCTATCGCCTCCGGCGGCGTGTCGATCGTAATTTCAGCCCAGCGCATAGAATTTAATCACTTGTGTGTAAACGCGTCTTTGACCTTGTTGAAAAGGCCGCGCTCATCCGGGTGCAGGGTCTCACCGGAGGCGACCGCAAGCTCTTTGATCAGGCGGCGCTGCTCATCGCTGAGGCGGGTGGGGATCTTCAGCTTGATGCTGACAATCTGATCGCCTCGGTCGTGCGAGCGTGTGTTGACATCCGGAAAGCCTCGCCCGCGCAGCCGGAAGGTCGCCCCGGGCTGCGTGCCTTCCGGGACGGACAGCTTCTCGGAACCGCCAAGAATAGGCACCTCGAATGTATCGCCGAGAGTTGCCTGGGCAAATGTCAGCGCGACTTCGTGAACTAAGTCCACACCGCGCCGCGTGAACTGCGGATGCGGCTGGACGTAAATAATCACGTAGAGGTCCCCACGCTGGCCGCCGCGCAGCCCAGCATCGCCCTGACCGGGATCAACTAGGCGCGTTCCGGCATCGACCCCGGCAGGAATATCGATGCTGTGATCTGCGGTCTGGCGCATCCGGCCCTGGCCCCGGCAGATCGGGCAGGGGTCGGTGATGATGCGGCCTTCTCCGCGGCAGCGGGCGCAGGGAGCGACAGTCGCAAAGGAGCCGAGAATGGTATTCTGGACATGGCGTACCTGCCCCGCTCCACCGCAGCCCGTGCAGGTCTGCGGGGTCGTGCCGTTTTTCGCGCCGCTTCCTGTACAGACATTGCAGATATCCAAGCGCGAGATATGCAGCGTTTTTTGAATGCCGAAGGCCGCCTCTTCCAGCGTGATCTCCAGGTCGTAGCGCAGGTCATTGCCCTGCGTTGCCTGCTGCCGTGCCCGGTCCACACCGCCGCGCCCACTCGCGCCGCCGAACAGCATATCGACGATGTCGCCGAAGCCGCCCTCGCCCATGCCGCCGAAACCCTGAGGGGCACCGTCATGGCCGTACTGGTCGTAGAGTGGCCGCTTCTCCGGCGAAGAAAGCACTTCATGGGCTTCGTTCAGCTCCTTGAACTTTTCTTCCGCCTCATGGCTTCCCGGGTTGACATCAGGGTGATAGCGGGCGGCCAGCTTTCGATACGCTGACCGAACCTCCGCGACCGTCGCCGTTCGCTCAATGCCTAGTACCTGGTAGTAATCTCGTTTGGTCGCCATAGAAATTGCTTGCTTGCTCCGAAAAATAGTGACGCAAAAAGGGGACCGAAGCGGCCCGTACTCGGAATTAACACCGGGGACGGTGTTCCGGGTTCCGGGCCGAGATTCGATCCCTCAGGCTCTCCGCATTAGACGTCGCGGAAGTTGGTGTCCGCCGCCTCATCATCCGAGTCGGCATGAGCGGCATGGTCCAGGTTGACCAGCGGCACATCCTCCGGATCGCAAACACCGGCTGACGACCCGATCGCCGTGTTTTCTGCGGCAAGCGGCGGCGCGTATTGCGGCTCGGCCGCGGCGGCTCCTGCCCCGTTCTGGCGCGTCTTAGCTTCGTAAAACGCATTGCTGAGTGCCATCAGGGAGGTGTTGAGACCTTCCATACCCATTTTGGCTCCCGCCGTGTCGTAGTTGTTGATCGCGGTCGTGAGCGTTCCGGCGGACTGGTTGACCGCCTCGATCAAGCTCGGAGCGACCAGGCCGCGGGCATCCGCCGCGATCCGCATGGCAGTGTAAATCTGCTGGTCGGCCTTGTTTTTGATCTCCTGCTCCTCGCGCCGCTTCTCATCCGCTTTGCGATACTGCTCCGCCTCATGCACCATGCGCTCGACTTCACTTGACCCCAGGCCGCTGGACGAAGTGATCGCCACTTTTTGCAGGCTGCCGGTCGCCGTGTCTTTTGCGGAAACGTGAACGATGCCGTTTTGGTCAATGTCGAACATGACTTCGATCTTCGGCACGCCGCGCGGGGCAGGCTGGATGCCCGTCAACTGGAATTTACCCAATGTCTTATTATCGACGGCGAAATCACGCTCCCCTTGAAGCACGTGAATATCCACCGCACCCTGGTTGTCGATGGCCGTGGTGAAGAGCTGCGACGCCGAAGTCGGGATCGTCGTGTTGCGCTCGATCAGCTTGGTGAAGACGCCGCCCTGGGTTTCGATCCCCATGGAAAGCGGCGTAACGTCCAAGAGCACGATGTCCGTGATCTGCCCGCCTAGGATTCCGGCCTGGATCGAGGCACCTTGGGCCACGATCTCGTCCGGATTAATGCCTTTGTGCGGCTCCATGCCGAACATGGTGCGGACGCGCTCTTGGACGATCGGCATGCGCGTCATTCCGCCGACCAGCAGGACTTTCTGAATGTCTTTCGCTTCCAAGCGGGCGTCGTTCATCGCCTGCTCGGTGGGCGCAATCATACGCTCTAGCAGGTCCTGGGTCATGTCCTCAAGCTGGGCGCGTGTGAGGGACAGCTCCAGGTGGGCGGGGCCTTCGGAGGTGGAGGAAATAAAGGGCAGGTTGACTGTCGCGGTCAGCAGGGTGGAAAGCTCGATCTTGGCTTTTTCCGCCGCCTCCTTCAGCCGCTGCATCGCCATCTTGTCTTTGGTGAGGTCGATGCCGCTTTCTTTGCGGAACTCGGCGGCCATCCAATCGATGATGCGGATATCCCAATCGTCGCCGCCCAGATGCGTGTCGCCGGATGTGGCGCGGACTTCGAAGACGCCGTTGTCCAGCTCCAAAATGGAGACGTCGAATGTCCCCCCGCCGAGGTCCCAAACCAGTACCGTCTGTTCGCCCGTTTTGTCCTGCCCATAGGCCAGTGCCGCCGCAGTCGGCTCGTTGACGATGCGGACAACGTTGATTCCGGCGATCTGCCCGGCGGCTTTTGTCGCTTCGCGCTGGGCATTCGAGAAGTACGCGGGAACCGTGATCACGGCCTCGGTGACGGCATCACCTAAGAACGCTTCGGCATCCGAGCGAAGCTTCGAGAGGATCATCGCGGAGATCTCTTCCGGCGAATACTCTTGATCGTCGATCTTGACTTTGTAACGCGTTCCCATCTGCCGCTTGATGGAGGAAATCGTGCGGTCAGGGTTGGTGATCGCCTGACGTTTCGCAAGCTGCCCGACCAGACGCTCTCCGGTCTTGGAGAAGCCGACGACCGAGGGGCAAAGCCGACTCCCCTCGGCCAGAGTGATGACGACCGGCTCACCGGTTTCATCGATTGCGGATACCACAGAGTTTGTCGTGCCTAGATCAATTCCAACTGATTTCGCCATTGGGAGTCCTTTTTAGAGTGCCGCGTCGTCCGTGCCGGCCTCACCGGTGTCTTCGGCGTCTTCCGACTGCCAGTTCATGATCCGGGCCGTGGTTCCGCCCGGTGTCGCCGTCTGCGGGACAATCTCTCCCGGCGCTTCGATGACGGTGACTTTTCCGGCAGCGATCTCTTCCAGGGCGATGGTTAGTGGATTGGTGGATTCCGTATCGATGAGCACCGGTGCTCCTTCTTTGATCTGCTTGGCACGCTTGGCGGCCAGTATGACAAGAGAGTAACGACTCTTGACTTTCTCTTCGATGATGTCGGCGGATGGATAAATCAAAATGCAAGTTTCCTTTATGAGGTTGTGCAGAACCGAGATAAAGCTTCTGTGAGTGAAATTGTTATTAAGCAGTGGTATCGGGCGCGGCCCAAACGCCTTCCATTTCCAGAATCAACTTGACGCCGTTCATGTTGACGCCGCGCTCTTCCGTCAAATAGCGTATCCGTGACAGCAGGGCAATGTCGCGGTCCGAATACAGGCGCCGGTCTTTGGCGGTGCGCTTCGGGCGGACGATGCCTTCTTTGTCCAGTACCCGCAGAGTCCAGCTCGGCAGCTGTGCGAGCTTAGCAGCGATACTGATGACATAAACCGGCTCATCCGAAATCTCAGGTGCATCCGAAGTGTCTGGCAACGTCTGTTCCCCACTGAGCCGCCTGTCCCCGGACACAGGCCAGACAGTTTCCCTCATCTATTATAGTCATTTTTGGGCTTGTACGTCAAGCGGCTGAAATCCGCCGGGTATACTCCCCGCATGCTCCCTCGAAGACTCAGATTATTCGCTGTGCTGGCTGCCGCCGCTGTTGGTGGACTTCTACTGCTTGGCTGGGTCCTCAATCCGCAGCGGAAGACCCCCCTGCGCAAAGTCTTCAGCCCGGCCGAATGGGTACGCCATTGGAAGGGCATTGATCGGTACGATCCCAATCAGGCCTTGCTGTCTGAAGGAGATCCTAACCGGCGCGAAGTCGCGCTGACATTCGACGATGGCCCAGATACCCGCTATGGCCCGCAGATCGCCGCCATCTTGAAGGACAAAAAAGCCGCCGCGACCTTTTTTCTCGTCGGCATGCGTGTCAAGGAGCATCCCGAGGTGGTCCGCCGGCTGGCAGCGGAGGGCTTCGAACTGGCGAATCATACCTACAATCACCAGAGTCTGCCTGCACTCAAGCCGCACCAGATCGCCAATGAGCTGCGTTTGTGCGACGCCGACATCTTTGAGGCCTCCGGGCAGCATACGTCCCTGATGCGCCCGCCGGGGGTCCAGTACAACGACAAGGTCCTGGAGGTCGCCCGTGCCCTCGGCTACGTCACCGTTTCCTGGACCGTCGGTGCCCGTGACTACGAAGCGGACACGTCACCAGAGTTCATCCGACAGCGCGTGCTGGCCCGTGCCGCCCCCGGCTCGATTATCTTGCTGCATCAGGACACGGCGGCAACGGCGGCGGCCCTGCCGGAAATCATCGATAGCCTGCGCTCCCAGGGGTACCAATTTGTCACCATCAGCCAGATGCTGGAACATCTGCATGCCAAGCGGCCCGCAGCACCGCAAATTCCGCCGCAGAAGATGCACTTGACAAAAATCCTGCTTGATAGGTAAACTATCTTCGAATTTATATAAACTTGCCGGGCTGTACCGGCTGCCGGTGTCACCGAAGAAAGTCTCATGCGTCATGCCTTCCGTCAAGCCCGTCACCCTGAAAGATGTCGCCGAGCGGGCCAAAGTCTCGCAGTCCGTTGTTTCTACCGTTCTCAATGACCGGCAAAATGGTATCTTCGTGTCGGACGGCACCCGCCAGAATGTGCTGGCGGCCGCCGCCCACCTTGGCTACGTTGCCCGGAACCGTGTCCTGCCCTCCATCCGCAAACCTTCCACCCGCCGCCTTGGAGCCGTGACCGAGTCGCACTTGATCGGGGTTTTGCTGGGCCGCCGCTTTGCCGGCAGCCTATTCACCGACACGTTTTACGGCATCAACGAGACGCTCGCCCGTCAGGGTTACCATCCCTTGATGCTGGACACCTACGCCGAAACCTACCAGAAAGCCGCTGAGAAGGAAGCCGAAGGTCTCCGCTACGCTCAGGAGAACGGTTTTGCCGGGGTCGTTCTCTGGCATGAGGGCGGTCATGCGAATGTCGACCTGATTCGCCAGCTTTGCACCGAGATCCCCGTGGTCGCCATCGACCGGCGCGTTCCTGGCCTGACACTGGACTTTGTCGGAACCGACCATTTCCAGGGAGCTTACGAAGCGACCCGGCACTTGATCTCTCTCGGGCACACCCGCATTGCACATCTGACGCGTATGGATACGACGGAAGCTGCTGCCGACCGCTTGGGCGGCTACCGACAGGCCCTACAGGATGCCGGTCTGGAATTCCACCCACGCGACCTGATACTCGTCCGCGACGGCGGGCAGCGTCTCGATCGGGAGCAGTTCGCACGCGTCTTCGCAGGTCTTCATGCCCCCACGGCACTGTTCCTGCTCGCGGATTATTGGGCACCCCCGGTCGTCACCGAGCTGCGCCGCCTGGGGCTGCGTGTTCCGGAAGATGTCGCCCTGGTCGGCTTCGACGATGTCGTCCCGCCGGGGCTGGAGGACCTGGGCCTGACCACGATGGCACAGGATTTTGACGGCATCGGCAAGACCGCCGGGAACCTCATCCTGCGGCGTATCGCCGACCGGCAGGCTCCTTGTATCACGGAAGTCTTTCCCGCCCGGCTCGTCGTACGTCAGTCTACACTGGGACATCAATCTCAGCAGCTTGCGTCGCTGCCGGTGCCAACCGCCGCCCCGCATTCGCCCGCCCTGGCTGTGCCCTCCCGGCGCACTCTGGCCGCCGCGGCTTCTTCCTGATCACTCTCTTCTTAAGTGTTATGCCGCCACAAAGCTTATCACTGCGGAGTTTTCGCGCTGCTTTTTTGCTGGTCTTATGCCTCGTCTGCGCCCAGGTTCAAGCAAATCGGCCTGCAAACGAGCTGGGCCGTATCCCCATCCTGATGTACCACTCCATCGGCGGTGAAGCCGAGTTCGCAGGCGGCCCCCGTTACGACATCCATGGCCTGAATATCGCCCCGGCGACCCTGCGCCGCCAGCTTCAGGGGATGTATGCGGCGGGATGGGTCCCGGTCAATATGCGCGACCTGCTGAGTGCCCATTTGGACGTTCCCCAAGGGAAAACCCCGGTCGTGCTGACCTTCGACGATGCCCGGCCCAGCCAGTACCGACTTCTTCCCAGCGGCAAAATCGACCCGGACTGTGCGGTCGGGATCCTCGAAGCCTTTCACCGGACCCATCCGGACTGGCCGCAGCGAGCGACATTCTACGTCCTGCCGGAGTCTTCGTACAATGGTGTTCCTTTCGATCAGGACGGCCTGGAAACTTCGAAGCTGCGCTTTCTCGTCAAAAGCGGGTATGAGCTTGCAAACCATACCACTTCCCACCGCAGCCTCGCTGATCTGCCTTCGCGCACTTTGCGCTGGGAAATGGCCTTCAGCACCCGCTACTTCCGCCGTCAGGTCCCCGGCCTCGTCATGACGACAATGGCTTTGCCCTATGGCATCGCCCCGCATAATCCGTCCCGATGGCCCCTACTGCTCAGCGGAGTGCAGGGCGGCACGCGCTACCGTCACCGCTGCATCCTCCTCGCCAAAGGCGGACCAGCCTATGCCCCCGCCGACAGGCGGTTCGATGTGACCCGCATCCCGCGCGTCGTCTCCGCCCCGGGTGAAATCGAGCACTGGATCAACACCCCTGCGCCGCTCTATGTCAGTGATGGCAGCCCGAACACGGTCACGGTGCCGCGCTCGCTGGTCGGGTGGGTTGATCGTAGTCATCTCCATGCGGCGAAATTGATCGTGTCCGGCCCTTGATATTTCATCGCACGAGGGGTATAATTAGATTGCAACCATGCGGCGAGCGTAGTTCAGTTGGTTAGAACGCCAGTTTGTGGCACTGGAGGTCGTGAGTTCAAGTCTCATCGTTCGCCCTTCGTTTCGGAGTAAATCAAATTCAACCCGGCGGCTAGAAATAGCCGCCGGGTTGTTTTTATGCCCATGACCCAGGGTATGCCGTAACGCCCTCATGGGTCAGCCGCACGGGTGCGATGGAGTCGTCATCCAGAAATTCTAACTTCTCGAGGCAGGAGACGCGGTGCCCGGCGGCAGTTTCTCCGAGGGGGCGGCGGTGGTAGCAGATCACCCAACCATCGTCCGTGCCCGGCAGTTTCAGCACGGAATGGTGGCCCGCGGAGCTTGCGATCTCGGGCTGCGTTTCCAAAACGCGGCCTTTCGGCTCGAACGGACCGTACGGGTTATCCGCGACCCCGTACGTGACTCGATACGAGCTGTCTCCCCAGCCGCCTTCACTCCACATCAGGTAGTAGAAGCCGCGCCGTTTGACCATGAACGGACCCTCCACGTAGTCGGGTGAGGGGGTGATATTTCGGAAATCGCGGTTGATGGCGCAGAAGGTTCGGGTCAGGGGTGCGACCACGCAGACCCCATGCCCACCGAAGTAAAGATAGGCCTGCCCGTCATCATCGACGAAGCAGTGGGCGTCGATTGGCTGTGCCCCGTGCGGGTAGTAGCCGACCAGAGGCCGACCAATCGCATCCCTGAACGGTCCGGCGGGGCTGTCCGACACGGCGACGCCCAATCCTGCCCCGTCACCCGCCGAGAAATAGAAGTAGTATTTCCCGTCATGCGGCGACTGGGCACAGGAGGGTGCCCAGGCGGCGTAGTTCGTGGACCAGGGAACGTCCGCGAAGCTCAGAATAACGCCCTCATTGCGCCAGTCGGTCAGGTCAGCGGAGGACCAGCATTCAAACGAAGCGGTCGCAAAGGGGTCGGCAGAGGAAGTCGGATAGAGGTAATACCGGCCCTCGAAGAAGTGCAGCTCTGGGTCGGCGTACCAGCCGGGAAACAGGGGATTGCCGCTCATGCGCGGCCCAGCAGTGTTTTGGGTCATAGTTCCTCAGTGATCAGGATTTGGGTGGGAAGAGTCTCGCTGCAAAAACTGGTGGGGGAGAATAATCTGCTCGGCGGGTGCCTGCGCATTTTCCAGACGGTTTTCGAGCAGCCTCCAGGCGGTCCGGCACATCTTTTGGATCGGCATGGAGATGGTGCTGAGCGGCGGGTCGAAGTATTCCATGAATTCGTTTCCCTCGCAGCCGATCAACAGAACATCGCCGGGAACACGCAGATTTATATCCCGCAAAGCCCGAAAGGCCGCGATTGCAAATTCGTCGTTGTGGCAGTACAAGCCGTCAGGTGCGCCGAATTCCTGGATATGGGCAATCACATCCGAGCGCACCGACGGCATATCCCACTGGTGATGTACAATCGGCTCCGGCATCAAACCAGCGACTCCCATGGCTTCGACATAAGCATCGTAGTTTCCCGCGCCGGGGACATGGACACCGTAGGGGACCGAATAGGCGATCCGTCGGCAGCCCGCCTCGGCAAGATTCTGGATCGCCGCACGGGTTCCCTCGCAGAGATCGACACGGACATAATCGCCTCCCCATTCGACATCGCGGCCTGAGCCGAGGTTTACTCTTGGGATAGTCTGCAGGGTGGTTTCCCCAAGCAGACTGGAAAGTATCGCCGCCTCCGGCGGATCGACTGCGAGAATGCCGTCCACCGAATGGTCGAACTGACGGTGATGCTCAGCCGCCGAAAAATGCCAGTGCAGGGCGGAGATGCTGGCCTGCAGGCCAGCGCCTTCGATCTCCTCCCGGCAGCATTTCGCGATCTGCGTGTAAGCCGACGACTGCAAATGGCTGATCCAGACCGCGATCGTGAGCGTCCTGCCCGTCGCCAGGGCACGCGCATGCCGATTCGGGCTATACCCCATCTCTGCGGCGGCCTTCAGAACACGCTCTTCGGTCTCCTTGGCGATATAAGTCCCTTCCGGGCGATTCAGCACCCGGGAAACTGTCATCGCGGAAAGGTTTAGCTCGCGGGCGATGTCCTGTAACCGTACTGGCATGACCTATTGTATCCCGGCACTGCGATGCTGTCAAGGTTTCGACCCGTAATCTAAAGCCAGGACAGTGGAGGGATTGCGCCAGACGCGGCAGATTGGCTGCTCGGACCGGGTCGCCGTGCCGAAGCGGGCACCGCTGTCGGGAGAATACCAGTGCCTGCCCGAACCGTCTTTGTACTCGTACAGCGGAACGACTGATGGTACCGCTTTCTCCCCCGAAGCCGCAGTGGCGGGCAGTCCATAGAAAGCTGGGGCAGCTGCCCCATCAAATATCGGTACGAGAGCCGCGTGGGGATAGGCCGTCGAGACAGCATAGAATGGGATGGACTTAACGTTTGCCCAGGCATCCGCCGCCTCGACCTGTTCCCGCGTCTGATAGGCCGTGGTCCCGTCACTGCGTGCCATGAGATAGACTGGAGACGGCAGGGCGAGGCGCGGGTCATTCAGGGTAAGGCGGTACATGAGCTGATTGTAGTTGTAGCGCGGGACCAGGTCGGTGACACCGGAATATGTATCGACATAAGTCCCTTCGAAGTAAATCAGCCGCCCGCCTTCCTGGTCGAAAAACGGGTGCTGGGCCGGGTTGTAAAACGTATAACGGTCATGAGTCGCGACTTTGCGGGCGTAAAGCCATGGGCCGACTGGGGTGTCCGCCTCCGCAAACCAAACTTCGCCCAGGTACGAAGGCGAGCCGTACACCTGAGTTGTGATCATGATCCAGCGTTTGCGGTAAGCGTTCCAAAAGACCGTGCCGCCATGCGAGGTCACGAACTTGTCCGTTTCGATGTCCCGGAGCTGGGTCAGGACCTCCTCCTGCTTCATCTTTCCCGCCGAGACCAGCTTCACCGCTTCGTCTTCGCCGAGGGCCGCCGTGTTCGCCTTCCAGGCCCAGAGCAGCTTTCCGTCCGCCGCGCGTTCTAGCTGGGTCTGCTGCCCGTCGAAGCGTACCCCCGGCGCGAGGCAGGTGAAAGCTTCATAAGTCTTGGGGTCGGCGATATGCGTTAGATCGGGCGTGTTCCGCACGAGCGGAAATGCCCCCATCTGCTGCATCCCGAAGTATAGATAATCTTTGCCGCGATTTCTGACGTGAAACGGCGTCCCCTCCGGGTGCAGCGGGTCGCCTTTAGGATAGTCACGGATGGGTTCAAAAACAGCCTTAGCATCATTGAATTCCGCCAGCCCGGACTCAGCGGGCGACGAGTCGCGATGGATCTCAGCGTAGTGGGCAAAAAGATGCTCTCGGCCCTGATCCGACATCGTGAAAAGGCCGCCGATCCAGACCGGGCCGGGAGCATTTGGGATCGGGATCATGGGGCGGCTGAAGCCGTCCGATCCGACCCAGTAAGTCAGGTCGATCCCCCGGCTTGGGTCCAGCCCGCCGCGAGCGGGCAGGGGTGAAGTCGCCCCGGAGATCGCGAACTGCCCGAGTGGATAGGAGGGCTTGTTCGTATCACCGTAAAACCAGACAATATTGCCGCCGTAGACCGCCGCCATCACCGTATCCTGCCCCATGACCCGTCCGCTCAGAAGCGGCTGCTTCAGAGCGACCGGCTGCCCCGTCAAAATGCTGTCTCGGTAGATGCCTGCGCCGGTGATTCGGTAAAGACGCTCCGCAATATTCACGCGCTTGACCTTAATGACCGCGTTGCCTCCGGCGACGACTTTAAGTGCCGTGCCACGGTTCCCAAAGCCGTCCGCCGGAACGTCGTAGCCGGGACTGCTGACCCGGAAGTAGACCTCCTGGCCCAGCAGCTCCGGGTCATTCAGCGCGGTGATTCCGCTGCTGTCAGTGTAATACCGGACTTCATTGACCGTACGCAGCTCCACCAGCGGCACCCCTCGCCCAGTCTCCGCATCCTGAACCGTGATACGAAAGTAATCCGACGGGGCAGCGTGTGCGAGGTTCGGCCATGTGCCGAGGAGAAGCATGAGAGTGAAGCAGAGCAGGGCGACGGCGCGTAGGTAAGAATGCTCGATGTAGTTTATCACATTCATAAGGTATTGACTCGTGTTCAAGGCGTAGACATTATGTTAAGCCTAACATAAACCATTCTATCACGCGCGTTGGGATATGTCAACAAGTTTATCCGGAGAGAAAAGCCCGCTGGACGAACCAGAATGCCCCGGCGAGTATGACCCCGATCGGTCCGGCCATGACGACGCGGTGGCCGACGAGCGGGCTGCGGCGGCGCAGAAGTGACAGCAGGGGGGCGACGGCCAGCACGATGCACATCTGGCCGATCTCCACGCCGACATTGAAGGAAAAGAGGGACCAGCCTAGGGCGTAGCGCGGCAGGGCCATCTCATGCAGGGCATTGGCAATCCCGCGGTCAGTAGCACTCGCCGCTCCCGGCACCGGAATGGCGGTCAGTGTCGCCTCGGCCGTCGGGGCGGAGGGCGGCGCACTTGAGGCGGAATGTTTTGTGGCGCAGCCGGTGAACACCGCCGCGCAGGGCACAAGAATCAATAAAAGTTTAAAGAGAAGTGCATTCTTCATAAAAAGGCTTTCAGCGGGGAGCGATCCAAAAGATCGCCCCCCGCTCAATCGTTAGGAAGCCGGTGGAATGGCAGCATTCGGACCGGAGTCCTTGCTGTTGCGAGTTCCGGCATTCGGCGTCCCGGCATACGGGAAGGTCATGTTGTAGACTTGATCGTTGTGATCGACGTTATCGCCGAGCAGTGTGAGCTTCGAGTAGGTCGGGCCGCTGGCGACGGCGGACAGCGCGATGTCAACGACATCGTCGCCGAACCGTCGGCCATTCGGCCAGCCGTCGGGGATCGTCGCCCCGGCCCCGTTTGTCAGCGTGTCGCCGCCGAGGAAGCTCAGGCGGTTAAAGCCCGCTTCGCCCGCCGTATGTACGGGGCCGGTCGTGGTGTCCACCCGAATGACGTCCGGGATGTAGACGGCGGCCAGATCGAATCGTCCGCTTGTGGCGAAGTTCGTGCCGTAAACGGCATTGATCAGCGCGGCCAATTCGGAATTCATCGCGTAGGTCTTGTACTTCGTAGCGTCGCTAGTCGGCAGGTCCCTGTTGTAGTTGCCGTCGCGGCTGCTGACCGGCGAGAACTTGAAGTCATACCGCTGCACCTGCGCCCCGGTGTTCGGGTCGGCAATATGGATGCTGTAGATGGCGTCGTCGGAGAACGAGTCGTAGGTGACGCCGTCACCCGGCTCGGAAAAAGGCCGAACGCTGACTTCCACAACCAGGACTTTCTGGCCGGTCGGACGCTGGCGGATAAACGCGTAAACGTCGGTTAGGTTCACCTGCGGGTCCAGCTTGATCAGCGGGGCATCGCTGTGGCTGGAAGCGCGGGCTTCGCCGCCTGGGCTGCGCTTGCAGAAAGCATGGCAGCGAGTGCGCCGGCGAGGGCCAGTGGGCCTGTGAGGCGACGGATCAATGGAAACATGGAAAAACCTGCCTTTCAATAGACAAAAATCAGAACACTTTTTGGATGCGGCTGTACGCGATGAGCAGGGAGCGTACCGAATCCGAGAGTCGGCGAGGCGGTTACTACGAGGCGGTTACAGCGAGGTTTAGGAAAACAACAGCAGAAATACGGGTTTGAAATCTTATGTCAGCTCATTGCCGTCAATCCACCCTATCGGGCGATAAAAACAAACGAACAATAGCGGCTCGTATTAATATCCGATAAAAAATCAAAGGTAACTATTAACGGGTAAGGTACAATGCAGTGCCCGAATTGTCCGCCGTCGAAAGGTCTGCGCCATGAAATTTCCTGCTCCATACAAAGCTTTAGTCACCCTGTCTGCCATAATCTCCGGTGCCGCGTTCGCATTCCCCGCACACGCCCAGTTCAATATTCCGGGCCTCAGTATTCCCGGCATGCCGCAGGTCAATATTCCAGGCATGGAAACTCTCTTCAAAGGAGAAGAAGCGATCAGCACCGGCATCAAAGACGCACGCGGTGAATTGAACTACTTGGATTCGTACTCGCCGAGCGTGTACAAGCCGCTGACCGCGCTGGGGCGCGGCCCCGGCGGCGGCTGGCGGCTGCAGCCTGGTCTATACGGCGGTGATATTCGCACGTACTGTCTCCACGCAGGCACGTACGGGCCGACGCGCGGCGACGGCTACCTCTACGCTCCCCTAAAGGGCAAACGTCGGGGCATCATCCGCAAAATCCTGCACAACAGTGCCGATCACCCGGATCTGCCTCAGCACGATATCCAATCACTGATCTGGGCCATCGAGGCACGGTCCAAGTTCGACACGCTTCCAGCCGATCTCCAGCGTACGGCATCGACGCTGCTGTCGCCGCAGGAGATATTGGAGCTGAACGGAGCTTCGCTGGACTACATGACCGACGAGATGAAAGAGCAGGCATTCGGCAAGCTCAGCGACTCCGTGCGCCCAATCTACGAGGCACAAAACAGTTTGCGGGGGCTGTTCACCTCGGCCACTGTGCCTTTCGACCAATTGGAGCGCGTGGCAGTGCTCACCGGAAACCCGCCGAAAGGCAAAAATAGCCGGGATATTCCCGGCGGGCGCTGGAACCTGCATCCCGGCGGCTACTTTGTGCGCTACCTGCCGACGACTTACAGCCGGACCACGCTGCAGCTTTATGTCCCCGAGCGCTTCGTGATTAAGCGTGATCTGAAAGGCCGGGTCCTCTCCGTTTTAGACCCGCAAGGGAACGGTGTCGAGACCGACTACGACGACGCAATGCCGCCTCTGACGACGACCGACCGAAACTTGACTGGCTATGCGTTTGCGGCGATCCGCCTGATCAAAAATGGGAAGTCAATCCATGAGTGCAGAAGAATGGGCTGGACTTTTGTCGGCAGCCCAAAGGATAGAAAAGTCCGCTGCGACGGAGCTACTGGGTACGGCGGCAGCGCAGCGCGGCTTGGGAGCCTGCTTGACCTGATCCGCCAGATGGACGATTACAAGAAAGCCAACCCCAAGCCCAAAACGGGGTGGGGGAACCCGGCCGACACGATCGATCTTGCCAGCTATCGCCGCGGGATCGAAGATGCCCTTCAAGACTGCGATGCGGCACTGGCTCCCGCTTCGGACGTGCTGCTGTTCGAACCGCAGCTCTATGAAATCCTGATCCATGCCTGGCAGAGTGCCGACTGTGGCTGGGCGGACGGACCGCCGGACGGTCCCCTGCCGACAGACCCTGGCGACGGGGAATATGACCCTTCAGACGATGTCGCGACACCCGGCGACACCGGGCGGCAGCGCCTCGGGCAGTCCTGCGTGCCGTTCGCGGCCGAGTAGAAAGCAAGCCGAGTAGAAAGTAACTCGAATGCAAAGACGTGATTTTCTGAAAGCCGCCGTGGGCGGTGCTGCACTGCTGGGTCTGGGTGACACGGGCCGGGCACAAACACTGCCGTCCGACCGAAAGTTTCACCCCGGCGAGGTCTGGCGGGATACTGACGGCAAGCCGATACAGGCACACGGCGGCGGCATTTTGTACCACGCCGGGGTCTTCTACTGGTACGGGGAGGACAAAACGCAGGGCTACAACAACAAGGTTGGGGCGTCGTGCTACTCTTCGCGCGACCTGTACACTTGGAAGCATGAAGGCACGGCACTCGCCGCCTCCGCTGTGCCGAAGCAGTTCCAGGATACGGGGGTGCTGGAACGTCCGAAAGTCATTTACAATGCCAAAACGCGCAAGTTTGTGCTCTGGGCGCATCTCGACGCCAACGGCTACTCAGAGTCCGTCGCTGGGGTTGCGATCAGTGACAGCCCGACAGGCCCGTTTACACTTTTAAGTCATTCCCACCCAATCGGCACCAGCACCTACCGGGACATGAACCTGTTTCTCGACACGGACGGCTCGGCGTACTCAATCTACTCGGCGGAAGATAACGCGACGATCTATATTGTGCGTTTAAACGAAGAATTCACCGGCCCAGAGATGCCCTTGGTCGAGGGTAAAACCTGGGTCCGGGCGATCCCTCGCCATTGGCGCGAAGCACCCGCCCCCTTCAAACACAAAGGCCGTTATTATCTGTTCACATCGGGGACATCCGGCTGGGACCCAAATGCGGCGATGCTCGCCAGTGCCGACCATATTTTAGGCCCATGGATTCTCGGCGACAATCCCTGTGTCGGCCCCGATGCCGAGAAGACGTTCCACTCGCAGAGCACGTTCGTCTTGCCGATCACCGGCCGCAGCCACGGCGGCTTTCTTTATATGGGGGACCGCTGGAAGCCGCAGGACCTCGCCGACTCGCGCTACGTCTGGCTGCCGTTTGAGTTTGATGCGAACACGGGGTTTCAGTTGACCTGGCATGAGACCTGGGATCTGTCAATCTTCGGGAAGCCGCTTTGAGGCGACCCGGTGCCAGGAGGGCGTACAGGCGGGAGCGGCAGATTTGGGCTGTTTTTTGTGTCTGTCATGGCTGGTGTCAACCGGACGCGGCGACGGAAGTGAGTTCGTCCTGCGACTGAGACGCCCGCATATCGCGCGTCACGGAGAGGCGCATCCCGAGGGCACGCAGAATATCGTCCAGCGTTTTGACGCGCGGGTTTCCCTGTCTCGAGAGCGACTTGTACAGGCTTTCGCGACCCTTTTGACTTGCCTCCGCTACTCGCCGTACGCCGCCCTGAGCGATAGCGACTCCACGGAGCGCATAGAGAAGCTCCTCGACCCCATCGTCTTCGAGTGCCACTTCTAGGTAAACTGCGGCGAATTCGTTGTTGCAAAGCTTTTCATGCAGGTAGTCGTCAAACTTGTGTAATTTCATCTTTGAATAATTCTCCACAATTGTTACGCTTTGCTAACCTTGGTCTCGAAGGCTTTCTGAATTTAGTTCATCATTATTTAGCTCATTAGTGTCAGAGACCGGTTTGTTTGAACTTCCAGTTAAGGATGTCCGTGGTGGCACTCAATCCCCCGGTTCCTGCCGTGAAGCCCGCGTACACCTGAGTTGTTCCCAGCGTTGCCGAAAGGCTGAGCGGATAGCTCTGGGTCGCCGTTCCCCCGGTGGTCGCGTCGGTCTCTTTGACCGTG
>JANXNV010000052.1 GCA_025353925.1 Armatimonadota bacterium
ATGGGCTTCGCGTGTTCAGCAAAGCGGCGGTGAACAAAGAATTTTTGCACTATTATAAAAATAGTATTGCACAGACTGAAAACTTTTGTCAAGGGGACTCCGGTTTGAAACGGAATTTTATTAGGTGGTGCCGTGGTAATATGGTTTAAAGTGATGTCCGGGGCCAGACACTAGGTTTCGGTTTTAGGATACAGGATTGAAAGAAAACGAAGAAAAAACTGAGGAACAGGCGACCAAAGGGCCAGGACGCCCGCCTGGAAAACGACGGGAGAAATATCCAGGACGGATGATTTATGTCCCGGACGATTTATGGAGTGTCGCACTTGAAGAGGATGGCGGAGCGAGTGTCTTGATCCGCCGCCTCTTACGCGAATTCCGGGATAGTCGGCCAGAAGAGAAGGAGCAAGATAAAAAGAAAGAAGCAGGCGGGTGAAATTAGCCTCGATACCCGTTCGCAAACGTGTATTTTTTAATGTTTAACGACCTGTTTGAGAAGGGGGCGTGGGAGACGTACACCTCTCTGTATCAGCCGCTTGGGGAGGCGGTGCAGCCGCTGAAGAAGTGAGAAAGCGGGAGGAGAGAAGCGGTAATGTCCCGCAGACTGCGGGACAAATTCCTCCCTCAAGCAAAGCACCGTCTTAAACAACAATTGACCCATTCACGGCAGGGCATCGGGTATAATCAGGGGAGCGTTCAAGCAAGATAGGACTCGATGTATGGCGTCTGACGCATTCGTAAAATCCGCTGCTCCCAGCCCGGAGACTGCCGACTCATTTCGCCTCCATGCCGCCGATATTTTGGCCGGCATCACGGATGCGTTCATGGCCTTTGACCGCGACTGGAACTTCATCTACATCAACGATCAGGGTGAGCGGATCCTGTTTCGAAATCGAGACGACCTGCTGGGGCGCAGCCTTTGGGAGATGTTTCCGGCGGCCGTCGGGTCCATGTTCGAGCGTGAATACCGCCGTGCGGTGGCGGAGCAAACCACGGTTAGCTTCGAAGAATACTACCCGCCGCTTTCCGCCTGGTTCAACGTGCGGGCATTTTCGACTGCCGAGGGCCTTTCGGTCTTTTTTCACGACGTCACCGAGTCAGTCGAGCGTCGCCGGCGCGAACAATTCTTGACTGACCTCGCGGAGCGGGCACGGAGCCTGACCAGCCCGGAAGAACTGATCGAGGATGCCGTTCGATCCGTCGGCCAATTTCTGGGCGTCGCCCGCTGCGTCTTCGCCGACATCGACATCGTTGCCGACACCTGCACCATCCCCCCCGATTATCGCCGCGATGCGGGGGTGTCCAGCATGGCGGGCGTCTTTCCCATCTCGAATTTCGGTCCGATTGTCGCCGCAGAATATGTGGCGGGCCGCGCCGTCGTGGTCGACGATGTTCGCACCGACCGCGCTCAGGTACCTGAGGAGGCGGCCGCCGCGTATGAGGCCGTAGGCATTCTCGCCCATGTCGGTGTCCCCGTGGTGCATTCCACGCGCCTCGTCTCCTGCATCGGCGTGCACAGCAGCACGCCCCGGCACTGGAAACGGGAAGAAGTGGAGCTGCTCCAAAATGTCGTGGACCGAACCTGGCTGACTGTCGAGGTAGCCCGGCAGGAACGCGCCCTTGCACGCGAGGCCGAGGAGCGGCGGGAGACTCACGAGCGGACTGCCCGCACCCTCGAGAGCATTACCGATGCATTCTACTCTCTCGACACAGAGTGGCGATTCACCTATCTTAATGCACAGGCCGAGCGTCTACTCGCCCGCTCCGGCGCGGAGCTTTTGGGGCGAAATATCTGGGACGAGTTCCCTGAGGCCGTCGACGGTACGTTCTACCATTTGCACCACCGCGCGATGTCCGAAGGGGAGGCCGTCACGATCGAAGACTATTACGCCCCGCTCGACGCCTGGGTGGATGTGCGAGTCTATCCATCGCCGGATGGCCTGTCCGTCTTCTGCCAGAACGTCAATGAGCGCAAGCGGGCGGAGGCGTCCCTGCGCGAGAGTGAGGAGCGCTACCGTCTGCTATTGGAATCGACAAACGAAGGGGTGTATGGGATCGACCTGAGTGGCCAATTCACTTTCGTCAATCATGCCGCGGCCCGGATGCTCGGATTTACTCAGGAACAGACGATTGGGAAGAACGGTCACGCGCTGATCCACCACACACGGCTTGACGGCGAATCTTATCCGGAGAGCGAGTGCCCGGTGTATCATGCCATGCACACTGGAGAAAGCGCGTACACTGAGGATGACGTGTTCTGGCGGGCCGACGGCACGTCCTTCCCCGTCGTGTACAGTGCCGCGCCGATCCTTGAGATGGGGAGTGTGCGCGGAGCCGTGGTGACGTTCTCCGACATCAGCGAGCGCAAGGCATTGGACCGGGAGAGGGAGCGGATCGCCGAGCGGGAGCGTAATATCGCGCAGCAGCTCCAGGCGGCCCTGACGCCTTCGATCCCCGACCATATTTCCGGGATGGCTTTGGCGAAATACTACAAAGCAGCTTTGGAAGAGGCGGGGGTCGGCGGAGACTTTTACGACGTCTTCCCTGTGGACAAAGGCTGCACGGCCCTGGTCGTCGGCGATCTGTCGGGCAAGGGCCTTGCGGCGGCGACACAGGTCGCGACGGTCAGAAATATGCTACGCTACGCCCTCTACCGCGCCCAGACCATCGCTGGGGCGTTGGAAGGACTCAATTCCCTGCTGGCCGAGCAGGGGTTGCTGACGGGCTTCGCCACGCTGTTTGTCGCTACATATGACAGCCCGGGTCGAATCCTGACCTATGTCAACTGCGGGCAGGAACCGGCCCTAGTGCGGCGGGCGGCGGGCGGGCCGGTCGAGCAGCTTGCGCCGACAGGCCCGGTGCTGGGTTCCTTCGAGGGCGCAATCTTCGAGGAACGCAAAATAACACTCGGGCCGGGCGATATGCTGGCGGTGTTCACGGACGGTCTGACGGAAGTAGGCCGGTCACGACGCGAGATGCTGGACATCGACGGCGTTGCCGCCCTCCTGGAGCAATCCGGGATGCCGCAAAACCCCGGCAGTGCCGGTGCAATGGCTGAATTTGTGGCTCAAAGCCTGATCCTGGGAGTAGATGCCGCCGCTGCCGACGGCGTCTCGCGCGACGATGTCTGCCTGCTGGTGGGGGTCGTGGAGTAAGTATCGCAGACAATTTTACAAGGGCCACTTCTCCGGCAGTGCCTCGGGGCGGACTCCTGCGCTCTCCATCAAGTAGTGCCGCCCTGACTCCGACGAGTCCAAAAAGCCGTACATGGCATCCAGAACGTGAAATGCCAGCTCACCACTGGCACGCTGCGGACGACTCTCCTGAATCGCGTAGGCCATGTCCGCGACTCCGATCCCCCGGCTGTTTTCGTCGTACCCATGCGTCAGCGGCACCTCTTCCCACTTTTCTTCTCGGTAAAGCTTGACTACACCGCCGAAATGGTTCGGGTCGGGCACGGAGAGCGAGCCTTCGGAGCCATGAATTTCGATGGGCGGCAGGTTATGTGCCCAGACGTCGAATGACGTAATGATCGTCCCGACCGCGCCGCTCTGAAAGTCCAGCACCCCGGCGATATGGGTGGGAGTCTCTACGATGATACTTTGTCCCGACAAAGGCTGGCTGGTGATCATCCGCTCCGGGAACGACATCTGGGCCGAGCCGGTGACGCGGCGGATCGGTCCGAGCAGCGAAATCAATGCCGTCAGGTAGTATGGCCCCATGTCCAGCATCGGGCCGCCGCCGGGCTTGTAATAAAACTCCGGGTTCGGATGCCAGGTCTCGACCCCCCGTCCCAGCATGAAGGCCGTCGCGGCTACCGGTCTGCCGATCGCGCCGTCGTCGATCAGCTTCCGGCAGGTCTGGAGAGCCGCCCCGAGGAACGTATCGGGTGCCCCGCCGACCCGCAGATTTTTCTCTTTCGCGATCCTCAGCAGGTCTCGTCCCTGATCTCTCGTCAGAGACAGCGGCTTTTCGACATAGGTGTGCTTTCCCGCTTCCAAAGCGGCTTTGCAGACTTCGTAGTGCGCCTTGGGGACTGTTAGATTAAGAACGATCTCGATCTCCGGATCCGCCAGCATCTCCGCTACGGACAGTGCCTGGGGAATCCCATGCTCCTCCGCTTTGGCCCTCGCCCGCTCGAGATCCAGGTCCGCCACAGCCACGATGTCCAGAACATCGAACTTTTTGCCTGACTCCAGATAGATATTGCTGATATTGCCGCACCCGACCACACCGATTTTGACGGAAGACATACCAAACTCCTCTGTTTGCACTCTGCACGATTGTGTGCGAATAAGCGATGCTCTGCCATTCGCCGTTTGGGGTGGAAAATCCTGCCAGGCCACAGAATGAATGAGAATAAGCAGTCAGTGCTCGAAGAGATTGCGCGGAAATCCCGAATGGCGTCATGGTGCCTCAGTCCGAACCGCACGGCGATCCGACTCAATTACAGGTTCCAGGGAATAAGAGGGTGGGGGGAGGCAAGATGGGGGCAAAGAGGGGGGGGGGCCGAGATGGGGGCAGCCAAGATGAGGGCAGCCAAGATGGGGGCAGCCAAGAGGGCGGGGGCAAGCCCCGCCCCTACTGGTCTGCACTGATTATATAACTCATCCCCAGCCGCTTCGCAATAGCGGCGTTCACCGGGTAAACCCGCTCCCCCGGCAAAAACTGTTTCGCCTTCGCCGCTTGCCCCGAT
>JANXNV010000090.1 GCA_025353925.1 Armatimonadota bacterium
GTCTTGGCCGCTCCGACTGCGAAATGGGCGATCAGCGAGATCACGGCGGCGGTCAGGATCGCCGGCAGGCCCGTCATGAAGAAGAAGGGAATGATCGGGATAAATGCTCCGATCGCGGTCGAGAGTGCCCCCGAGGCCGCGGAGACATAGGGGTTACTCAGGGCATCTTCCGTGAGATTCAGCTGCTCGGCGGCCAAAGCCCGCAGGAACTGCTCGGGGTCTTTTGAAAGATGCTCGGCGACCCGGTGGGCGTCTTCCACCGGAACACCTTTGATCTGGTAGACCAAAGCCATCTCCTCCAGGCCGTCTTCCGGGCTTTCTTTCAGCTCGGCCCGCTTTCGGAACAGCTCGGCTTCGTAGATCTCGCGCTCGCTTTTCGCGGCCAGGTACGCTCCCGACCCCATCGAAAGCGCGGAGGCGACCATGCCCGCCAGGCCCGCCAGGAGGACTAGGTGTGCGCCGTTCGGGTTGTTCAGGGTCGCCCCGGAGACGCCGGAGACGATGCCGAAGATCGCCCCGAGGCCATCATTGACGCCGTAAATCGCATCGCCGATCCACGAAGCCGGGGAGCGGTGGCCTTTGCGCTGACGCAGCGCGTCCAAGGCCGCCTGCGGGTTCAGCGGGCGGGAAAAGTGCTGACCGATAGGCGCATCCACTGCCGGAGCGACCGAGGGCGCGGGGGCCAGCATATGCTTCAAAGCTTTGGAATGCGCCTGCTCATCGGCAATCACTTTTCGTAGGATTGCAATACTGGCTTCGTCGCCGAGTTCCTGAAGCTGACGGCCATACAAGGCGACATGCTTGCGCTCGTCCATCTCGATTCGGCGCAGGGTCGCATCAGTGCCGCCGATCCGGTTCGCCAGACTGTCCGCGGACCCGCCGACTGCCCCGGTATAGTGCGGCGGAGGGGCACCCAGTTCGATTAAGCGCTTCTCCCAGAGCTTCGCGTGGGCACTCTCGGCCTTGGCCAGCCCTTCCAGAGTATATTTGCGGCGCGGGTCATCTTCGCGGTCGGCGAGGGCCTGATAGGTCGCTGCCCCCTCGGTTTCCGCCTGCCAGTTGCCTTCGATGGCTTTGATTAGCTGTTTACTCACTCGGCTTGTTCTTTCTGATTTTGGCATTCTACACAAAGACCATAAAATTCGACCCGTTGAGCGTGAATCTCGTATCCCGACGCTTCCCCGGCCTGCTCAGGCAGACTGGTCAGACCGGGGATTTCAATATCCGTGATCCTGCCGCAGCGCGTACAGATGGCATGAGGATGAAACTGCGGATGCACGCCGTCATAGTGGAAGCGGCCATCTCCGACTTCCATTTCCATGACTTCGCCCATGTCGCGCAGCGTGTCCAGCGTTTTGTAGACCGTTGCCAGGGAGGTGGTCGGGGAAACTCTTTGCACCTGCGCGTAGATCTCTTCCGCGCTGGGGTGGCTGTTCGCGGCCAAAAGGGCTTCCAGAATGCACAGCCGCTGGGGCGTGATCCGATGGCCGCTGTCGCGCAATTTTTGCTGCACCTCAGCGGTTCGTCGCTGTATTTCCATACTCTATAACCAATCGCTATCTAAGGAGAATTGTTCTCCGTAATAATACCTGCTTTGGTGTTTCGCCGTCAAGTACGTCACGAGAAAAATAATCAGTGCCACGAGGAGGATTTTTCGCAGTAAGAGCGAACTAGGAATTATCAGCCGGGCGCAACAAAACCCAAGCGACGCCGGTGACCTCAGGAGGGTATTGTAATGGAAGCATATTGCGTCAAGTGTAAAGCCAAGAAAGAAATGAAAGAGCCGACCGCCGTCACCATGAAGAACGGCAAGCCGGCGACGTCCGGGACCTGCTCCCACTGCGGCACGAAGATGTTCAAGATCGGTGCCAGCAAGGAATCTTAATTTCAGCAATTTCCCTAAACGATTGCTCACCCGGCGCGACAAGCCACTTAAGCCTGACGTGCCGGGTTTCTTTGTAACTCCCCTGTCCACTCTATGTCACTCATCCAAAATTCTCTTCTCCCACGCGATTGGGAAAATCCGCAGCTTCTCTCAGTCAACCGGCAGCCTGCGCATGCGACATCGATTCCTTATGCCGATGACGCGACAGCCTTCGCTGGGGTTAGCGGTGCCTCGCCCTTTTTCCGTCTGCTGAACGGCAACTGGAAGTTTTCGTGTCTGCCCTCGCCCGAGGCTGTCCCGACGGGCTTTGAGGCGACGGAATACGATGCTTCGGACTGGGACACCCTGCCCGTGCCAAGTAACTGGCAGATGCACGGCTATGGCCGCCCGCAGTACTGCAATGTCCAGTATCCATACCCGGTCGACCCGCCTTATGTGCCGAACGATAACCCGGTCGGTCTGTATCGGCGCGAGTTCACGCTGCCGGCGGCCTGGGCCGGCAAACACGTTTTTCTAAACTTTGACGGCGTTGACTCGGCGTTCACCGTTTGGCTGAACGGCGAAAAAATCGGCTACAGCCAGGTCAGCCACCTGCCGTCCGAGTTCGATCTGACACCGCATTTGGTGCCAGGCCAAAACGTACTCGCCGTGCAGGTCTTCCAATGGTCGGACGGCAGTTATCTGGAAGATCAGGATGCCTGGCGGCTCAGCGGCATCTTTCGCGATGTGTCGCTGGTCGCCCGTCCGGACGTTTACCTGCGTGATGTCCGGCTGAGAACGATTTTCGATGCGGGCTTTGTCGATGCGCACCTGGAGATTGCCGCCGTGGTGGAGGGTCCGGCGCAGCACACTCTTACGGCGCGGCTGCTGGACAGCTTGGGCGCGGAAGTCGCTGCAGCGACTGTCGGTGCCGCTTCTGCCCCGACGACGCTCCCTGTCGCAAAGCCGTTTCATTGGTCCGCCGAAGAACCCAATCTTTACACGCTGCTGCTGACACTCGCTGATTCCAGTGGGGCAGTGCTGACGGTGGAGCGTTTCGCGGTCGGCTTCCGTCAGATCGCCATTGAAAATGGCCGGATGCTGGTCAACGGGACAGCGATTACTCTCAAGGGTGTCAATCGCCATGATACCCACCCGGACCTGGGCCATGTGACCCCGCGCCCTCACATGCTTCGGGACATCGAAGTGATGAAGCGGCATAACATCAACACCGTGCGGACCTCCCATTACCCGAACGATCCCTACTGGCTTGATCTCTGCGATCAGTACGGCCTCTATGTCATTGATGAGGCGGACCTGGAAACGCACGGCTTTCAGGACTATGGCGGTGACTGGGGCCAGCTCTCCAAAAATCCGCTCTGGCGCGAGGCGTATGTCGACCGGGCCGAGCGCATGGTGCTGCGCGACCGAAACCATCCGTCGATCATTTTGTGGTCCCTCGGCAATGAGTCCGGGTATGGTCCCAATCACGACGCAATGGCCGAGGCAATACGTGCCCTGGACCCGACCCGCTTTATCCACTACGAGACCGCCTACGACGGCGGTGACAAAATCGTAGATATTATCAGCCGGATGTATACCCATGTGCCTGATTTAATTCTGGAAGGCGAACGATCCGACGAGACCCGCCCGTTTTTTCTCTGCGAGTACGCCCATGCCATGGGGAACGGCCCCGGCAGCCTTAAAGAGTATTGGGAGGCGATCTATAAATACCCCCGCCTTCTGGGCGGCTGCGTATGGGAATGGTCCGATCACGGCATCCGGCAGTTTACCGAGAATGGAACAGAGTTCTTCGCCTACGGCGGCGATTTTGGAGATGTCCCCAATGACGGCAATTTCTGCATTGATGGGCTGACCGACCCGGATCGGAACCCGCACCCCGCGCTGCTGGAACTCAAAAAAGTCATCGCGCCTGTTTTTGTCGAGGCCAAGAACCTGAAGGCCGGAGTGGTGACTATTCACAACCGCTACGATTTCGTGACGCTGGGTCATCTGGATGCCGTTTGGAGTGTTCAGCGCGGCGGGGTGACCGTGCAGCAGGGCACTTTGACCCTGCCGCTGATCGCGCCCAATAGTGCTGCCGACATCACCATCCCCTGCACGCTGCCAAGCAGCGGAGAGTGTCATCTGAATATCACCTTCACGCAGGCAGGAGACACGCTCTGGGCCAAACGCGGCCATGAGATCGCCTGGGCACAGTTTGCTCTGCCGGGGAAAGCCCTTGCCGCCCCGGCGTCCGTCTCACACAATCGTTTGCCGCCGCTGACAGTCATCGAAACTGCCGGGCAGCTTTTAATAAACGGCGAAGACTTCCGGCTGACGTTTGACACACTGCACGGCGCACTCAGTGAGTGGATGTTCCACGAAACACCGCTGCTGGTGTCCGGCCCAGCGGTAAATCTTTGGCGTGCTCCAACCGATAACGATGTTCATCAAATGGCTGGCCTGTGGCGCAAGGCCGGGCTGGACCGGCTGGTCTCGCGGGCATCTTCCGTCACCTGGAAGCAGGAAGATTCGTCGGCGGTGCGGATCGAAATCGTGCTGACGCTGGCTGCCATCTCCCGCCCGCCCGCATTTTCCGTGCGCCATACGTACCTTCTCTCCGGCAATGGCGAGATAGTGCTCGAAACACACATCACGCCGCATGGCGATCTGCCTCCGCTTCCCAAACTGGGCCTGGAACTGCACTTGCCTGCGGGCTTTAACCACTTCGCCTGGGCGGGCCTTGGGCCGCATGAGAGCTACCCGGACCGGCGTGAAAGCGTGAAGTTTGGGGTGTACCGAGGAACCGTGGCGGAGCAGTTCGAAAATTACATCCGGCCCCAGGAAAACGGCAATAAAAGCGACGTACGATGGGCCGCCGTCACCAGCAGCTTGGGAGTCGGCTTGCTCGCTACTGCCCAGCCGTTGATGAACACGAGCGTCCACCATTACACGCCCGCTGACCTGACCCATGCGGAGCATACCTATGACCTGAAGCCGCGCCCGGAAACGATCTGGCACTTGGATCACGCCGTCGGCGGACTGGGAAGCCAGAGCTGCGGCCCCGGCCCGCTGCCGCAGTACTTGCTAAACGCAGAGGAGACGCACTTTGTTGTGTGCCTCAAACCGCTCACCACGGCACCGCCCTGATGAGCCAAGAGTCTTTGATCGGCCAAGAGTCGCTGATAGTCTACGAATGCGAGCACTGCGAAACCGCGCTCGGCCCCGGCCTCATTGCCTGTCCAAGCTGCGGTCAGAATTTCGATGAGCCGGTGCCGGGCGACGCGGTTCTGCTGGAAGAACCAAATCCGCCGAAGGCGGACGCCCCGAAGTCGCGGAAACGTTCGCCGCTTATTCCTGCCGTGATACTGGGAATTACTGTTCTGACGGGGGTAGGGTGGTTTGGCCGACGCAGCTTCGTGCCGATCAAGGCACCCGTGACTGCTGCCGCGCCTTCCCCGTTCATCCTGACCGAGATGACTATGCACCCGGCGTATGCCGCACACATGACAGCTTATCTGGGGAAGCTGCGCGGCTCCGGGATGGGAGCACAGTGGCCGGCATTTGGTGGTAGCGACACCCTGCTGATCATTGCGCCGCCGCCGGTCAAAGGGCAGGCGGCGGCCTGGAGCGACACGCAGCTCAAACAGCTCGCTCAGGGAGTTTATGCCGGATTCTGGGAGAACCGTTACGAAACGGGCTTCTCGGACTCCGATTCGACGACCTGCTTCGTGCTGGTGAGCGATGCGTCGGGCCGGATCGCCGCCGTCGATCTCATGGGCACGGTGCAGTAGGTTAGAGCAGTCGTTTAGGAGAAGCCCGCTTTACCCCAGATCACATCCATCGCGGCCCCGACTGTCTTAAGCCGGGCGGTGTCCGACGGCAAGCCGCCCAGATCGACGAACGGTTCCGGGGTCACTGGTCCGTCGTAGCCGATGCTCTGGAGTGCCGTCAAAAAACCGGCGATGTCGATAACCCCGGTAGCTCCCGGCAGCGTTCGCACTCCGTCTAGCTGATCGTCCACGGCGACATTCGCCGGCGCATCGTTGACATGGACATAAGTGACCTGCTGAGGCTTCAAAGCCTCAAGCTGGGCCACGGTTCCATGCGATGTATACCAGTGGTAGGCATCAAGCAGGAGGCCGACATTCGGCCCGATCTCGCGTCCCATATTCAGCATCTCCTCCATTGTATGGATGAAGGGGAACTTCTGGGTCTCGCGCAGCGTCTTAGGCCCGATGAACTCGAGGCCCAGCGCGATGCCGGAATCGTTCAATATCTCAGCAATAGGTCGAAACCGTGCGATGTGGAACTGCCGGTTTTCGGCGAGCTCCCGCGTGTCCGAGCAGGGCATGATCCAGGTGGAAACTCGCAGGCCGCCGATGGCCGCCGCCGCCTTCGCAAGGCGGGGCAGTGCTTCCAAGCCGCTGCGCCAGTTTTCCTCCGAGCCGCGCCAATCCGTCGGCAAGCCCCAGCCGGCGGGCTGAATACCGGCGTCGGCAAACCGTGCCCGGACAGCCTCCTCGCCCGAGGCGTCGATCAGATCCGCGATCTCCGAAGGATTGAACTCGACTCCGCCGAACCCGCCGATTTTGGCGGCGGCCAGTGCCTCATCCAGTGTGCCGGCCCGGACGCCGATCGCACCGGGGCTAAGTGCTTTAAACATATTTGCTTTGGACATGGGCTATCATAGCGTATTTGAGAGAGAAGAATCAAGC
>JANXNV010000096.1 GCA_025353925.1 Armatimonadota bacterium
GAGAAGATCAAGCGCATCGCCCTCATCGACCATGCGTTTTCGGTGGATGGCGGCGAGCTGACCCCGACGCTGAAGGTCAAGCGGAAGGTCGTTGCCGAGAAGTATGGGGGGCTGCTGGAGAAGGAGTGAAGAGGGGGACACGGGGCTGAACCCCCGTGCTTTAGAAGTGCAAATCCCCGCCTTCGCGGGCAAAAAGAGTGAGAATTTATGAATGCCGATTTGGAAAACGGTGCGGTATCGAAGTTCTTGAACGCTGTTGTAGAAAAGCATGGATGCCTTCACAATCTTGCGGCCCAGTTAAAATTTCAGACGAAGGTGAAATCAGTCGAAGTTGTCCCTTCACGGCGGAAAGAATGAAACGGCATCACTGGGATGAGTCCCAGCAGACTATCGCTTACGGCTCTGAGTTCGGAGTTTCCGCGATACTCCAGGACGAGGCGACTATAGATTGGTGGCTTGATGTTCGCGTTGACGAAGGCGGCTGGCACATCGCTGCTGACGTGTTTCGGAGTGATCCAGGTGAGGATGGATGCCACAAAATCGCAGAGTTTGGTGACAGGCACTCACTGGAATTAGAAGCCGCGATCCGGCGACGCTCTGAAGCCGTTACCTGGCTGCAATCAGTAAAAATCCATCTTTAGAAAACTGACCGCCTCCACTTCCTTGCCCGCACAGGCGGGGATTTGCACTGCTAAAGCATGGGGGTTCAGCCCCGTGTTTCCCACTCATCCCCTCTCCTCCACCTTCACCGGCGAGTGCCACGAAGCAGTCCGCTTCATCTCCCCCCACTTCGCCTCGCGGCGGGCGGCAAAACGCCACAGACCGATCAGCCGCCAGTAGGCGTTGATCTGACGGTAGCCGAAGTTTTCGGCCAGGACGATTAAAAACAGCAGCAGGACCTGGCGCATCTTGGGGTAGGCGTGGAACGTCATCTCTTCCAGCAGCAGGGCGTTTAGCGAGAGTACCACCCCCACCCCAATGGCGGCGAAGAGGAACAGGCCCAAGGCGGGCAGGGAGATGTAGCCGCAGATCGCGGCCCAGAGCATGAACAGGGTGCCGAAGACCTCAATCACCGGGTTGAGCCACTCAAAAACAATCATAAACGGGAACGCCACCCAGCCCGCCGCCCCGCCCCGGCGGTGGAACAACAGGCTCCAGTTCAGAGTCAGGCTCTGCGACAGGCCCTGATGCCAGCGGACACGCTGGTTTTTGAGGGTCTTCCAGTCCTCTGGGGCCTCCGTCCAGCAGATCGGGTCGGGGACATACGTGATCCGGTACTGCGTCCCCGCCTCGCGCAAAGTCCGGTGCAGGCGGACCACCAGCTCCATATCTTCCCCAATCGTGCCGTGCCGGTAGCCGCCCGCCGCGATCACCGTGTCTTTGCGGAACAGGCCGAAGGCTCCCGAGATGATCAAGACGGCGTTCATGGGGGACCAGCCCATGCGGCCAAACAGAAATGCCCGCAAGTATTCGACAATCTGGAAAAGTGCTAAAAAGTTCTTGGGCAGGCCCGACTTGATCAGGAAGCCGCCCTGCACCTGACAGCCGTTCGCGACCCGCACCGTCCCGCCCGCCGCTACGGTTTTGGGGTCTTCTAGAAACGGCTGAACCAGCAGCTGAAGGCTGTCGCGCTGCAGCATGGAATCGGCGTCAATTGAGCAGAAGAGCGGATACCGAGCATAGTTGATCCCGACATTCAACGCATCAGCCTTCCCGCCATTCATCTTATCGATGACGCGCAGGTTGGGGTATTCCAGCGCGTGGTAAACGCCGCGCACGGCTTTGGTTTCGAGCTGGCCCGGAATAGATTCGGCGTACAGGACCAGGCCAAAGTCGGCTTTCAGGACTTCCAGGGTCTTGTCTTTAGAGCCGTCGTTGACCACAACCACTTCGTATTCCGAGTAGCTGAGCTGCAGCAGGGAGCGCAGCGACTCGGAGACATTGGCCTCTTCGTTGTAGGCGGGGACCAGCAGGCTAATCGGCAGCTCGAAGCCTGAGTAGACCAGCGGAAGCTTGTTCAAAACGCGCTCCCGGGTATAGCGCATGATGGAAAACAGCGAGATCACGTTCAGCGAGAAGTAGCCCAAATTGATGCCGATAAAGTAGAAAAAGATCAGCCGCTGTATGAGCAGGGCGAAAAGTGCGTGTCCCATCAGCCGCTTCCCCCGCTGCCGCTGAGGTGGAGCGTCACGGTCTGCCCGGCTCCGATCATCCCGAGAACGACGGTGCGTCCGGTCACGGTGACTCGTGCGGTCGTCCCCTCGGCACTCACCAAAGACAGTGGCTGGCCGAAGTTCAGCGTCAGGCCCGAGACGGCGGATTTTGCCGTCACCCGCACGATCTCTTCAGCTCCATTCTGCTCCGTGGTCACCGCCGCCTCGCCGCGTGCCGCCCACCACTTTCCAAAGGCTTCCAGGCCGCCGATCCAGAACTTCCCGCGCACATGCCGGATCAAGGCCACTTCCACCGGCAGCTTGTTACCTACCGTATCCGGGTGAACCAAGAAGACGCAGACCCCGTGGAACACCGCCTCGGCATCGAGGACATGCTCAAATTGGCCCGTGTAGTCGCCGAATGGCCGCACCGAGTCGGAGAGCAGCACCGGGAACTCGGTGATCCGGGACTCGCGGCCAAAATTCGCGTTTTCCATCGCGGTGTAGGGGAAGACGGTCATCACATCGTTTGCACTATAGGAGGAATCGGTCTTGTAGCCGTTGGCTTCAAGCATGCTCCACTGGGCGGGGTTGATCAGCAGGAACCCGGAGCGGAAGGCATCCACGGTCAGGCCCGGAACCGACGCTTCCAGGAGCTGCTTGGGAGCGCGTATCTCGCCGCCGACCGAGCCACCGACCGTGTGGCCGGTTTTTCCCGAGGCGCCCCGACTCAGGACACGCGGCCTATAAGTCTTTGCCATCTCATGCCCGGTGCCGATGGGAAAAGTCCGCCAGTCATACGCATGGCAGACCGTGTGGCAGGCAACTTCCGCCCCCATGGCGACAATCGCCCGCACCTGTGCCTCGGCACGAGAATCAAAAAACGCGATGTCCTCATAATCACGTATGTACTTTGTCTGGATATAGTAGGTGGCCGACACACCCAGGGCCTGTTCGGCACGGGCGTATTCCAGCATATTCGGCATGGACTTCTGAAAATCGACATCGTGGGTCAAAAGCAGAGACCCAGCCAGACCGTCTGGGGCCGGATCGAGAGTGACCGCCCCGGCCACATACGCAAGGTACCAATCGTGCAGCAAAATCTGCGGCACATCCGCCCCCGGCTCGAAGTGGTTGTCGTAGTAACGCTGCGCCTCATAGTCCCGGTTGATCTGCGGGCGCAGGATCAAATCGGTCAGGGAGACGCCGAATGCATAAACGCGGCCTCTGCCCAGGACGCGTACAATCAAGGCTGGGCTGCCGTCGCTGAAGGTCGCCAGGACCTTTGCCCCGGAGCCGGGACGCAGGGTGAATGCCTGGGTTTTGACCGCCCGTCCGGCCCCATGACTGCCCAAAGGGATCTTTCGCGATTCCGGGGTGAGCAGCCGGGCCAAGCCGGGATCGCCGGTCTCGGGCTGAAATGTCAGGGCATAACGCTGCGTTGAAGGAACGATATTACTCGCCCCGACCAGATTCAACGCCGCCCGCGACTCGGGGTCGTCCAGTACCAGTGTCCCGCCCGCCTCAATATAAGCCGAAAGCTGCGCTTCGACCGACGGAGTCATCAGCCGCCCAGTCATCTCCCCGGCCAGCACGACCATGGGTTGTTTTAATGCTTCAGAGAGAGTCGCCGTATGCACAAAGGGAATTCCCATGGCCGCCGCCGCATGCTTCGCGGCAAAGCCTGACTCGCCGGGGGACAAACAGTATTCCGCGATGGGCGAAGCTGTGGCCGCCCGGCAGCATAAAAGAAGTAGGGAGGCGAGGAGGTAACAGCTGCTGCGCCGTGAGGGGACAGAGCTAAGAAGGTGTAGGAATTTATTCCCACGTCTTATCCCACGCTCCTGCGCCACATACTCGCCATCGGCACTGACCCAGAGAGCCTTGCCTAACTTACACACATAAAACAACGCTATCATCACTACGCGGCCAGCCTTTCGGGAACCCATTCTGCTTCTCTCTCTTCTTCGCTTCCAGTGGACTGCTCACGCCGCAGCGGCAGTGTCAATATCCGGCCATAATCTTCCGGAGTCTCCACCAAAAGGTGCCGGGGCAGGCTGCCCCCTGTGAGCAGGGCAAGAGCTTCTCCGGCCCGGTGGCGCACCCACCACTCTGCGTCGCCCATTGCTTCCAGCAGCAGGCGGGCATCCGCTGTGGAGCCGATCCGGCCCAAAGCACGCACGGCCTGGACACGCACGGCCCACACCGGATGCCGAACAAACTCACGCACGGCTTCCAGTTCCACCGGGTCTTCCAGCAGGCTCAGACACGCACACAGGACTTCGACGCTTTCCGTGACGTGCAGCCGCTTGCGGATAGAGGGAGCCGCCAGCGTATAGTGAGCGACCTTCATGTAGCGCAGCAGGAGGACCGATTTTCGGTCGTCGGCTTCCCAAAGAGCATGTACCAGCGGACGGGAAACGATATCCGCGCCCGTTTCCTTCAGCAGAGCCGCGACTTTGGAGAAGGGCCAGTCCGGGCGAACCAGTGCCGACGAAATCACCAACCCGATCGAGCCTTCCGGGTTGATCTGCATTAGAGCACGCGCTGCGGTAAACGAAAGGATCGGGTGCTCATGGGCCGCGATCCGACTGAGCGCGGACCAGGCGGACTTTTCGCCGAGGCTGCCCAGGGTCGCAATCGCCATCAGCCGCTCGTCGAGCCGACCGGTTTCCAGCAGGGTTACGGCCAGAGCATCCGCTCCGGACTGACGTGCGACCGTGTTCAGCCGCTCCCGAGCCTCACCGCGCACCGATTCGTGCACATAATTCCAGAGATTGAAAAACGCAATCGCTTCCCGCGCAGGGACGCGGGGAATATCGGGCGGCAATGCCAGCAGGCATTCCGCCAGCAAGGGCCGCCAGACCGTGAGAAACCTGGCGTGGTGACGCGTTCGTATCAGCAAGGCCCCGCGCATACATAGAATCAGCATCACGAGAAATAGCGATGTGGCGACCGATGCCAGCCCGGCCCAGAGTGCTAGGCGCAGAGTGATGTCGGAAGAGAGGGCGGAGACCAAGAGTCACTTCTTTCTACGCGAAGTGATTTGCATCAAGCCGCAGGCCGCATCACACGGCGGATCCGTGCCATCAGCTCAACAGGCTGAAACGGCTTGGTGATGTAGTCATCCGCCCCGGCATCGAGGGCACGGGCCACAGTCGCCGCCTGAGCACGGGCCGTGAGCAGCATGACCGGCACCGTGCGCCACGCCGGGTTATTACGCAGCATTCCGACGATCTGGATACCGTCGAAGTAAGGCAGCATGAGGTCCAGCAGCACTAATGCGGGTGGATCCATACGGTAGATCTGTGCCAGGGCTTCCCGGCCATCGGCGGCATGGACCACACGAAAGTGCTCCCGCTCCAGCATAAAGCGCAGGACATAGGCAATCTCTTCATCGTCTTCGACAATCAGCACGGTCGGTTCCACGCCGGAGTTTTCCAAGTTCATCATAAGAAAGGGCATCCTATCCCCCACCGAAGTTATCGGCAGAGAACCCTGCCGACTTTAGGACCAAATCCTGCTCAAGTTACCGGCACGTCCTGCCGATAAAAGTAGCAGTGTTACCATGACGAAAACAGATTTCCTTTCAGAACTGAAACAAGCTCTTTCCGAGGAGCGTCTGCCGGAGCGCACCCGTGTCCGCCTGCTCCCCGTGCTGGTGCTGGCTAGCATGGGAACCGTCGCCGGCTGCCTTTGGGAAGCCCTGGCTAGCCCCGGAGTAGTGGTCGAGGGCCTTCTCATCGCGTCGCTGCTGGCATGGGCCATCTACCAGACTCAGACTGCGAAACTGCGGGCGCAGGTCGTGGGCAAAATCAATCAGCAGCTTAACGCTCAGGTGGCGGAGCTTTGGCGGACGGAGCAGGCCCTGCGCAGCAGCGAGGCCCGGTTCGAAGCCTTTATGGACAACAGCCCAGCCGTCGCACTGATCAAGGACGAGGCCGGCCGCTACGTTTATTTGAATAAGCAGTTCGCTGAGCGGTTCGGCATCGACCGGGCAGACTGGCTGGGCAAAACGGCTCACGAGATGCTGCCAGGCGCAATCGCCGAGACAATTACAGCGGACGCAAAGCAGGCCGAGGGCAGCGAAGAGGCGTGGCAGACGCTGGATCACATCCCCACGGTAGATGATCCGGACTGCCGCTGGCTTTCCCTGCGCTTTCCTTTTCGGGACAGCTCCGGGGCGCGGTTTCTCGGATGTGTTTCCATCGACTTCTCCCAGCAGCAGCGGGCTGAGGACCGTCGGCGCGAAGCCGCTGACAAACTGGAAGCCGTGGTGGAAGCGTCTCCCCTGGCGATTTTTTCTTTCGACTGTGCGGGCCTGATTCAGAGCTGGAGCCTCGGTGCGGAACGGCTCTTCGGCTGGTCGGAGGAGGAAGCCCTAGGCCTTGAGTTCCCATTTGTCCCGGCTGAACAGAAAGAGATATCCAAAGCTCTGATCACACGTTTGATTCACGGCGAGACATTCACGGATGTGGAGGCGACCCGGCGTCGGCGCGACGGTTCCACCGTTGAGACGACCATCTCCGCCGCCCCCCTGCGGGACGGGGAAGGCCGCATCGTCGGGGCGATGGCATTGGTCGGTGACATCACCGCCCGTAAAAAGAACGATGAAATGCGCATTCGGCTGGGAGAGATTCTTAAGGCAACCTCCGATTTCGTCGGCATGGCCGATGCACAGGGTAATATTCTCTATCACAATCAGGCGTTTTTGAAGCTCGCGGGCGGCGGCGTGGAGAGCATACAGGGCAAAAATATTCGTGAATTCCATCCGGCCTGGGCGAGTGATTTGATTGCTCACGAGGGAATTCCGACCGCACTGCGTGAAGGAAGCTGGAGCGGAGAGACCGCGTTTATCACGGCACAAGGCGTGGAGGTTCCGATTTCCCAGGTCATCATCGCCCATACCAGCCCGCGCGGCGAGCTGATGGGAACTTCGACAATTGCACGAGACATCTCCGAACGCATACGGTCCGAGGAAGAGCTTCGGCAATCCTACGCAAAGCTCGAAGGGCGCGTACATGAGCGCACTGCCGATCTGGAGCTGGTCAACGAATGGCTGCACGACGAGATCGCGGTGCGTCAGCAAGCCGAAGAGACCCTGCGTGCGAGTGAGGAGCGGTACCGCTTCCTCGCCGACTCCATGCCGCAGATCGTCTGGACCGCGAAACCGGGCGGGGAGACAAATTATTACAACCGCCGCTGGCATGAATACACCGGGCTGCCGGAGATGGAAATCCCCGAAACAGTTTGGGAAAGCATCATCCATGCCGATGATCTGCCGGTCCTTCAGAAAGGCTGGAGTTCTGCGAGCGCATCGGGCCAGCCCTACACCTGGGAGTACCGCCTGAAGCGGGATTCAGACCAGACGTATCGCTGGCACCTAGGCCGCTCCGTGCCGCTGCGAGATGCCGCCGGTGCAATCATCATGTGGGTGGGGACCGGCACGGATATCGATGACTTCAAACAAGCCGAAGCGGCTCTGCGGCGGCTGAATAATGAGCTGGAGCAGCGCGTCGAGGAGCGCACAAAAGCACTGCATGCGGAGCAGAAATTTCTCGTCGCCCTGCTCGACAACCTTCAGGAAGGCATCGTCGCCTGCGACGCCCAGGGCGCACTGACCGTGTTCAATCAGGCGACCCGCGACTTCCACGGTCTGCCGGAGGAGCCACTGCCGGCCTTCGATTGGGCCGAGCGTTACAGCCTGTTTCATGCCGACGGGGTAACGCCGATGGAGATGCGTGATATTCCTCTCTTCCGTGCCTGGAACGGCGAGATCGTGCGTCAGGATGAAATGGTGATTGTCCCGAAGGTCGGCAAAACGCGCACGCTGCTCGCCAATGGTCAGGCGATCCGTGATCCCGAAGGGAACGTTCTCGGCGCGGTGGTCGCGATGCAGGACATCACCGAGCGCAAAGCCATGGACCGCATTCAAAACGAGTTTATCTCAGTCGTCAGCCATGAGCTGCGTACCCCGCTGACCTCCATACGCGGGGCACTCGGCCTCATCGACGGCGGCATCGCGGGGGAGATCGCCCCGCAGGCCCAGACGCTGATCAAGATCGCGTATAATAACACGGAGCGGCTGGTGCGCCTCGTGAACGATATTTTAGACATCGAGAAGATCGAGGCCGGGGAGATGGAATTGTCGATGCGCCCGGTGCCGCTGACCCCGCTCCTGGTGCAGACACTGGCGGGCATGGCGGGATACGCCGGTCAGTACGATGTCGCGCTGGAGATGCCGGAGGCGCTGCCCGAGTTCACGGTCTGTGCCGATACGGACCGGCTGACACAGGTTTTGACCAACCTGATCTCGAATGCCGTCAAGTTCTCGCCGCCGGGCGGGACCGTTCAGGTCAGCGCGAAGGCGTATGCGGGCCGCGTCCGTGTCTCAGTCTCGGACCACGGCCCGGGCATTCCCTTGGAGTTCCAGGAGCGGATATTCCAGAAGTTCGCGCAGGCTGATTCCGCCGACACCCGCCAGCGCGGCGGGACCGGCCTGGGCCTCAGTATCTGCAAAGCCCTGGTCGAGAAGTTCGGCGGCACGATCGGCTACGAGACCGCGCCGGGACAGGGCACGACTTTCCATATCGATTTGCAGGAGCATCAGTCATGAGCGAAGCCAACCCACTCCCCAATAAACTACTCCCCGAGAAGCCTGTTGTGCTGCTGGTCGAAGATGAGGCCGATATCGCGCATATTCTCACGTTCGTCCTGGAGCACGAAGGCTGCACCGTAGTCCACGCCGACGACGGCCTGAAGGCGGTGGAGATGATCCGCATCATGCCTCCGCCCAAACTGATCCTGCTGGACATCATGCTGCCGCGCATGGACGGCATGCTGGTGATCCCCTATATCCGCAGCCGCCCCGGCTGGGAGGAGGTACCCATCGTCATGCTGACCGCCAAAGCGGGCACCGAAGACGTTTTCCGGGCAATCGACTCGGGAGCAAACTCCTACATCACCAAACCCTTCCAGCCCATCGAGCTGATGGCCCGCCTGCGAACGTTTCTGGGCACGGCAGATTAGCACGCAGGAAAACTGACGCCAGCCGCCGAACCTTGCGCCCATATGGACAGCGCACCCACGACACGAGCCACGGTCGCCGAAGGCGATTCGCGTTCTCCCCTCTCCACCGCCGGAGTCTTCTGGTACGTCCTGGCGAACCTCGGCTACGGCGCGTTTTACGCGTTTAATAACTTCGTCATCCCGCTATGGCTGAAAAGCTTTACAAGCAATGCCGTTCTGCTGGGCCTCATGGGCGGCTCGCACTCGTTCGAAGGCGTGTTTATCCAGCCGATTGTCGGCTCCATCAGTGACCGGCTGGCGGGGCCGGGCGGACGGCGTCGGCCTTTTATGCGGGTCTTTATCGCCCTCTCCGCCCTGTTTCTGCTGCTGGCACCGGTGGCGGCTCTTTTGCCTCCGGTGCTGCGGCTGACCGGGATCATCACGTGCATTTTCCTGTTCACGCTGACATTCAATGTCGCCATGGACCCCTATCAGGCACTGCTGGCGGACATCACTACGCCGACCCAGCAGGGCAAGGTCACCGGAACCTGGTACTTTGTGGGAGCCTTCGGGCAGGTGCTGATCCTCGCCCTTATTGCCGTCCTGCACCTGAATCTGGCGGTCGGCTTCGCGCTGGTCGGTCTGCTCATGCTGGCGACGACACTCCTCACCTGCGCCCGGACAGCCGAGCCGCAAGTCCATACGCCGCCTGAGACGCGCCGGGGCCACTGGGACGACATCAAGCTGGCCCTGGCCGGGCTGCGGCTTCTGAAGCAGGCGCGGGCGTACTACGCCATGTTCTTTCTCTTCGGGGCTGGGGTCGGGGCCGTGACCCCGTACCTGACACTCTTTATCGAGAGAATCACCCACTGCGCCGACAATCCTCTCCACCCCGACCAGCCGAACCACACGCCCGCACTGCTGCTCTCCGTGCTGCTGCTGGCCAGCACGGGTGTCGGCAGCCTGATTTTTGGGTTGCTGGTCAACCGCTTCGGTCCGAAACGACTGCTGCTGCTGAGCCTGGGGCTGATCGCAGTCGCCGCCGGGAATGCCCTCTGGGTGACCACGCTGCCGCAGGTCGCGGCCATTATGTTCCTGGCGGGCCTGGGGATCGGAGCGCAGAACGCCTCGGCTTACCCCTTGCTGACCCGGCTGGTGCCGCCGAAAGAGATCGGCTTTTATGTCGGCCTGCAAACAGCGGCGGCGTCCATCGCCGGGCCGGGTTCCGTCTGGCTGACGGGAACCTTGATCAATCACTCCGGCTACCGGGTCATCTTCGCCGTCTGCGCCGTGTTTCTGGTTCTTGCCATCGCCGCCCTGTCCTTTCTGCAGGAGGAGCGGGCACCGGAAGAAATCGCCTTGCGGGAGCGGGAGATCGCGGCGTGATCTACTTCCTGGCCTACCCCGCCGTCTTCGCCGTCATGCGGCTGCTGATGCGTGTTTTGGGGCGATTGACGGCGAGCGGCGAGTCGAATGTTCCGCGCCGGGGCGGGGTGCTCTACTGCCCGAACCATTCCAGCGACTGCGATCCGGTCGCCATCTTCGTCTCCGCCCCGCGCCGCTGCTGGATGATCGGCAAAAGCGAGCTGTTCGACATTCCGCGCCTGGGCTGGTTCTTTGCCCACTTTCAAGCGTTCCCCATCAAGCGCGGCAGCCCGGACCGGGCCGCACTGCGTCGTGCCGAGGCCCTGCTGAAGTCCGGCGAGGCATTGCTGCTCTTTCCCGAAGGCCGCCTCTCGGAAGACGGCCACCTTCAGACCCTTCAGCCGGGAGCCGCCCTGCTCTCTCTGCGTACCGGTGCCCCGATTGTCCCCATCGGCCTCCAAAATACGAACCGCATCATGCCGTACGGGGCCGTCCGCCCTCAGTACTCGCCGGCTCCCGTCACCGTCACCTACGGCCCTCCCATCGACCCGCGCTCCTACACCCACCTGCCGCGCGGGGAAGCTCTGGCCGCGATCACGCGTAAGTTAGGCGAAGAATTGGCTGAGACGGCACTTCTTAACACAAACTTAATCTAAGCTTAATCTTGTCTTAATATAAACTCCGCCTGCTATCCTGTATAATAACAGCGAAAAGATCCATTCTAAACCAGAGGAGTTTACTTTATGCTGCAAACAAATGCCAGCCCCGCCGCAGATAGGCGCAAGGGTTTCACCCTGATCGAGCTGCTCGTGGTCATCGCCATTATCGCGATTCTCGCCGCCATTCTTTTTCCTGTCTTCCAGAAAGTCCGGGAGAACGCCCGCCGCACTGCCTGCCTCTCCAACCTGAAGCAGATGGGAACCGCAACCATTCAGTATACTCAGGACAGCGACGAATTGTATTACCCTCACCGCCAGAACTGCGGGGGGACCGCCGCGGTAGTTTGTAATCCATTGCTTCAGTCCTTAGGCGGCCCGGTTCCTGACGCCAATATGGGCACCAATCCAAAAAACCGCATCTTCTGGATCTCAATGCTCCAGCCCTTTATCAAGAGCTACGACGTGTTCAAATGCCCCGATGCACCAGGTGCTTGGGTTGGTTATGATCCTGCCAACTCGATCTGCGGCGGTGCCGACGGTACTGGAGCCGGCGGCGGCAACCAGGGCACTGTCGGCTGCGCTGGCAACGGCTACGGCGGCGAAAACAGTTATGGCCATAACGATGCCTTTATCAGCCCTGCTGGCAGCGGTATTCAGTTAAGCCAGGTTACTCGCCCAGCCAGCATCATTGTAATTACAGACGCCACCTACTATGGCGTGGCTCCAGATGTTGACAACGAAAGCGGCATTCCGATTCAGAACATGAACGCGGGTGATGCGGCCTACGTCAAGTCCAAGCCTTTCTACGGCCACTACTGGGCTAACATGGGTAACAGTGCTTATAGCTACGAGAGTAACACTGCGGCCCCTGGAACTCCTACCTCGGCTAAATTGTCCGGTGTTCGTGGTCGCCACACTGATTTGATTAACTGCCAGTTCGCCGATGGTCACTGTAAAGCAGTCCGCTTTGAGAAGGTGGTTTCTGACATGTGCCTCTGGGCTACGGACGTCACTGGCACGCATCCCGGCTGTAACTAGTCCCATCCCCCTCGACCCAAGAAGTCCGCGACCATCACTGGTCGCGGGCTTTTTCTCGTGAGATGAAGACTCAAAAATCGTGATTACAGCACTCGAAAGGCCTGTGACAATGCCGCTTCGGCTTCCCAGGCCTTGACTTCCGCGGCCTGCCGGACGGCGTCCCAACCCAGCAAAGCGGCCATTTCGGCCTGAACCAGTGGAACTGCCGAGCGGCCCTGATCGGACGACCAGAACAGGGAAGTGCGGCGCAGGAGGAAGTCGTTGAGTGTGAGGCACTCTTCCAAATCTACCGCATGGGCGACAGCGGACTTCAAAGACGCTTCCTCCCAGGCGGTCACGAGAGGCTTACCGAAACCGATGGGCAGCGGCGTGACGGCGGTGCGGCAGGGCGGGGTCGAGAGGGACCGGCCCAGCTTGCGGCAGGCGAGATCGATCACCTCTTCCGCCAGGCTGCGGCAGGAAAGCAGGCTGCCGCCTGCCGCCGAGACGAGGCCGCCCAGGCCGCCGACGACGGCGTGATCGATCACCAGGGGCAGGAACGTATCCGGCAGAGCGGGCGGGCCGGGGAACGGCGGCGAGACGCGCAGCGCAGCCTGGGCGTGTACGGAATGCTCCCACTCAGCCTCCGGCAGGTACTCGCGAAACGGCTGCAGCAGAGCGGCCACTTCGCCGCCCGTCGCGTAGAGTGCGTCCGGGGAATGTTCGTCGAAACTCGTCTCCGACATCCCCAGCAGCGACAGGCCAAGCCAGGGGACGGCAAACAGCGTCCCGGCATCACCCTCACGCGGGAAAAGGAGCGCGTCCCGGCCACCGCGCAGGACCGGCAGAGCCACCGAAACGCATTTGCGGCGCATCGCAGGCACCCCGGCTAGCCCCTTGACCTGCCGGTCGACATCCGGCAGACCGGCCCCAGTGGCATTCAGGACGAGGGCGGACACGGTTTCCCCCGACTCACCGGTCAAGAGATTTGTCCAGCGAATCCCCTCCACGTTCTCTCGCCGCCGGGCCGCCGGGCGGTGCCGCAGGCCGTCTACGCGTGTGTGCGTGTGCAGCACTGCCCCATGCGCCTGGGCATCCAGCGCGATCTCCAGTGCCAGGCTAGCAGGGTTCGGAACCGCCGCCTCCCAGACCAGTGCCGCGCCGCCCAGTCCGCGGGGGTTCAGGCTTGGCTCCCGCTCCCGCGCCTCCGCCGCCGAGAGGATCTGATGCAAGGGTAGAGACTTATCGAAGCTGAGGGCGTCGGTCAGAGCCAGGCTGGCCCGCAGGCGTGCCTGCACCCGCAGGCTGGAATCGTAAAAGGGGATCAAGCAGGGGAGTGGAACGACCTGCGACGCAGCGATGTGCAGCAGCACTTCACGCTCGTGGAGCTGTTCGCGCACCTGAGTAAAGTCGAGGGTCTCCAGTCCGCGCAGCCCGGCCCCGAGCACTCGTGATCCATGCGCGGTCGCGCCCGCCCCGAAATCCGCCGCCTCAAACAGAGCGACCGACAGGCCGCGCAACGCGGCATCCCGCGCTGCACTTGCCCCCAGCAATCCCCCGCCAATCACCACGAGATCTATCATTGGAGTTAAGTATACACGATTTGGAACTGATGTGACACATGGTCGCCGTCACGCCTCCGTGACTAGGATCGGCTAACCTGTAAGGGCGCGGACGGAGACGAGAGGGCGCGGCAAGCAGCGCCCCTACGGGGTGACCACTTAACCCAAACTTAATCTTCCCTTAACCCCCTCTTAATATCCATGTATTATAATAAAATGTGGCTGAGGTTGAGAGACCTCCCATTGCTCATCCCCTTTACTCAGGCTGCGGCTTCCGGCTGCAGCCTCTTTTTTTCGGGTACACTCTCAGGTATGCCCGTTGAAGAAATTCCTGAAGAACACACCTACTTGGAAGGCTTTATTTCCGTCAGCTCGGCCCTCGTGGGAGGAAGACGTGAGATCTATTCGATCCAAATCCGCACCGGCAAAGACGATGGGCAGATACGGCATCTGGAGAGCTTGGCACGCAAGGCACGAATTTTGGTGGAGCGGGTCTCGGGGGAAGTGATTGATGCACTGGCGGGAGGCCGGACACACGGCGGGGTGCTGGCCCGGGTCGGGCCGTACCGGTTTGCGGAGATCGAGGGCCTGACAGCCGGGGCGAGGGCTCCGTTTATTGCCATGATCGACGGAGTGGAGGACCCCTTCAACTTTGGCAGCTCCGTCCGCGCCCTATACGCCGCCGGGGCCGACGGCCTGGTCCTGCGGCCCCGCAACTGGCTTTCGGCGGCGGGGGTCGTGGCCCGTGCGTCGGCAGGCACCTCCGAGATGATTCCCACTGCCCTCTGCGAGACCGCCGCCGAGGCCGCCGCCCACTTCCGCACCCTCGGCCTCGCGGTCGCCTGTGCGACCGATGAGCGCGGCAGCACATCGATTTACGATGCCGACCTGACCCAGCCACTATTTTTACTCATCGGCGGTGAAAAGCGCGGGATCACCCGGTCTTTCTCAGACAGTGCCGATCTGAAGCTGCGGATTCCCTATGGCCGCCCGATGCCGCACTCGCTGGGGACGGCCTCGGCCACGGCGATTATTGCGTTTGAGCTGATGCGGCAGCGGACAGCCGGGTAAGGACATCCCGCACGACGGCATCCGCGCCGATTCCCTCCGCTTCGCCCTCGAAGTTCAGAATCAGCCGATGCCGCAGAGCTGCCGGGGCGACCGACGTGATGTCGTCGTAAGCAACGTTGTAACGCCCGTCCAGCAAAGCCCGGATTTTGGCCGCCAGCACCAGGGCCTGCGCCCCGCGCGGGGAGGCTCCGAAGCGGACGAACTGGTTGACCATCGGAGTCGCGACCTCCGAGCGCGGATGGGTGGCGAGGATGACCCGAACGGCGAAGTCCCGAACGTGCGAAGCAATCGGCACTTCGCGGGCAACCTGACGCATGGCCAGAATCTGCGGCCCGTCCAGCACCTTTTCTACCTGGGCAACTTCCGCCCCCGTGGTCCGCTCCACGATCGCCGACAGCTCGCCTAGGGTCGGCGAGGGAACGATCAGCTTGAACAGAAAGCGGTCGAGCTGCGCTTCCGGCAGAGGGTAGGTGCCTTCCATCTCAATCGGGTTCTGGGTCGCCAGCACGAAAAACGGCTCTTCCAGGAGGTACTGCTTGCCGGAGACCGTGACTGAGTGCTCCTGCATGGCTTCGAGCATCGCCGACTGCGTTTTGGGCGTCGCCCGGTTGATTTCATCCGCCAGCACGATATTGGCGAAGACCGGCCCCGGCTGGAACTGAAAAATCTTGCGGCCCGAGGCATCTTCCATCAGGATATTCGTGCCCGTGATATCGGCAGGCATCAGGTCCGGCGTAAACTGCACCCGGTTGAAGTTCAGGTCCAGCACCTGCGACAGTGTCCGCACCAGCAGCGTTTTGCCTAGCCCCGGCACCCCTTCCAGCAGCGTATGCCCCCCGGACAGCAGGCAGATCAGCACCCCATCCACAATATCGGTCTGTCCGACGATGACCTTGCCGACCTCCGCCCGGACACGGGCAAAATCCGTCTTAAACTGCCCGATAGTCGCTTCATTGATTTCCATAGGGGTAAGTTCGCGAACGCCGCATGAAATCCTTCTCGGATACACCCGCCCAAGGAGGAACAAACGCAGTACTTGGCGAAAAACACCCGCAAGTTAAGTAAGGAGGGGAAGACGATGTACTACTCTTCTCTGAGAATATCTGTCCTGGCGGCAACGCTGCTGCTCCCATTGAGCACGCGGGCGGTCGCGGCACAGGCTGGAACTGCCGATGTTCAGAAAACTTTGTCGGGCTACTACGCGGCCCGAGATACGGCGTTTATGGCGAAAAACATCACGGCGACCCTGGCACACTATGCCCCGGACTTTACCGGAGTCAGTGATGTAGGAAAGAAGCACGATCTAAAAGAGGAACGGGCCGACGTTCTCAAAACCTTTGCCCTGCCCGCGAAATCCACCGTCACGCAGTCCACGATTGAGAAGCTTGCTTTGAACAAAAGTGGCAGCGAAGCGGTGGTCACCCTGCATAAGCACGGCATTCTGCTCTTCGCCGACCCGCAGACGGGTAAAAACAACGTTCTCGTGCTGGACGGCAGCGTTCAGGACACCTGGGCCAAGCGTCCCACCGGGTGGCAGCTCACGCACGAAGTCTCTTCGCCCATCACCGCTACAATGAACGGCAGGCCGCTCTAGAAAATCCTTTGCGTCACAGCGTATTTCCCCGGCATAACTCATGGTATAATACGGAGGTAACAAGCAGCGGCATTATTTCTCATTCATCCTTCAAGGCCCCGTTCACTCAGGCTGTAGTAGTAGAAGGAGACCGTTCGAATGGTAAGTTACGTAGTGTACGACACACTTCTCGGTGAGGACCTCACGCGGCGGCGCAAAATCCGTGTGGACAAGCATCCGAGCCTGGAAGCGGCAAAGCAAAGCGCACAGCTGCGCTACATTCGCTTTGCGCGTGGCCCACTGCCGGAGAACACCGGCAAGGTCTAATGTATCACGGTCGAGACGGCCGAGGGCGAGATTGTCTACGAGCTGCCCGAGACCGCTTCGGCGAGCCGCTGACGTCAAAACAAGAAATGCAGAGACATACCCACCGCAACTTCACCGCCGGTGGGTGATTTTTTGCCTGCCGTGTGAAGTCTTCTCGCCGAAGAAAGCCCCAATGCTGCTGAAGAGTGCGGCGAGAGCCATCCCCCCACCCATCACCCATGGCTTATCTTGCCCCAGTGTCATGCAAAGGCCCAGGGAAGGCAGGATCCAGACCATCGGTGCCAACGAGATCCACAACGCCGCTTTCACCGCGTGGCCCGGGAATTTGCGTCCTGCCCAAAAGCCCGCTGCCAGAGGAATACCTACCGTGAACAGAAACATCGTCACTATCAGGACACTTCGAATCACTGGCTCCATACTGCGCGGTGGGGGCAGCCCAAAAGGCGCGAAAAGGAGAGGCACGAAATAAGCCAGCTCCGCGAAAGTGTACACCGCTAAAATGTGCACTGCCGCCTGACACGCCGGGCCGACACTTGGCTTCGTGCCTCGAAACCATTCCCACCAGAGCTTTCGGCCGATCTTGGCCGGATCGCCAAATTGCCGCAGGGCCAGATCGTACGCCTCTTCCGGGGAGCTTCCCAATTCCTCATGGGCAGCGGCCAAAGCCTCTAAATGCTGGCGCAGCTCGGCATGCAGCTCTGTCCGTATCCGGGCTGGGGTCCAGCGCAGGGATTTGTTCAGCTTCGCGACAAAGTGTTCGGTCTGCCCGTCGTCAAATCGGCTGTGCATGGGGAGTTCCTCCAATCTCGATTTTGCCAATCACGGTCTCGACTGCCTCCGAAAACAGCCGCCAGGCCGTGATTTGTGCCGCGAGCTTCCCCCGGCCTTCGTCGGTCAGTTCATAAATACGCCGGGCCGGACCGCTCTCCTGCATCTCCCAGCGGCTGACCACCTGCCCCGTGCGCTCCAATCCCCGCAAGGCGGGGTATAACGCCCCCTCTCCTGCCTGAAGAGCATTCCGGCTGCGCGACTCGATCTCACGGGCAATCGCATAGCCGTGGTTCGGCTGCTCGGACAAAACCGCCAGGATCAGCATCTGGAGGCTGCCCTTTTTAAACTCGTTTTCCTGTGCCATAGGATAATTATACATCGGAGTCTACAGTATGTCAAGATGCATGACACAAGGCAGGCACAAAAATGAGGGCGGGGGCAAGCCCCGCCCCTACTCTACAGAACTGCGTGTCAAGCCGCCATTTTCTCATACCCCTTCTCAGTAACATCGTCATACCCGCCGTTCCAGAGCAGACGCAGCTTGTTCGAGCCGTTTAACGCCGCGACTTTGTAGCACTCGGCCAGGGTCGGATAGTTAAAGACAGTGTTGATAAAGTAGTCTAGAGTACCTTTAAAGGCCATGACGGCCTGGCCGATGTGAATCAGCTCGGTCGCGCCCGTGCCGATCACGTGAACGCCCAGAATCTGACGGGTCTCTTCGTGGATCAGCAGCTTCAGCATGCCCACCTCATCGCCAAGGAGCTGACCGCGGGCGATCTCGCGGTACTGGGCGACGCCCGCCTCGTAGGGGATGCCATCGGCGGTAAGCTGGGCTTCGGTTTTGCCGACCATCGAGATCTCGGGGATGGAGTAGATGCCAAGCGGGAAAAGCTCCGGGATGGAGGTCGTCGGCTCGCCGTAGGCATGGCATGAGGCACGTCGCCCCTGCTCCATCGAAGTCGAAGCTAACGCGGGAAAGCCGACGACATCCCCCACAGCGTAAATATGCGGGACTTCGGTCTGATAGTTCTCGTTGACTTTGAGCCGTCCCCGATTGTCCGGGACAATGCCGACTGTCTCCAGACCCAGCCGCTCGGTGGTTCCCTGCCGACCGATACAGTAGAGCAGAGTCTCCGCCCGCAGGTGTTTGCCCGACTGCAGAGTCGCCTGGACCAGGCCGTCGGGCAGGACACTGATCTCGTCCACGCGCTCCCCGAGCCGCAGGGTCACCCCCATCGCCCGCATCCGGTACTGCAGAGCCTCGCTGATCTCCGAGTCCACGAAGTCCAGCAGCGAAGGCCGCGCTTCGGTCAGAATGACGCGGACACCCAAAGTCGCCATCATGCAGGCATATTCCGTGCCGATGACTCCGCCGCCGACAATAATCATGCTTTTGGGCAGGGTCGGCAGCTCCAACAGATTGTCGCTGTCCAGCACCTTAAGTTTATCGAAGGGAACGTTGTGCGGCCGGGCGGGGACAGTTCCCGTCGCGATGACAAAGTGGTCGGCACTGAGCTTCTCCGAAGAATACTCATGCGAAATGCTCAGGGTAAATGGGTCTTCGAATTTGGCCTCGCCGCAGAGAATATCCACTTCATTGCGAATCATGTGCTCGCGGATGACTTCCATCTCCGTGCGGATCACCTGCTGACCGCGTGCGATCAGGTCTTCAATGGTGATTTCGGCGGGCTTGCCGCGCCCGTCCTGCTTGCCGTAAAAGCCGCGCTGCTGGATACCCGACAGGTGCAGCACTGCTTCGCGCAGAGCCTTGCTGGGGATGGTGCCGGTATGCGTGCAGACTCCGCCGAGAATCCGGTTCCGCTCGACCAAAGCCACACTCTTACCGAGCTTGGCGGCCTGGATCGCCGCTTTCTGCCCGGCGGGACCGCTGCCGATGACGACCATGTCTACGTGTTTCATGCTTGTACCTGCCAAATTTTCGTTCTCTTCCTATCCTCGGAGAATTACCGGGGGTTCTTCAGTACAAGCGTAAAAGAGACGCCCGGCCTTCTGCCAAGCCCTGAGTGCGGGGCGCGGAAAGGAGGCGTCAGTGCCTCGGCCATGTCTTTAATTTGCGCGTGATCACTGTGTCTGTCATATCATGCAGGGCTGCTGGTTGTCAAAGCGGGCGCGATTGACAGCCTTGCGTGTAACTGCTACAATTGCGGCATATGATAAAATTTCTTCTGACGCTTTTTCTTTTTTTCGTGGGACTGCCGCTGGTCTCTGTGACGGCGCAGGCTCCCCCACCCCTGCGCCCCCTTGCCCCCGAGACCTGGGCCACCACGGATGCTTTGGGACGCTCGACGCCGACGAATATCACCGTACATCAGCCGCATCCGAAACGTTATGTCGGCATTTTTTATTTTCTCACCCACGGGAGCCGGGCGTATTATGATCGCCCGCAGGAGCATCTGGATTACGGTACCTACGGCGACGACCCGCGCACGCTGCGCGACAATACGCAGGTTATCGCGGCAAGCGGCGGCAATCCGGTGACAAATCCTACAGCCTGGAAAGATGGCGGGGCTTATTGGTGGGGGCAGCCCGCCGCCGGGTATTTCTTAGCCGACGACCCCTGGGTCGCCCGCAAAAACCTCGCCATGCTGGCCGATGCGGGTGTGGACGTACTGATCTTCGATGTCACCAATGCCCCCCAGTACACCACCGCCTATGCCACCGTTCTGGATACCGCCGAGCAGATGCGCCGCGAAGGCAGCCCGACTCCTCAGTTTATGTTCATCACTTACAGCTCTACCGGCCCCGTCGCGGACAGCCTCTACGATGCCATTTACGCCAGAGGCCGCTACAAAGACCTCTGGTTCCTCTGGCAGGGGAAGCCGCTGGTCTTAGGGGACCCGAACGGCTCCGATCCGGTTAAAGGGCCGCCCCGGCCCGAAGTACGAAGCTTTTTCAACTGGCGTTATTCTTGGGCCAACACCCGAGGTCCGCATAACGATGGCAGGAATGAGTGGCAGTGGATCGACACGAACCAGCCGCAGCGTTATGGCTGGCACAATGACCCGAAGGTGCCGGAAGAAGTCCCCGTGACACTGGGCGGCTGGTCGACCTCCAACCTGGGCCGCAGCTTCCGGGGCGGCGAGCATTCAGGTGGTCAAGAGCCGCCGGTTGATGCGTCAGGACTGGCGGCGGATACCGGCAAAGGCAAGCTTTTTTCCCAGCAGTGGCGGGATGCAATCCAAATCGACCCGGAGTTTATTTTCGTCACCGGCTGGAATGAATGGACCGCCGGGCGGCAGTATCAGCCGACGGTTCCTATGCTGGGTCAGGTCACGGCAGCGGGCCAGTACTATTTCGTGGATGAGTACAACGCCGAGTTCAGCCGGGACGCCATGCCGATGAAAGACGGCTTTGGGGATAACTATTACATGCAGCTTGTAGACGGTATCCGGCAGTTCAAGGGCACCCGGACCCAGCCTGCCGCACACGGATTACAAACGCCGAAGAAGATGACGGACTGGAGGACGATCACTCCCGAGTTTTTGGACGCCGCTGGAGACACGCCGCACCGAGACTGGCCGGGCTGGGGCGGCAAACATTATGTGGACAATTCCGGCCGCAATGACATTGTCAGTGCCAAAGTCGCCTGCGATACCCGAAATATTTATTTTTATGTGCGTGCCCGAACGAAATTGACACCCGGCACCGACCCCAATTGGATGCAGCTTCTGATCGACACGGATCGCAGCCCGAAGACAGGCTGGAACGGGTACGATTACACCATCAACAGCCGCGTCTTGAGCAGCAACCTGACCACGCTGAAACGACTGGCCGACGGCAAAACCTGGCCGGTCGCCTACCGTGCCCTCGGTGCCGAGATGCAGATTACCGTGCCGCGTACTTTGCTCGGCCTCACGGCCTCGAGCCGTACTGATTTTGATTTTCACTGGGTGGACAACGCCCCGGTCGGCGGCGATCCGAAGCGTATCGCTAATTGGTGGTATGTCGGCGACAGTGCGCCGGATGGCCGGTTCAATTATCGTTATACAAATGCAGGAGCGGGAAAATGAAGCGACGCGAATTTCTAATAAAAAGTGTGGCCCTTGCCGGCGGTGCAATGGTTTCTTCCACTCTGCTCCCGGCAGCCACTCAAGCGGGAGCGGCGAGCGAGAAGCTTCGGCCCTCCGTCTGGAAAGTCGGGCCGGCAGTGACCGGTAAAGTCCAGGCCTTCGACCTGGCCGATGTCCGCCTTCTGGACGGCCCGTTTCAGCAGGCCCGGGAACGAGACACGGCCTACCTGCTGTCACTGGAGTCGGACCGCCTGCTCCACAATTTCCGAACGGAAGCAGGCTTGGACGCAAAAGCGCCAATTTATGGCGGATGGGAAAACTCTGGGGTCGCCGGACATATTCTCGGCCATTACCTTTCCGCCGTTTCGATGGATTACCGTGCGACAGGCGATCCGCGTTTGAAGCAGCGCATCGATTACATCGTCGGCGAGCTGGCTGTGTGCCAGGAGAAAAACGGGAAGGGCTACGTTTCGGCCATCCCGGACGGCAAAGCTATGTTCGCCGATGTCGCCGCCGGCAAAGGCGACGGGGCGCATCGCGGCTGGGTGCCCTGGTACACCATGCACAAACTGCTGGCGGGCCTGCGCGATTCGTATCTGTATGCAGACAGCGCACAGGCAAAAAATGTCCTGATGAAGCTGTCTGACTGGGTGATTGTGACAACCGCCGCGCTCAGCGACGATCAGTGGCAGGTGCTCTTGTCCGACGAACACGGCGGCATGAATGAGGCCCTCGCGGATGTCTACGCTCTGACCGGCGAACACAAGTATCTGGAGATATCGCGCAAGTTTTATCACAAGGCGGTTCTGGACCCACTGACCCGCCGCGAGGACGACCTGACCGGTCTGCACGGCAACACGCAGGTCCCAAAGCTGATCGGTTTGGCGCGACTTTACGAGCTGACCGGGGAGGCGAAAGACCGCACTGCCGCCGAGTTCTTTTGGGACCGCGTGGTCAATACGCGCTCCTACGTGATCGGGGCGAACACCGATGGCGAACATTTCGATGCCCCCGGCAAGCTCAGTGCCCATCTCAGCCCCGGCACGGCGGAGACCTGCAACACGTACAATATGCTGAAGCTGACCCGGCATCTCTTCGAGTGGACCGCTTCCCCCGCCTATGCTGATTATTACGAGCGTGCCCTGTACAACCACATTTTGGCCTCGCAGGACCCGAAGCGCGGTATGATGACCTACTACGTTTCGCTGAAGCCCGGCCACTTCAAGACTTTCAGCAGCCCGACCGAGTCGTTCTGGTGCTGCGTCGGCACCGGTATGGAAAACCATGTTAAATACGGCGACAGCATCTACTTCCACGACGCCGACAGCCTCTATGTCAACCTGTTTATCCCCTCTGAGCTGAAATGGCAAGCGAAGGGCCTGACAGTTCGGCAGGAAACGCAGTTCCCCGAAAAAGACACCACACGAATGATTTTCACCTGCGCCGAATCGGTCAGCGCGGCACTCAAAATCCGTGTTCCCGCGTGGACACGCGGCATGAAAGTCGTCGTCAACGGAAAAGTGCAGCCAATCAACCCGACGCCCAGCAGCTATGTGACCGTGCCCGGCCCCTGGAAGAACGGCGACAAAGTAGATATCACTCTGCCAATGCATCTTCACTCCGAGGCAATGCCCGACGATCCGAATAAAATCGCGCTTCTTTACGGTCCAGTCGTCTTGGCCGGGCAGCTAGGCGAAGCTGGGATGAGTGCGCCAATGCCCTATGCGACCGGGGACCAGGGAGCCTACTATGGTGTCAGCGACCCGCGTGTTCCAGTGCTGATCACCGAAGGCAAGCCGCTCGAGACCTGGATCAAGCCCATAATCGGGCAGCCGCTGACGTTCCAAACCGTCGGGGCGGGCCGCCCGAACGATATGACCTTGAAACCGTTCAACACGACCTATTTCAGCCGCTACACCGTCTACTGGGATACGTTTACCCCGGAGGGCTGGAAGCGGCATGAGGCGGAGTATCAGGCCGAACAGGAGAAGCAGCGGGCTTTGGAAGCGCGGACGGTTGACGAAATGCGGATCGGCGAGCAGCAGCCGGAGGTGGACCACAAACTGCAAAGCGAGAAGTCCAGTTCCGGCCCGCTCGGCGAGAGGCGCTGGCGCGATGCGGCGGATGGCGGCTGGTTCTCGTTTACACTGAAAACACTGCCGCATACGGCCCAGAACCTTGTCTGCACGTATTGGGGCGGGGAAGTGGGAAACCGCGTGTTCGACATTCTCGTGGACGGCACCAAAATCGCTTCCCAGACACTGAGCCAGAACAAGCCGGGGCAGTTCTTCGATGTCGACACCCCCCTCCCGGCAGCACTGCTTGCCGGAAAGACGGCGATTACCGTGCGCTTCCAGGCCAAGCCCGGTGCGATGGCGGGGGGTCTCTTCGGCTGCCGCATCGTGAAGCGCGGCGGCAGTGATGCGCGTGTTTTCTCCTGAATCTGCCTTTTTGTGTCACAATAGAAATAAAATCGGAGGAACCAAACTATGGCTGTTCTCGAAATCGAGATTGGAATAGACGAGCAGACCCGAATTCAAAGAGATGCAGAACACGCTGGTGTTTCAGTCAGTGAGTGGGCACGGCGGCGATTATTCGGAACATCACCTGTAACATTTACTACTGATGATGGCGAAGTCTATGAAATACCGGACTTGCCTGAAGATTTAGGTCGTGCAACAGCTATCGCAAGCGAGCAAACACTGCGAAAATTTTGGGATACACCTGAAGCAGAGGCAGCATGGCGAAATATTTAAGAGGCGACATTGTGTTGACACCATTCCCCTATTCCGGCGATGAGGGTTTTAAAGTCCGACCAGCACTTGTACTCGCCGTGCTCCCCTTTGGAGGGAGCCACGACTATTTGCTGTGCATTATTACAACGCAAATGGCCCCAGATCCGCATCTTCTCAACTTGGACAATGGCGATATTTTGGGAGGCAGACTCAACCAGCAGTGCTATCTACGACCAGGCTACGTCTATTCAGTCGGGGGAGCTTTGATAAAACGCCGACTTGGCACGCTGAGGATTGATAAACTTGCGGAAGTCACCCAGACCCTCGTGGCTCTGCCCACTCACTCAGATATTCCTTGACATCACCCACCCATGGGGGTATAACGAGCGTATGCTGAAAAGACTACCGGGTACCGCCGCCCAACGCCTTCTTCCCTTCTCTTTAATTCTCCTGCTGCCAACGCTCGCAAGCCCCGTTGGGGCGGCTCCGAAAATTGCCCCTGCCGAGGAGGGAGCGGGCCTTCGAGTCGGGGCGATGTATACGACCTGGGACGACTATTATTTTTACGCGGCCTTTCGGGTCAATGACACGAACGTCGTCGGGACCAACAGCAACACGACATCCCAGCCGCAGATGGATGACGATGTCGAAGTGTTCTTCGAAACGGATAACGCCCGGGCCAAAGTGCGGACTCCGCAAAGCTATCAGATGGCCGTGTCGGTCGCTCAGGGGGCTTACTTCAGCATCGGCGACGGCACGAAAACGCCGAAAGGCAAGGCGGTCTACAGCTACAAATATGCCGCGACAGTCCACGGCAAGCTGAACTCGGCGGCAGGCACTGACAAGGGCTACGATGTCGAGCTGGCGATTCCGTGGTCAGAAATCGGCCTCTCCGGTCCGCCGAAGGCCGGGACGACCTGGGGTTTTAACGTTCTCTCCCGAGACCGGGACAGCGAAGCCGCACCCGGCAGCCAATTTTATTCCCTCTCACCGAAAGTCAAAGGCAAAGGCGATGTCCAGAATCCTTCCAAGTGGTCACGGCTGACCTTTGCCGCGCCGGGAGTCTCGGCCTCGTCCACACCGGAAAACGTGGTCTGCGCTAAAGTGACCGGAGCGTTCCCGCGCGTCAACGGCACCATCGTCAGCGGCGACTGGCCCGCTTCGACCCGCCTGGCCTTCGGCACGGAACCGATTTCCGCCCCCGCCCCGACTGTCGCCGAGGAGCCGAACACGACCGAATCGCCGTTCGATAACCCGCCGCCGCTTGGGATGTCCACGGCGGTGCAGACCGCCACTCTGCCAACAGGGATGATCGATCTGCCGGGAGGACATGGGTATATTCAGATTGTCCCCGGCGGCATCAAAAACCCAACCGGCCTGGAAGTCCCGGTGATCGCGCCGCCGCCTCCGAAGCCGGGCAAGACCCCGAAGCCGGTGCGGACAGCACAAAACGCCCCCATTCCTGACGGCGTAGTCGTCAACAGCGGCGCGTTTGTACTCAGTGCCCCGAAGCCGCCGCCGTTCGTGATGGCGATCCTGCGTATCGATTACAACGCCAATGGCCGTAAGGGGGCAGCGCAGAATGTTTGGAACGCTTCAGGCGGCACCCTTCTTGCCGACCAGCCGATGAACGGAGCCGGCCCCTGGTTTTCCGGCTTGCGCCCGGCCTGGCACCGCCAGCAGCTCGCGGGAATGCGTCAGGCCGGGGTGGAAGTCGCCCTGCTGCGAACCAGTCCGACCGACACGCTGCTGACCCGCGAGCTGGACGCATTGGTCGTCGCTCTGAAAGAGCTGAAGGCGGCAGGGCAGGACTACCCGCTGATCGGTGTCGATGCCACGGCGGGTCAGCCTGACTTGGACGTGATCTACGCGCACCTACCCGCGGAGTTCCGGGCTGTGCAGGAGGTGGTCGGCAAGGGCGAAAGCGGCGTCCTGGTCTACGATCTGACAATCGGCACCGGCAGTAAAGCGACGCTGGCCGATGGGACTGCGATCGCGCGAGCTTATTACAATGTCGGCGTGGCCTCGGTATCACCGGGCCGGGTTGACAAGAACGGCGTCACAGGCCGCAAAGGCGGCCGCACCTATGATACGTCGTGGCAGGTCGCGCTGGTTTCCACGCCTGATCAGATCGTAATCGACAGCTGGAACGACTTCCTGCATGGCACGGAGATCGCCGCCTCTCGCCAGTACGGCGAGCAGTATGCCGACGCCACCCGTGCCCAGGCGATCCAATTCGACGGCACCCGTCAGTGGCACGCCAAGTACCTGGCCCACGCTGTCCCACGCACGATCTACCCGAAGACTCTGTACCAGATTCCCGTGCGGATCGAAAACGCCGGGTCCCTTCCCTGGCGGGCCGGAGAAGGCTATTCCCTCAACACGCGCTGGTACAAAGATGGCCGATTGGTCGACGATAGCGCCCCGCGAATCGCCGTCGGAAAAGATGTCCTGCCGGGGCATGCACTGACACTCTCCCTCGGCCTCGTGGCCCGTAACAACTTCGGCGAAGACCTGGAGCCGGGTGACTACACGCTGGTCGTTGATATGGTTCAGGGCCAGGACCGCTGGTTCTCCTACGCCGGTGACACGCCGCTGCAGGTGCCGGTGACGGTCATCGGCACGAATGCCGGCGTCGGAGCCGCACAGGCGACGTTCCTCGGGACGACCACGCCGGGAATCGCACTGTCCGGAACCGATGTCTCAGGGACGGTTCAGGTCCGCAACGACGGGGCCGCCGCTTGGCCGGTCGGCTACACGCTCGGCTGGAAAGTGCAGACCACCGACCCGGACGGCGGAAATCTCGTGACCGTAGCCGAAGGCAGCCAGGCACTTGGGGTGGATCCGATCTCGCCTGGTCAGGTCGCCGTCGTCACCCAGACCATCCCCACCGCGGACAAGTCCGGCAAGCTCCTCAAGGACGGAGACTACCGCATCCACTGGTTTGTTCGCCCCGATGCCCTGGGATCCGCCGTCATTGGCGGCTATGACGAGAGCCTTGCCGTGACGAAGACACTGCCCGGTGCCTCTCTGCTGCTCGCCGATCTGCCGCGTACGATCGACGCCGGGAAAGAAGCGACAGCGACGCTGGCACTCACGAACTCAGGCCGAACCACGCTGAAAAAAGCCGACACGCATCTTGGGTACCACTGGTACTACCTCGACGGCACGGAGCGAGAATGGGACGGCGGGTCAACGGCGGTTCTGAGCAAAGACCTTGCACCCGGTGAAGTCGATGGCGCTGTCTCCGCGACCTTTGTCGCCCCGAAGCAGCCGGGCCGCTACGCCCTAGTCTGGGATGTCCGCCAGTCCGACGGCCTCTGGCAATCCGCCCAGCCTCTGACGCTTGGCGACGACCTCCTTCAAGTGTTCGTCACCGTCGGCGGCAAAGGCACCACGGTTCCGGTAGACCTGGCCAAAGCCTTCAACAGTGTCGGCATCGCCTCCGGCCCCGCCTCTAAATCCGGCGGCTTCGACGGGCACGGTTCTACGCTCCCCGCCGAGTTTCTGCCCCCGGACGGCACGGCGGAAGTCGATCTCAATCCGCTGCTGATCGGCAAGCCCGGCCCGCCGCTTTATCCTTCCGGCTACTACACTGCCCGAGTCGGCAAAGACCTGAATTCCAATCATGCGATCTCGTTCCTCTACCCGAACGTTCGCGATGGCCAGCCGAATGTCGTCTCCTGCACCGGCCAGACGCTCTCTCTGCCGGGCGGCAAATACAAAGCGATCCACCTGCTGATGGCTGCCGGAAGCACCGCGCCGGTCACCGCCAGTTTCGGCGTGCAGTATGACCGCGATGCTCTTTCTCCCGTCTCTCTCACCGTCGCCAATTGGACTACCCTGCCGACCGCGGACGGCGCGACCGCTGGGTACACCGCCGCCTACCACCATGCACTCACCGGAATTAAGCCGCTGCCGGTCACGCTCGGTGACTACACGCTGCGGTTGGATCCGAGCAAGAAGCTGACCGGGCTGGTTTTGCCCAATGACCCAGAGGTTAAGATTGTCGGGGTGACGCTGGAGCGGGAGTGAAGGTGCGCGAAGCAAGTTTGGTGGCTTGGACACTCTTCTAAACCCGTAGGGGCGGGGCTTGCCCCCGACCTCTGAATTACCATCACCCATGAATTACCATCACCCGGATGGACAATCCAGGAGATGGCAATCGAGCGAGCAAGACATGAGGGCGGGGGCAAGCCCCGCCCCTACGGTTAGACCGGCATTTCAATGCCGTTTCCTCATCACACAAAAAGGACCAAGCCCATGTCCGATCGCCAGCGATTTCCCGGCCTGTCCTCCACCGCTTTTGAGCATTCTACCGACCGCTCAACTCTCGCCGTCCTGCGCAAAGCCCCCGGCTTGGACTGGGTGTTCCGCAAGTTCAATGAATTCGGCGGCGACCGGGCCGGGAAGATGCTCTGCCTCTCGGATATGGTTCGGGTGGACCGGACCCAGTGCCGAGACCTGTACGCCGAGCTGGTCGAATGCTGCGCCATTTTGGATATGCCTGTGCCGCAGCTTTACATCGATCAGCGGCCCGACGCCAATGCGTTCACGTTCTGTGTCGAGGCCCCGATCATCGTCGTCCATTCCGGGCTGCTGGAGCTGCTGGACGAAGAGGAGTGGCGGGTCGTGCTGGGGCATGAGCTGGGACATATCAAGGCGGGCCACGTGCTGTACCGGCAGATCGCGGAGTTCCTGGCGACTTTGCTGCTGCGTCTCGGCGGGCGCACCTTCGGATTGGCGCAGGGGCTGGGCGTTGGCCTGTTTTACGCGTTCTTTCACTGGTATCGCCAGAGTGAGCTGACGGCGGATCGGGCGGGCCTGCTGACGACGCAGGACATCACGACGGTTGTGAACGTGGAAATGAAGCTGGCGGGCGGCTCGCGCAGGCTGTACGCCCAAATGGATAAAGACGCGTTTTTGCAGCAGGGGAAAGAGTACGAGGAGATGGGCCGGGATGCCCTGAATTCATTTCTGCGACTGGGCCGAACCCTGCAAACTACCCATCCGTTCCCGGCAGTGCGGGCGATGGAGATCGATGCCTGGGCGAAAACTGAGGAATACGCCACCATCCTGAAAGGCGAGTATCCGAAGATGTCCGACACCCCAAGGCCGACCACGGAAGCCTTCACGGATACCCCGCCGGACGATTTTCGCACCTGCCCAAACTGCAAGGCAAAGATTTTGTACCGAGCCTTTGTCTTCTGCCCGGAGTGCGGGGAGGGACTGGCGAAGTAGCTAATTTTCGCTCATCTGCCCAATACTCATTGGCTCTTCGGCGATTGCGTACGCCTCTTGAAGAGTTCGACCTTCGTCGTACTGGAACACCAATAAATAGTACGATGCCGAGTACTCACGCATGCCCCGGCTGCTGGAATCCAGCTCCTCAAACGGCGACTGCTCCATCCCGCTGTTTTCGGAAAACGTCCGCCGCCAGGTGTCAGGTGCCAGAGACAGCAGTACCCACCCCTGCTCAGAGTGCGTATCGAGCACCCCCTGCATTCCCTCGTAATCGGTCACCACGGTTTTGTAACGGCGCATTTTTGAGTCCTCCCTGCAAGTCGAGTCCTCCCTGCAAGCAGCTCATTGTACCACAGACAGGCGGACGCTGACAAGCAGATTTACCGGGTCGGCAGGAGAACAAGGGCATCGGGGACCGTGACACCCGTTTCGCGTGGGGATTGCAGGGTTCCGCGGAGCGTGTAAGACATCTGAGTCGATGCTCCGCCGTCGAGGCACATGGCGGCCTCCGCGCGGGTTTGATGGTACCGAGGGAAGTAGGCGGCGATCCATTTCGCCAATCCGGGGAAATCGGAGGCCGAAGCCGTGCCGACGATCAGGTGCCTCGGCCTGCCGTTCTGCCGGTCATAAGCGACAAAAGTCCGGGGACGCAGACCGGGGCTGACCAGACGCTCCCGCGAGTCCGTGACCACGGTGCGCCCCCCCGCGATCAGCATCGGCCCGCAGCCGACCGCTTCCGCGACGCGCCAGGCCGAACGCGGCCTGCCCATGGGGCTATCGTAAACATCCATCAGTTGCGGCTTGCCGGGCCGGGTCGCAGCCCAGACAATCGAAGGCTGCCCCCCCGCTGTCAGCCCAAAGGCGCTGCGTATATACCGGCCCCGGGGGATAGTCGGGCTGCCCTGCCCGGTCAGCGGCGGAGCCGCATGCCGGACCTTCCCCCGCTGCACCAGCAGGCCCACGAAATCCTTGCGGCCCTCGGTGTCCTCATACTGGCCGAAGTAGCCTCCGTTGACCACTGCCAGCCCGTGGGTCCGGGTCAGCCACTCGCGCGGAGTATAGGATTGACCGACAATGCGCCCGTTTACCGAAGCGACCCCGTGTGTTTGAACGCTCCAGCGGGCACGCGAGGTGGTTAGGTCATTGTCGATCACATCAACGCCGCTGCTGTCGCCTGTCGGTATCGCCCGGTGGATAACGCCGGGAGCGAGCAGCTCATCACCGACCAGTGAGGACGAAGGGGCGGCTTTGACGATGGTGTCGCGGGGGGTGCAGCCAGCGAGGAGCAGGCAGAGAAATCCCCCTGCCATGAAAGTTCTGGACAGGGGGGCTATCTTCATCCTAACAGTGCCAATCCACATTCGAGACTTCGCGGGCGTAACGGATAATGAACTGCTTACGCGGCTCCACCTTTTCGCTCATCAGGATGGAGAACATCTCGGCGGCCTTCTCGGCATCGTCGAGGGTGACACGGGCCATCGTGCGCGTCTCGATGTTCAATGTCGTCTCGAACAGCTCCTGGGCATTCATCTCGCCGAGGCCTTTGAAACGGCCCACCTGGACATCCTTACGCTTCAGGTCCCGAACGATCCGGTCGCGCTCCTCTTCCGACCGGGCGTACAAACGCAGGTCCTTCCCGGACTTGATCGAGTAGAGCGGCGGCTGGGCGACGTAGACATGGCCCTCCTGGATCAACGGCTGCATATAGCTGAAGAAGAACGTCAGCAGCAGGGTGCGTATGTGGCTGCCGTCGACATCAGCATCGGTCATGATGATGATCCGGTCGTAACGCAGTTTGGAGAGATCGAATTTCGACGACGACTCGCCTTCATTCGCATCATCATCGCTGTCCACTTTGATCCCGATCCCCAAAGCCGTAATCAAGCTGCGGACTTCGTTATTTTCCAGCGTCTTGTCCAGAGCCGCCTTGCCGACATTGATGATCTTGCCCCTTAGCGGCAGGATCGCCTGATACCGCCGGTCCCGGCCCTGCTTGGCTGATCCCCCTGCACTATCTCCCTCAACCAAAAACAGCTCGCACTTTTTCGGGTCGCGCTCGGTGCAGTCAGCCAGCTTGCCGGGCAAGTTGGAGTTCTCCAAGCTGCTCTGGCGCTTGATCAAGTCGGCGGCCTTGCGGGCGGCGTCCCGGGCACGCTGGGAGGTTAGGGCTTTGTCGACGATCCGTTTGCCGACTGCCGGGTTCTCTTCCAGGAACTGCGTCAGGCCCTCGCCCATGATCGAGTTGACGATGCCCTCGACTTCGGAGTTGCCGAGCTTGGCTTTGGTCTGTCCCTCGAACTGCGGCTTGAAGAGGCGCACGGACAGAACCGCCGTCAGGCCCTCGCGGACATCGTCGCCGCTCAGGTTGATGTCTTTCTCTTTAATCGCTCCGGTCTTACGGGCGTACTGATTGATGACGCGCGTCAGTGCCGTGCGGAAGCCCGACAAGTGGGTGCCGCCTTCTTTGGTGTGGACGTTGTTCGCGAACGACAGCACGGTCTCCGAGTAGGTCTGGTTGTACTGCAGCGCGATCTCCACCTGGACATCATCGCGCTTCTTCAAAAAGTAAATGGTTGGTCCGATGGCGTCTTTGTTTTCGTTAAGATGCTCGACCAGCTCCGCAATGCCGCGCTGATAGTGGTACGTCACCGGCTCCGCGCCTTCGGTCAGCTTGTCGTGGAAGTGGATGGTGACTTCGCGGTTCAGATAACAGGTGTTGCGGATACGCGACTCGAACACATCCGGCTTGTAGTTGTACTCGCCGAAGATCTCCGAATCGGCCAGCCAGGTAATAGTCGTGCCATGCTCGTCGGACGGCCCGATCTCCTTCAAACCCTTCGGCTTCGGGATACCGCGAGCGCAGCGGAACTTGTACTTCTTGCCCTTCTGCTCGACAATCGCTTCACACCACTCGGAGAGGAAATTGACGCACGACAGGCCGACCCCGTGCAGACCGCCCGAGACCTTATAACCGCCGCCGCCGAACTTGCCGCCCGCATTCAGCTTGGTCAAGGCCAGCTCAACTCCGGTCAGGCCCGTCGCTTCATTCGTATCCGCCGGGATGCCGCGTCCGTTGTCACGGACGGTCACGGTCTTATCGGCATTCAAAGTCACCCAGATCTCGGTCGCGTGTCCTGCCAGAACTTCGTCAATGGAGTTGTCCACAATCTCAAAAAGCAGGTGGTGCAAACCACTGGACCCCGTATCTCCGATGTACATAGCGGGCCGTGTACGGACATGCTCCACGCCTTCCAGCAGCCGAATGGTGTTCGCGGTGTACTCTTCCGTCACCAGACCCATCGCGGCGGCATCGGTGACACCTTCACTGAGCATATCCACCACGACCTGCCGCCCGGTCGTGTCGAGTTGAGCCGCCGCTTCGCCGCTCTTGCCGCCCCCCAGCCCATCGAATGCCTGCGACTCTGCTTTCTCTGTCTCGACGTTCAATAAACTGTTGTTTGTGCCGTCTTTTTTTGCCTTAGCCAAGTTCTATTCTCCTACACCGTGTCTTCGATCTTGTTCGCAGAAAGTGTGAGTTATTTGCGGGAAATCACTCGTAATTATAGCATATTCGCCTCGTGAAAGTCAAGTTTCGACACGTTTGGAGTAAACAAGCGTTCTCGTGGGAATAAGCAGTGTATGATCTCCCCGAACAACCTCGCGAACTTCCTGGACCAGTACCTGAATACCGCGATTTACCCCGACGAGCCTCCCACCGTTTACCGTCATTTCGGTCGTTCCGTCACCCGCCTCGGCCTCGCACTCGATCCCTGGCCGGGCCTGGCCGACTGGGTTAAAGACGCCAAGCTGGATGCACTCTTCCTGCATCGCCCGAATAAGCTGGAAGGAATTAGTCTGCCCGAAGATGTCGGCATACTCGCTTCCCATCTGCCCTTCGAAGAGCGTCTAGCCCTGGGCTTCAACCCGCGCCTGGCCGATGCCCTGGGCATCGAGTTTCCGTATCCGATCGGGCAACGAAAGGAGCGGCCTTTGGGGATGATCGGCGATGTCCTCCCACAGACGGTTTCGGCGTTTTACAAGTCGGTCACGGAAACATTCGGGGGGCGTGAAGAGGCCCGCACCTGCGAGCGCGATGAAGTCACCCGGGTGGCGGTGGTCGCCGCCATGACCTCTGACCTCATGCACGAAGCTTCGCGGCGTGGTGCCCAGGTCTACATCACCGGCCAGCTGCGTCAATCCGCCCGCGAAGCCATCGTGGACACCGGCCTCGGTGTGATCATCATCGGCCACCGCCGCAGCGAAGAATGGGCACTCCGCGCCCTGGCTCATGTCCTGCGCGAGCGCTTCGCCCCGCTGACTGTCGTGCTGCCTCCCCGCCGCAGTACCACCGAGGCACCGACAGCAGTTTGAGGGTAAGTCAGTCTACGGCATTTCTCTCGAATTGCCTGTGATCGGGTACAGTGCTTCCCATAGATCCAAGCCCAAAAGACTTTAGATCCAAGTCCAAAAGACTTTCCGCGACAAGGGCACAGAAATGAGATGTTTCAGAGAAGATTACGGCCGATTTTGCTTTGCGGTATCGCCGCTGCGCTCCTAATGGCGGTCAAGCCCTCTCCGGGCGACCCAGAGTTGCCCTCTCGCTCCATGCCGGGACGCACTGCGCTTTCGACCGAGGACTTTCTCAACCATTTAGGCGTCAATACGCATCTCGACGGCTTGACGCAAAGTGATCCCTGGAATACGAATGCGGCTCTGGTCGGTACGCAGCTCAACTATCTGGGCGTGCGCCTTGATCGCGACTGGGCGCACTCCGCCGACACCGGTAAGAAATGGAAGGACGTTCAAAAGGCGTGGAGTCCTTATGGCCGCTTCTGGACCTCGATTGATGAGGCTGGTCCGCAGTACCAGCGCAGCGTATTAGCGTACGAGGAAGCGATTTATCAGACGTTCCCAGGCTTGATTTATGCCATGGGCGGCCCAAACGAACCAGACAACACTTATCCGCAAGGGGAGGGGGCGACGCTGCCGGATTCCGCTCTGGTGCAGCAGTCGCTCCACAATTGGGCGCACCTCCAGGGGCGAAATATCCCGGTGAGCCAGATGGAGTTCGGTTCCGGATGGACGGCTGCTAACCACTGGCAGGGCGACTACAATCCCGGCGACACGGGAATCCATCAGAACTACACAGCAGGGCCGGCTGAAATTGGTGCTGCACATACCTATCTTCATGTGCCGGGCCAGCGTCCAGTGGATGTCCTCAACCAATTGCGTCTCCTCGCCGCCCTGACCACGCCCGGTAAGCCGATCGCACACACCGAGATCGGTGCTTACCGATCCGCAAACTTTTCCGCCGCCGTCTTCGGTCAATACCTTGTCATGGGAGCCTTTGACAGTGCCGCCGCCGGTGATGCCGCGTACATCGTTTACGGCCTGCAGGACAGTGCCCCGGAAAACACCTATGGCTTCTTCTCCTACCCTGGGAATACTGCGCATGAAGCGGCCAGATACTTTCACACGCTGACGACACTCCTGAAAAGCGACACAGGCCGCTGCGGACCCGGGTCAGCACCCAGCTTCAAGCCGGCTTCTCCGGCTGTCACCTTCTCAAACCCAACCACGAGCCATCTGGTAATGCAGAAGCCGACCGGTCAATATGTCATCGCCAACTGGTCGGAACAGGTGATGACCGGAGTGGAGCCAATTCGAGTACTTCGCGATGTCAAACAGTGTATTCTTCACATGAAGCCGAGTGACACTTATCTCCTCGTGTTCGGTGCTGACACAGCAAAATAATTGGTCACTACCCCCCTTGACAATCTGCGTTTACCGAGGTAAACTCCGTATATCATTTACTATGGTAAACGGAGATTGCTCATGAGTGTCAAATCATCTCCCCGTCTGGGGAAAGTCCAGCTGGAAATTATGCAGGTTCTTTGGGAACGCCGGGAGGCGACCGCCCGTGAGATCACCGATGCGCTGTGTTTGGCCGCTCCGATCGCGCACAGTACGGTGCAGACCCTGCTGCGTAAGCTGGAAACTAAAGGGGCGGTCACCCACGAGAGCCGCGATCGCATCTTCGTCTTCCGGCCTCTCTCACAGGAAGCCGAAGTCACCACCACCGCCGCCCGTGACCTTCTGACCCGCGTCTTCGGCGGCTCGGTCTACAGCCTGGTCTCGCATCTCCTGCAGCACGAAGAAATCTCCGGCGAAGAGCTGTCTCGTTTGCGAACACTCATTGACACTTCTCCCGCCCCTACGGAGGAAACACTATGACTCCCCTGCTCCAAACCGGCCTGCTCTGGCTGCTCCAGTCCACACTTCTTCTGACTCTGGGTCTGCTGTCTCTGCATCTGGCACGTAAACGCGGCCCCGCTGTCCAAACCGCACTCGGACGTGCCACCCTGCTCGCCGTTGCCTTGGCACCGCTGCTAGCCTACCCCTTAGTCGGCCATATACAGCCCCTCTGGCACCTCAGCTTGCCGAGCACAGTGCCGCACACCGTGCCGCATATCTCCTCAAAGCCTGCGCCACTCTCTGAAGCAGCACTGCCACGATTATCCGATCTCCCAAAACCGACTTCTACCAATCACGGACCTCTCATTGCCCCTCCACTAACTCCTGCCCCACTCGTTTCGGGAGGGGAGACGCGCAGCGTCGGGGTGGGTCTCCTCTGGCCCCTCACCACCCTCTTTCTGCTCCTCTGGCTCGCCGCCTGCCTGCGGCACCTGACGACCCTGCACCGCACCGCTCGCCGCCTGACCTCCGGCCCCGCCTTTGATCTTCTCTCGGAACTCACACCACGTCCGCCCACGCTGTTCGCGCACCCCGCCGTCCGCAGCCCTTTCCTCGCGGGAGTCCTGCGACCGGCGATCTTCCTGCCCGCAAACGCCGAAACCGAGTTCAACCCCGCCGCCCTTCGCGCTATCCTCGCCCATGAGCTGGCCCACCGGGACCGCCACGATACCCTCTGGCTGCTGCTCTCCCGCCTCCTCACAGCCCTGCTCTGGCCCCAGCCCCTGCTCTGGCTGCTTTGCCGCCGCCTGGAAGCGATCGGCGAAGAAGCCTGCGACCTATCCGTCTTGGCCCGCGACTGCCCGCCCCGCGCCTACGCCGACTGCCTCCTCTCCCTTGCGGAACGTCGTCAGCCGTCCCGCCGCCAACGTGCCCTCGGCGCAGGCGTCGCTCCATTTCGATCCTCTCTGGGCCGCCGTGTCCAGCAGATACTCAGTAAAGGAAATCACATCATGCCTACCGTCTCTGCCCGCCTCCGGCTGACCATCGCCGCTGGAGCACTCGCCGCCGTAATTGGCGGACTGTTTCTGGTGTCCTCGGCACCGGCACAGGTC
>JANXNV010000114.1 GCA_025353925.1 Armatimonadota bacterium
TTTATGGGCCGGACAAGATTTGAACTTGTGTAGGCTTGCACCGACGATTTTACAGACCGCCTCCTTTAACCACTCGGACACCGACCCATGATATGTGCGAAAGTCAACTCGAAAGTGAAATCAGCCGGGAACAGGATTCGAACCCGCGACATGCGCTTTACAAAAGCGCCGCTCTACCAACTGAGCTATCCCGGCACCTTTTTACGATATTCTCGCCCGTGCCCCTTATTCAGATTCCGAAAGTTAGGTGTCAAAGAGTGACAGTTCGGACAAATTATTCGTAAGTTTTCGATCTTGTTATTGCTATGATTACCGTCTCGATGGTCAACTTCCAGTGGTACATTGCCAGTAATAGTGTGTTTGACAGCCCATCCACATGCTTCGCAGCTTTCACCACGGATCCGAATCAAGTAACGCCGTATCGCAGGCAGCGAACCACTGCCGATAGCTGAGCTGTTGCTCAGAAACCGCACAACAAACTTCTCGGTTTTGTGTCGATGTGAGCACTGCGTCGAACAGTACACTTTACCAAGACCCAAAATCGGGGATTTGCAGCGCAGACAGAACTTAGGCACTTCAGAGCCGATGTTTCTCCCAGAAAACTTTGCTGCACAAGAGTGATTGCAAAACTTGTTGGCACGCTTTTTGTAGGGCAGTGGAGCATCGCAAAACCTGCACTTAGCCGTGTCCTGCTCATGCTTGGCATGTGAGGCATCAGCTTGCAACTTGCGCTGATTTTCCATTGACGCCACTGACTTTGCGTAGCCGATCTTCCCAGCTTCGGAGCGTGTGTACATCCATTTGCCCTAGCATCTTCCATAATTCGACGCAGGAGAAATATACCTTCTGCCACCCGGCTTTGTCAAGGGCACAAAGCCGGGATTTCAGAGTGAGGCGAAATATTACGGGATTCTCTCATAGATACCGACGTCGATGTACTGGCCGCCGATTGTCTGATGGCAGTGGACGGCGAGCATATTATCGGCATTCTGCCGCAGACTTTGCTTGGCTGCCGCGCTCAACGGACGGCTCTCATACGTTGAAGTGTAGCCGCCAGCGGAGTACGCCAGGACTCCGTTGATATAAACTTCGATGTCCTCGTCGTGATAATCACGAAATACCAACCGTGCGATTTGCGCGGGTGTCAGGGTGCCGGGATTGAATGAGCGGCGGAGCCAGATGTCACCCGGACTGTCCCGCCACGGCGTACCGAGGAGGCCACGCCCTGGGGGATCGGTGCCGAAGCCCCCGGGTCCTTGCTTCCAGGCGGTATCGTCGAAGGCCGACTGGGTCCAGGCGGCGGCAGGTGACGCAAACGTATATTTCCAGGTCTGGCTTACTTTTTCCGAAGTCGGAACGATTTCGCGGTAAGTCGGGATGGGATACTGAAAACGGTTAGCTTTGGCGATCGCTGCCGGATCGCACTTCAGCAGACGGTCATAAGTCAGCAGCCCATTCAGCTCATTCTCCACATCCGTGATCTGTGTATAAACCGCCGCACTCATTCCCTTCTCGTCCCGGAAGGTTTTGAGCAGCCCACTGAACTCGCCGTAAAGCTCCTCTAAATCCGTACTTTTGGTGACGTTCGTGTAACCGCCGCCTTTGGGAGTGTAAGTGTGACCCTCAATCAGATATCCGATTCCGCCGTACTCTCCGCAGGCAAGAGCCTGAGTCTTGCTCGGGGCCGGACAGGCGGGGGGAGGATAGCTATGGACGTCCATGACGTCCCCGGAGCCGGAATAACCACCGCCGCTGGCTTCATTGACTAAGCGCGACGGGTCGAGTTTTTTGACGATACTCACTAGGCGCGGCGTGTCGTACTGCCCCTGACCTTCATTAAATATTTCCCACATGACGATGGAAGGCGTGTTCCCGAGGGCAGCGACCATTTCCGTTAGCTGCTTCTCATATTCCGGCTTATCAATGAGGGGGACCGGATGAGGAGAGTCGATATAGGAGTTTGCAGAGGGCATATCCTGCCAAACCAGCAGGCCAAGCTTATCAGTCCAATAGTACCAGCGGGCCGACTCAACTTTGATATGCTTGCGGACCATGTTGAAACCGAACGATTTCATGGACTGAATATCGGCTTTGAGCGCTCCTTCGGTCGGAGGCGTATAAATGCCGTCCGGCCAGAAACCCTGATCCAGCGGACCGATCTCAAAGACGAACTTATTGTTTAGGAGCATTTTCAGAATGCCGTGGTCTAAACCCACCGAGATTTTGCGCATCCCGAAATAGCTCGCAACTTGATCGGTCGTGGTAGTGCCTCCAATCAGCTTGACGGAAAGGTCATAAAGAAACGGCGTATCCGGGGACCAGAGCTTCGGGTTCGCAATCGGGAGGGTAAGCACCGTGCCAGGCTTGCCGGTTACGGTCTTGACGACGGTACCGGCGGACATCACGGTCACAATCACTTTGGAACCAGGCACGGGGGCCACCGTGTTGACCGTGACATGTACACTGCGTGTGTCGATATCCGGCACGATCTTCAAGTCTGAAATTGATGTTGAGGCGACAGGCTCCAGCCAGACCGTTTGCCAGATCCCGGTCGTCGGCGTGTACATGATGCCGGCGGGATGGATGGACTGCTTGCCGCGCGGCTCGCCCGCGTCGTCGGTCGCATCAAAAACGCGCACAATCAGCTCCTGCGGGCCGGACTTCGTAAGAAACGGGGTCACGTCATAGCTGAATGGCAGGTAGCCGCCTTTGTGAACGCCGACGCTTTTACCGTTAATGTAAACTTCCGACTCATAGTCCACTGCACCGAAGTTCAGGCGCACGTGCTTGCCCGCCCAAGTGGCGGGCACGACGAAACCACGCCGATACCAGAGGCGGTCATGGTGCTCCATCACACCTGATAACGCCGATTCGACGGGGAAAGGCACCAATATTTCGCTGGAGAGTTTCTGACCGGACGGCACGGCCTCACCTTCCGTGCCAGGCTGGTACTGCCAGATACCGTTGAGGTTCAGCCAGGCAGTACGGGTCATTTGCGGGCGAGGGTAATCCGGCAACGGCTTGTTCGGGTCCACCAGCTTGGCCCATTTTGTCATCAGCGGTGCCTGTTTGGCCTCCCAGGCGTGTGCCGTACCCAGGAACAAGCACGTCAGTGTGCCCATCCAGCAGAGCATTCGTGTCAATATTTTTGCGTTCATAGCTTTCCATTCACCAGATGATATTCTCAATCCTCCTTGTCGAAAAAGTCCTGCGAAAATAACAATTGCGCTCCCGGAAAAGGCATGGTATAATAGCGGCGATACCGGGAACAGGCCCGGTTGCCTTTCTTTTTCGCTGTCGATTCTTGCCTGCGTGTCGCCCGGTTCCCTTCGGTGTTGCCGACGTGTCCGAGACCTCCGAAATGTTGGCTGTCCTAAGACGAGAAGAAGGCCTGTCAGTCCAGCTTCCAGATGTTCTTGTTTCGAGATGCAGCGGGAGCGCGTCACACATCGAAAGGAGCCATTCCTTTAATGGCAACCAAACTCTACGTCGGCAATCTGAGTTATCAGATGACCGATCAGGAACTCAATGATCTGTTCGCGGAAGCGGGCAACGTCTCCAGCGCACAAGTCGTCACCGACCGATACACCGGGCAGTCTCGCGGATTTGGGTTCGTCGAAATGGCGAGCGAGGATGAAGCGCAGCAGGCAATCGCGGCGATCAATGGCCGCAATGTCGGCAACCGTGCTCTGGTCGTCAACGAATCTCGCCCGCGTGAAGGCGGAGGCGGCGGTGGCGGCAGTCGTGGCGGTGGCGGCGGTGGAAGCTACGGCGGCGGTGGCGGCGGTGGAAGCTACGGCGGTGGTGGTGGCGGAAGCTACGGCGGCGGTGGTGGTGGTTATGGCGGCGGCGGTGGTGGGAACCGTGGCGGCGGTGGCCGCGGCGGTGACCGTGGTGGCGGCGGCAACGACCGGTACTAATCAGCAGAAACTTAAAGCCGGGACATTCCTATCAGAGTGTCCCGGCTTTTTTCGGTGTTGCGTTCGGCGTTTGTGCCACTGCCCGTGTGAGATAGCCTTGGGTGAAGAAGCATAGAGAAACACAAAAATGAACACACGTAACTTAGGAGATGGGCTAAACGTCTCTGCGCTGGGACTGGGCTGCATGAGCATGCCGGAGTGTATGGCGCGGCGGGCAATCTTAACGAGGCTGAGTCTATCGCGGTCATTCACAAGGCTTTAGATTTGGGGGGGACTTTTCTGGACACCGCCGAAGTCTATTGCCCTTAAAGCAACGAACAGCTGATCGGCAAGGCGACCGTGACGGTGATGGTCGAAGATCCGCCGCTCTGGGAAACTTAGGTTTTGGGGAGAAGTAAACTATGTACGATAAATTGCCTATTCCCCTGACGGCGGTCCAGGTCAACACGGACCTGACCGGTCTACTGGGCCTTGCCGATTATTAACTTCGTCTTCTGGGCTGGGGTCGCTCTCTCGGGCACGATGATTTCCGCCATTCTTCGGCTGCTGCATGCCGGTTGGCGGCGGTCGCTCACACGTATGACGGAGACACTGACTGTCTGCGCCCTGGCCGTGGCGGGTGTCTTTCCCCTGCTGCATATCGGGCGAAACTGGACCTTTTACTGGATGCTGGCCTAGCCGAATGAACGTCAGCTCTGGCCGAACTACAAGAGCCCGCTGCTGTGGGACGCCACGGCGATCTCCGTCTACCTGACGACAAGCGTCATTTTCTGGTACAGCGGCCTGATTCCCGATTTTGCCATTCTGCGCGAGCGGACTCAGGGACGGCGGCGTATTCTGTACACAGCTCTCTGCCTCGGGTGGCGCGGGACGGATCGTGAATGGCGGCGGCTGAAAGTGCTGTTCGGTATTCTGACTGTCATGATCATCCCGGTCTTCGTGTCACTGCATACGATTGTCGGCTGGGACTTCGGTATGAGTATCGTTCCGGGCTGGCACTCAAACATCTTTGCACCCTACTTCGTCTGCGGGGCATTGTACTCCGGCTGCGGGGCCGTGCTGATTATCATGTACTGCGTCCGCCGGTCGTTCCACCTGGAGCAGTACATCCTGCCGAAGCACTTCGACAATATCGGCAAAGTGCTGTTCTCGATCTCGCTGCTCTGGTTCTACTTTTTTGCGGGGGATGCCTGGTCGGACTGGTTTTCGCGGGACCCAAGCCACATCAACTGGCTGTATTTCATGTTCCACGGCTATAAGTGGGTGCTGGCGTTGATTATCACCTTCGGCATCTTAGTGCCTTTTTCGATGCTGGCGTTCGGCAAAGTGCGCTGGACTCCCTGGCTGATGTTGCTGGTGGGAATCTCGGTGAATATCGCCATGTTCGCCGAGCGGGTGTCGGTGGTGATTCCCGCTCCGTCTCGCAGCATATTGACCTGGGGCAACTACACGCCGAACTGGGTAGGCATCTCGGTGACAGCGGGGGCGATCGGCCTCTTCGGGTTCTTGTACACACTGCTTTCGGAGTTCATCCCCATCGTCTCGATCTGGGAGTTCCGAGAAGGCGAACATGCCGAGGGTCTGGAGCGTGTGGGCGGCGGCGAGATGCCGGTGGTGATTCGTGAGGAGGCGATAGGCTGATATGGCGGAAACGACAGTGCTAGGCTTGTTTGAAGAGATCGAAGGCGCGGCCTCCGCCTTGAACCGTCTGCGCGGCGAAGGCGGCAAGGCCACAGAAGACCTGATGGTGCTTTCGTCGGTGCCGTTTCCTGAAGGCGTGCTGGAATCGAACAGATCACCGAGCCGGCTGACAGTCGTGACGGCGGTATTCGCGTTTGTGGGCATCGCCTTCGGCATTCTGCTGGCGGGCGGCACAGCCCAGCTTTACCTAATCCCGGGCGGCGGCAAGCCGATCTCTCCGGCTCCGGCCATCGGCATCATCGCCTACGAGATGATGATGCTCTTCGCGCTGACGGCGGCTTTTGTCGCGGCACTTTACGAGATGCGGCTTCCCAACTGGCGGTCGAAGGTCTACGACACGCGAATTTCGGAGGGCTTGATCGGGATCGCGGCTCATTGTGCGGATGAGTAGCAGGCCGGGAAAGCGGAGCAGCTTTGCCGAGACGCCGGGGCTGCCGATGTCCGCCGTGATGCGAGGGCATTCGAATGAGACGCCTTGCGCCGCTGCTATTTTTGAGCGTTTTACTGACCGGCTGCGGCAACCAGATGTACCGGCAGGCCTCATATTCGCCACTGGATACGCCCCGTGCTGCGCCTCCCGCCGAGTCAGTCCCAGTCAGCAATGCTTTGACTCCGATCGACGGCCAGCCCGTGGCCTCGGCGGCTTACGGGGCACGAATCGCCCTGCCGGGCGAGGTGCGTGCCGAGGTGGTCGCCACGAACTTCACCAAGTTTCCGCCCAAGGAGCCGGTCCTGCCGCCGCCTAATCTTTCAGATAATGCCCGCTATGAAAAAGCTCCAGCGGCTGTCGATCTGCTGAAGAGTCCGCTTCCAAACGACCCACGTATCGTTCGCTCCGGCAGCATTTTATTCGCAAACCGCTGCGTTCAGTGCCATAACCCGAGCGGGCACGGCTACGGTGTGGTCGGCTCCTATCTCGTGCCCCATCCGCCGGACCTTGCCGCCCCACTGGTGCAAAACATCTCCGACGGAGCCATATTTTGGCATATCACCATGGGGCAGGGAAAAATGCCCGGCTTTCGCACCTGGACGACTCCGACGGAGCACTGGGCTTTAACACACTATGTCCGCAGCCTCAAAGGCAGCACGAACACGGCGGACGCGCATAACCCTGACGCCTGGACCCAGACCCGCACGGCCCCCTATCCCGTCTATGGCGTTACGGGATACGAGGATGGCAAGAGTGCCTATCCATTCAAAGTCCTGAATCCGCAGGCCCGCGACCCGGACAGCCTGGGCGATGTCCAGCATCAAGGCTTCGGCCAGCCGCCGCAGGAGGAGTCTCGCAAGGATGCCGGAAGAAGGTAGTAGCCCATCGGGGATTTGAACCACCGGTTTCCGCGCCGAGAAGCGCAGCGTCCTGGGCCGGGCTGGACGAATGGGCCGAGTTAAGTATACCAGCGATATTTGCTTTATGGCAATTAGTGGAGGATAAGGGTGTTACCGAAGTTCCCTACTCCCGCTCCCCATTTAGGCAATGCGGCGCCTTGTGAGTTTGCTGCATTTGCCCCGTGAGAAATCAGGAGACTGCACATAGCCTTATCCCCATTATTCACTGCAAACCAGAGGCTCGTGTGACCAGCTCGGTTTACTGCATTCACATTCGCCCCATGCATCAGGAGCAATATGACCGCATTGACATCCCCTTTATCTGCGGCCCAAGTTAGAGCTGTGTTTTCGTCATAGCTAGCAGCATTGACCTTAGCACCGTGTGCTATCAACAGGGACTGGATTGCTTGACCTAATATTGGTTCACCTTTCATGCATCTAGTTCGTGGCACCAGCATAAGGGGTGTGAGACCGTCCCGCGTCATTGTGTTAGTATGCGCACCATTTGTGAGCAGTAGTCGAACCACCTGAACATTGAGATTGGAAATTGCAGTTGTCAGGGCCGTTTGGTTTCCATCTTTGCTGCGTAAATTGACATCTGCACCGTGATCAACCAGCAGTTGCACGATTGTAGCACTCCCGCGTGGGCGATCAGAGCGGTCCACATAAATTGCGCCATCGGCGTCGCAGGCAGATGTCAGGGCACTCATACCCCATTCATTTTGGACATTGACTTGTGCACTTCTGGACAGAAACAGTCGCACCAAAGAAGTATTGCCGCGCCGCGCTGCATCCATCAAGATCGTCTCACCATTCTGATGTTTCCTGTTTACGTCGGCTCCATGATCAATCAAACAGCGTGCGATATTGATGTTGCCGTTGATGGATGAACACAGTAAAGGGGTCCAGCCGTGCTCATCCGCTAAATTCGGATCGGCACCATGTGTCAGCAGGCTTAGAACGATAGCTGGATTATCCCAATGGCCGCGCAGTACTTCCAGTGCTGGATACTCATAGTAATCCCAGTAAACACTGGTATTACCTCCGAGCGCAGCAATCATGATAGGAGTCGGGCCGTGGGACAACTGTGAAAAATTAGATATGAGTGGCCCGGTCGGGTCAAGGTTGTACCGAATATTGGGATTTGCCCCTTTCCGCAGCAGAGTTTCGACGCCGTGCGTGTCTCTTCGCAGAATAGCGACCAGCAAAGGTGAACGCAAGTAAATTGAAGGCTTTGGTTGCGGCGGTCCAACAGTGATCTTTGACATTTTGATCATGTGACCTGCGGACGTGAGAATGACCAGAAGCGCAAAAGCTATACCGTACCAAGCGAAACGCTTATTCATGCCCCATTGTACTACATAAGTAGTCACATAGCAAGCAAAGCTAAAGACCACTGAACCTCGGTAGCAGCAGTCCGAACAGCGTGTAGATATTCAAACCAATCAAACATGTTACCACCAAGCCTAGAAACACCTGAAACCAGCGCGGGCGCGGGAGCAGCTCAGACCAGCCCCAGACGAAGAAAAACGACAGCGGCAGCAGGGCCGGGTAAAGGTAGCGGCCCTGAGCTTGGAAGAAGTGCAGATTATAGTTCAGAAAGGCAATGCCGGTGAAGAGTGTTTGCAAAGCCAGTGCAGTCAAAGCAAAGGGACGAACGGACTCACTGCCGCGGCGCAGCCTCAGAGCAATCCCCGCAAGCGGCAGGAGAGAAATAGCCAGGAGGCAAACGTATGTCGGCGAGAGACCGTGGAGAAAATTTGGGTGGGCTTTGCGCGGATCTTGATCCCAGAAGAGGCGCATGGAGTCGAAACCGCCCCAGAATGAAGCGAAGGCCCACTGGACGACTTTAGCAAAATAGCCGCCGAGACCGCCAAACAATGCGATCATCTGGTCGAGGGGAACATTGTTGCCGCCGTTATTCAGCTGCACAAACAGGACGTGCTGGGCGAGAGGATCGCCGTAGAGCACGGTATTTCGTGCCAGCCAGGGCAGTCCGAGCAAAGCCCCTCCGCCAACTGCCAGCAGTGCGCCCAAAGCCGCCTGCCGCCCCGAAATCTTTTCAGCACGCGCCAGCAGCAAGAATGTAAACAGCACGGCTGGAAACAAGGACAATGTCAGCGATTTCGTCCATATTCCCGCCCCTAGAGTGACCCCTAGCAGCGCAGCGTCCCTGCTCCATGTTCCCGCGCTTGGGCTGCTTTCAGAGTTCCGAATCAAGTGTATCAACTGCCAGAGTGCGACGGCGCAAACCAGCGTTGTCAGTGAGTCATTGGTCACGGATGCCGAGACGGCAAGGTTTGACGGCAGCAGTCCGACAAACGCCGCCGTGCCCAATGCCAGGAGAGATTTGTCAGGGAACAGTGTTTGGACGCAGCGAAACGTCACCCAGATCAGTAAAGCCCCTAAGAGAATCGAGACGTAACGCACGGCCTTTGTCGCCGCCGCTTCCCCATGCCCCCGTGCCGCCAGATAAACCGGGGCACAGAGGGCGTAGTAGAGCGGGGGCTGATGGAACTCGTAACCATGCTGGGCATCGGTGAAGACCGGCAGGTGCCCGGCGGCGATTCTCGCGACATACTCCATGTGCGCGTTTTCGTCCGGGTTGTGCTGATCCGGCGTCGCCGCCGGGGTGATGGCACTGTAGCCGACCGCAAGGACAAGGCAGACGAGGACTAACAGTGGCAGCAAAATACGGCTGATCATCTACTTCTTCCCCAACGGCAGCGCGTAGACCGCCACGCCGTGCCTTTCGAAGACCGGGGGAGCAGTGCCGTCGGTCAGATCGTAGACCCATCGCCGGTAATCCGTCAGCCCCGGCGTGAGATCGTAGCCCCGGCGGTCGATCAAAATGTGCGTCACCCCGATTTTTGCCAGATACGCCCGGTAATCGTCTGCCGTATGGAACGCCGCATAGGGAATGTAGGTGCTATGCTGCGGATCGCCCCACAGATAGTCACGGTCACAGTAAAACCCGAAGGGGCTATTGTAGAAAACGATCTTCGCATTCGGCGGCAGCTGTTGATTGATGAACTGCGTCGCCGAGTATGCCGCAAAGCCGTGCGTGAGAAAATCATCCCGGGATTGCTGCCCCAATACGACCGGGGCCTGCTTGGCGACCAGCTCCGCGCCAATCCAGAGCGTAAACACCAGCGAGCAAGCCCCGAGGCCTGCGAGAGCGAACCGGGACCGCCAGCGGCCTTCCCATGCCTGCACCAGTACCCAAGCCGCAAGAAGGCAGAAGACCGGCAGAGTCGGCAGCAGGTAGCGGGCGTACTGCACAGTCGCAAACCACAGCGCGAACGAGCAGAGGCCGAAGACCCCAAAGGCTTTAACGCGCAGTGAGGCCCCCCGGCTGAACGCTGGAAAGAAAAGCACGGCGAGCAGCAGCGGCGGCAGCGTCGCCAGAGGTGTCTGGAAATCGTTGAAGGGCCGAAAGCCTAGGTTTGGCGGCGGATGACCCGGCAGCAGATAAAGCGTCAAATTCCAGGGTGCCAGAACCACCGCTGTCGGACTGTGGACTTCGGGAAGCGTTTTGCCGACACCGAAATTGGCATTCGAAGCATCATAACCTGCCCCTAAGTCCGCGTTCCAACAGCGGCTGGGGAAGAGTGTGGAATAGAACGGATACACGGGGTTTCCTGTAAGAATTGCAGACTTGAGGTACCAGGGTGAGCCGACGGCGAGAGCCAGCACGCACCAGGCGGCGACGGCGGCCAGTGCTTTAGGCCACGGCCGTTTCTCCCGGCGCAGATTCCAGAAGAGCAGCCCGGCAGCGAGCAATGCCAGTGTCGCCAGAGAAGTCGCCTTCGTGCTGAGTGTCAGGCCCATCATTACCGCCCCGAGCAGCAGCCATCGACGGCTGCGCTCAACGACCCCGGTGCCGACAGCCAGGAGGGTCAGCGTCACAAAGAAAGTCGAAGCGAGATCGGCATAGGCCGTCCCCGCTTCCCAGAGAACCAATGGGGTCGAAGCCAGCAGCAGAGCCGCGGATTGCCCTGCACGAACCGAGATATGCCGTGCGCCTAACGCAAACACTGCCAAGCATGCCCCTACCCCGCAGGAGAAGTGGAAGAGCTTGGCCAGCGGCACTCCGTGTTCCGTGCCGCACAGCAGCATTGCAAAGAGGTACCACATCTCCGCTGTGAATGCGAAATTGGAGTGGCTTTCCCAGGGCAAGTAAATGATTCGGTGCGCCGCGAGATACAGCTTCGGGTCGGCCAGATGGTAGGAGAGGCTGTCCCACTCCGTAAAAAAGTTATTGCCGAGGGCCTGCACGGGCGGGGTCCAAACGCCGAACAGGGGAACGGCGGCAAGCATGACAAAAACCGCGCCTCCGGCCCAGCTGAGCGGCGTAAGACGGATCCCACCGACAATCGCGGCCTTGACTTCAGCTCCCATCGCCCGGTGCTGACCGGCTCCCAGCCCCGCCAGAGCCAGCAGGGTGCCCCAGCCTGCCGCCGGGTATAGGCCGCCCAGCAGACCCAGGGCCAGCATCACGTAAGCCAGCAGGCCAAGGCCCAGCGCGTAGCCCAGCAGGTTCCGCTCCAGCCGCGTCGCTGTCTCCGGCAGCCCCAGCAGTCTGAGTACGCTGCGCCCCACAGCCGTCAAGATCCAGGCAGTCGCTAAAAAGAGGAGAAGCTCAGGCAACTACTTTTCTTTCAGCGGTATGAGCCGCCCCGTAACACGCGGCTTACCGCCAGGCTTCGCCCATTCCAGGGTCGTCATGCCCAGCCAGTGCCCGAACCAGCCTGCCTGTGCGATTGGCACTCCGCCGACGATTTTCAGCTCTTCCAGAATATTGTGGCTGTGGCCGCCGAGAATGAGGTCCAGCTCCGGGCAGGCCGCCGCCAGTCGTTCGTCCTCGCGCAGACCGATGTGTGTCAGCGCGATCAAAGCATCGACGTTTGGCCGCAGCTGCGCGATCTGCGCCTTTGCGGTGCTGACCGGATCATCGAATACAAATGCACTCACCAGCCGCGCCGCCATGCGCGTTGTGACCATCGGGACGGTCAAGCCGAACACGCCCACACGCAGGCCATTCGGCAGTGTTTTGACAAAATGCGGGACAGTAGGCAGCGATTCTCCGTGGTCGTCGCGCCAGCGGATATTAGCGGAGAGAATCGGAAAATTGGCTTTGCTGATCTTCAGCCGCAGGAGCGCGTCGGCGACATGAAATTCGCGGTTCCCCAGCGTCATGGCATCGTATCCGGTCTCGGACATCAATGTCAAAATCGGCTCTCCGCCGGGCCGGACCCCCACATTACCCGCTGAGATGGCATCCCCCGAATCGAGGAGAAGTACATTTTCGTTTTTGGCTTTCGCCAGGCGTATCGTCTCGGCCTGAGACGGGCTGAGATGATTGTGAAAGTCGTTGGTGTGCAGGAGATGGAAAGTGGTCACTGCCTCACGTCTCCCTCTTTCTCCTTCGCCTGCATCAGAAACGCCGTTTCCGCCGCTTCCATCCGCCCCTGTCGCCGCAAAATCTCCTCGATCGCGTCGCGCACCGCCCCCTGGCCCCCGGGCCGCGGCGTCACCCAGTCGGCTTTCAATTTCAGTGTTTTACAGGCGTTTGCCACGGCAATTTTGATGCCCGCGACTTCAAACGCCGGGAGATCATTGATGTCGTCGCCAATATAGGCCACTTCCTCCGCTGCAAAACCGTATTTATCCCTCAGCAGACGCATCGCCTCCGCTTTATCGCCGCACTTCTGGACCAAATCCGTCACCTTCAGCTCGGCCATCCGGTTTTCTACTGCCCGGCTGGCACGCCCGGAGATGACCGCGATCCGCAGCCCAACGGATTGGGCCATGACGATCCCTAACCCATCCGCGACATGAAAGGCTTTCGACTGGGTGCCGTCATCGCAGTAAACAATGGTGCCGTCGGTCAACGTTCCATCAACATCGAGGACTAATAGTTTGACGTTTTGCATCTTATGCTCTCACAATCTGCGCGGCACCTTTTCGCAGTCTCAGAGCAGGCTGTTCTATTCCGTGCCAGCTGAGTGCCGCTAGGCCGAGGCTTATTGGAAATGCAATGCAAAATAAGCCCGGCGGGTTTAGATGTGGGCCGTAGTAGAGGATCAAAAGCTGCTGTATCGGATACGCATACAAGTAGAGGCCATAGGAAAAGTCCCCGTGTCGGGCAAACCGGGACAAGATTCGTATCGGACGAAATGCTACCCAAAAAAGCAGGTACGACCCGCAGGTCGCGAGTGCCAGATTTTGCCACTGGCTGAACATCGCACCAAGCACAACTCCGATCAGTGCCAACGCGAGGAGGGCCGGTGTGTACTGGATGCGATCACGAAACTGATAAAATGCCATTCCGGTCAAGAAGAACAGAAGTAGTCGGAACCATTTGAGGGGATTACCGACGAGGTGCAGTTCTCGGTCGGGAAAGGGAACAGCATGCCCAACTGCCGCCAGGAGCGTAAATAATGTAAGCACGGCTAAGAGCGCGATGACACCTATCCGCCGGATCGCTGCACCCATCAACCCGAGTACCAGGACCAGTAGGTAGCATTCGAATTCGTAGCGCAGTGTCCAAAACGACCCATCAACCTGACCTGCAAAGGGCAGAGTCAGAAAGACAGGGGGCAAGTAGGGACCCACCAACAATAGCATATAGGCAAAAAAACCAATTGGGTGAAAATGGTGCAGATATTCGTGTAAATTGGCTGCTCCCAGTGGACCGACGACGAGAGCGCAGAAGAGAGACACGCCAACAAAAGCGGGGAATATTCGCAGGACACGTTTCCGAAGAAATAATCCGATTGAGGGAGTTCGTACCCAGCTCTGGGTCACCAGAAAGCCACTGATGACGAAGAAGAAATCCACTGCTGCACCGGCACCGAAACCCGCTGACTGCTCGACGAGACCCGCTCTACGTTCTCCTACACCGAGAAGAAGGGGGAAACAGTGGTAGAACAGTACGAGTGTCGCCAGCAAGAAGCGCAAAAAGTCGAAGTTGTTGCTTCGGTCGTTTTCAGCGGAAGCCAGCGTATGAGAGGTATTCTTCGCAGTGATTTCTTGAACCAATTACACAATCCCCGCCTTCACGAGATCTTTCAGCATCAGCATTCCGACCGGCTTGCCGTCGGCATCGACGACCGGGGCATCGCCAGCTTTTTGGCCGGGAAGAGGGTGGAAATCGTCGAGCTTTCGGAGGCCCTCGGTGGCGAGGAGGTCGGCGGTGATGACCCCCGGGCGATGGGTCATGGCGGCAGTGGCAAGGCGCGAAAGGAGTTGGGGGTCGTCCAGCAGGTGCCGCCGAATGTCGCCGTCGGTAATGAGGCCGGAAACGCGGCCCTGGGCGTCGGTGACGATCGCGGCTCCGGCGTGGGCCTGCGTGATGGCGAACATGGCTTCCAGCACAGTGCATGTTTCCGGGACCACGGCGACGGCTTCTCCAGTACGCATGACGTCGGCGACGCGCAATGTCAGGCGGCGGCCCAGGGTCCCCGCCGGGTGCAGGTGCGCATACTGCTCAGGAGTGAAGTGCCGCGCCCCCATGACCGCCACGGCCAGGGCGTCGCTCAGGGCGAGCATGGCGGTGGTGCTGGTGGTCGGAGCCAGATTGAGGTAACAGGCTTCGCGCTCGACCCGCACGTCCAGCACGACATTTGCGGCGCGGCCCAAAGTCGAATGCGGCTGGCTGGTGAAGGCGATTAGCGGCGTTTCCATCTGCCGAATGGCGGGCAGAATAGCTGCGATCTCATCGCTCTCGCCGCTGTAGGAGAACGCGATCACGACATCGCCGCGCTGCAGCATTCCCAGGTCGCCGTGAACCCCTTCAGCAGGGTGCAGGTAGAGAGCGGGAGTGCCCGTGCTGGCGAGGGTCGCCGCCATCTTTCCGGCGACCTTGCCGCTTTTCCCCATCCCGGTGACGACCACGCGGCCCTTTGTTTCCAGCAGCAGACGGATCGCGGCGGCCCAGGCTTCGGAGTCTAAACTTGCCGCCAGGGCGTTCAGTGCTTGAGCCGCCTCGGTAAGCACGCGCCGCCCTTCCGACGCCCATTCGTCAGTGTCAATACTCGACATAATTTTACTGCTTTTGCACCTGCGGTGACAAGGCATAACTGGTGACATCCGCTTTGCCGTCGGAGATGCGGGTCGGGGCGGTCCCATCCGGGCTGATACGATACAGGTCATGCCCGCCGTTCGGACGACGCCCCAAGAAGTAGATGTACTTGCCGTCGCCGGAAAACTGTGCCGATCCGGCATCCCCTTTGGCGAGTGGCTGCACCGCTCCGCTGCCGTCTGTGGGGACCCGGAACAGGCCGAGCCGTCTCCGGGATGCGAGATCCGGCTGCTGCCACAGCTCGAAGAGCAGGACACTGCCGTCCGGCGAGAAAACCGGGGCCTGCGGCCCGATTGCTGGGTCGGCAATCGGCGGGACTAGGCTGCGCTGCGCGATTCCCGCCGCATCGAACTGTGCAAGAAGCGAGCCTTTGCGGCCACCGGAAAGCCCCTGCACATGCAGCAGTGCGACCGCTATCCGCGAGCCGTCCGGTGTCCAAACCGGGTTGATCGAGTCGGCGGCGGCCAGAGGAGGCCCGCCTACCTGACCGTTTTGCGTTCGAATCAGAGGACTGCCGAGGTCGGGCAGGACCACGAGTGTCTGAACCCCCGCGTTTTCTTCCACAGCGGCAAGGCCGGGATTAGTGTTATCCGCAGAGGATCGCCAGGCGAAGCCCGTAACCACCGCCTCAACCTCCGGCTGCTGGCTTTTATCCACGGATCCGGGACGTGCGCTTTGCGGGGCCGTGGGAAGCAGCGGAGAGCTTTCGCCCTTGGTAATGTCGCCGACGACCAGGGTTCCTCCCGCGAGGTAGCCGAGCAGCGAGCTGCTGCCGGGAGCGAACGCCGGTGCGGCTTTCGCGCCGGGATTATGGGTCAGCTGAGTCAGGTTTTTGCCGTCTCCGTCAACGACATAAACCTGACGCTGGCCCTGAGTGCGATCAGAAACAAATGCCAGCTGGTAGCCATCCGCCGTCCAGGCTGGGCTGGTGTCGGAGAACGCCCCGGCGGTCAGAGGATGCGCCCCGGTACCATCAGCCTGTGAGAGCCAGAGATGTGAAACGCCGGGAGAATTCGTATCGGTGGCGTAAATCAGCATCCCGGCGGTCGCGACGGCGCGGCGCGGCTTAGGAGCGAAAAGGAGGAAATAAAGGAGTGCGGCTAGGGCAAGAAGCAAAGTTGGGATGACCAGCCAAGGCGAGAACCGGCGCCGCTTCCGGGTTGTCAGAGCGATCGGCTCGTAAATCGGGCGACCGGTCGGACGGGCAGCGCTCAGGTTGAAACGCTCACTGCCGGTGCGGACTTCGGGTTCCGCGGGCGAGCCGGAGCTGGGATCGAGATTCGGAAGATCGGTCATAGTGCCTCTCTGCACAGGAGCGTGTTTTGAGGCATTATACCCGATGAAGGACTGACATCACGACTGCGGCGAATTCGTCCGCGACTTGCGCAGGCGAACCGTGGTATTGTCTCCGTCCGACAGTACCTCGACGGCATCCACCAGGGCCAGCATCAGGCAAAATCCTCGCCCGTGAGTCGCGAATCCATCGGCTTCCGGCAGGCAGACGAGAACGCTGAGATCGGGGTGAAATCCGTTGCCCCGATTGGAGATGTCCACCCGCAGCTCATCGCTGCTCAGACGTTGGCAGGAGACGGTCAGGTGGGGATCAAGCACATCCCGGCGACCATAGTTGACCGCGTTATTGCAGGCCTCGCCGACCGCGAGCAGGAGGGCATCCACATCGTCCGCCCCCCAGAGCTGTCGGCGCGTAAAATCTGCGACCTGTCGCCGCACCAGACCGACCTGCTCCGGTGTCGCCGGAACGTGAAGAACAAGGTGATCGGGAGCGACAGGCTCCCCATCACCAGCAGAACGAAGTGGCTGAGAAGAATTGCTGGGCATCTTTTACTGGTTCCTATAAACGAAAAATAAAGGAGCGAGAAATATGTAAGCGTCGTAACCATAAGAAACGTATTCATCATAATCGGCATTTTCCAGGGTATTAAGCAGTCAGAATTAGTTCAAGCGAGCGGACAGCAGGTTAGCCGCCGTTTCCGCAAGCTGCCGCTCGTGCCCGTCGAATCCATGGCACTGCGGGGCACGGACGAAAATAAATGCGGCGCGTGGAGTCTGCCCAGAAAGGGACGGGATCGGCACGACCATTGCCGGAGCCGCCGGATCGGGCGGAAGCTGGCTGAGCTGATGGGACGTTTCGACCTGAGCCGCTAGATCTCGAAGCAGGGCTTCCATCGCTTCCGCCTGCTCGGTGTCCACGGCCTCAGCACGGCGGAAGACGTGCGTCTCAGATCCCGGTGCAAACAAGCGCAGCGCTCCGGCATCAGCCCGAACAGCACCTCCCACCAGACGAAGGACATCGGAGAAAAGTTCCGGCCCGCCTTGCATTAGACGTGATGCCAATGCCCCTAACGCTTCAAGGTCGTCCAGGCGGCGGCCCGCCTGCTCGACCAGCAGGGCGTTTTGCAGCCCGATACTCGCCTGGCTGGCGAATGTCAGCATCAGCCGCATCTCGTCGGGCGTGAAGCGGCGGGCTTCCCGCGTATAAACTTCCAGCACGCCCAGCATGTCTTTGCCGAGCTTCAGCGGGACGCCCAAGTAGCCTGTGATCCGCTCCCGAACAGCAAACGGCGGCAGGACGAAACGCAGATCCCGGGAAAAGTCTTCGACGGTCAGGGAGCGGGAACGGCGGGCGACAAAGGCCGTCGGGGTCTCTGGACCGCGCCCGGTTTCCGAAGCGGGAATTGTCGGCAGTGCCGAAAGTGCCGATTTGAAGTTAGACGCGGCCCGGGGTACGAGATTTCCCTGCGAGTCCAGCGCGAGCAAAATGCTGCGGTCCGCTCCAGTCATTTCCAGTGCCAGATCGGCAATCGTCTGGGCGGTCTTGCGTCCGTCCAAAGACGACCCCAGGGCACGGGCGATGCGCCGGACACCCTTTCGGATCTCCTCCGTCTTATGCCGCGCTTCCTCGTACATCTGGGCGTTGGCAATCGCCGCCCCGACCTGATTGGCGATGGTGTACAGCAGCTCCATCTCCCCGACTGTAAAAAGGCGGCGGCGGCTGCTCATGGCATGAAGCACTCCGATGACGTGATCGCCCGATTGCAGCGGGACACTGACCAGGGAGGTGACGCCTTCGCTGTGGATCGGACAGGACCGGTTGCGATGGTCTGCGGAGACATCCTGCACGGCAGTCGGCGTCTCGAATTCCAGCACCCATCCGGCGATGCCCTCGCCCATGCGCGGCTTCATGGCCTGAGCCGTTTCGGTGCGGATGTTGCGGGAGACCTTAATTTCGAGGCAGTCATCGTTGGGGTTGTAGAGAAATAGGGCGAACTTGTCCACGTGCAGCAGTGCCAGGACGCTGTCGGCGACGAAATGAACGACACGGTTCAGACTCAGTGTCGCACCGATGGACTGGGACAGCTCATACAGGGCCGCTGCTTCCTGCGCCCGCCGCGTGGCGTCTTCGTACAGCCAGGCGTTCTCCAAAGCGACCGCCGCCTGGCTGGCCACGGCGGAGAGCAGCGACGCATCGGCGGCACTGTAAGCCCCCGCCTGACGCGAGCCGACCACGAGCAGCCCTTCCGCGACTGAACGGGCGACCATCGGCGCGAGCAGCAGAGAGCGCATTCCCGGCAGCGGCGTGTCATCCTGGGAGTCTTCTTCGACATCGTTGAGGCGCAGCGGCTGACCCACCGCCAGGGTCCGTGCCGCCAGCCCGGTGCCTTCGGCGGACATCTGCCGGTCGTGATCCTCTTCTCCCAGGCCCCGATCCGCCCCGATGTAGAAGCGGGTGCGCTCGTCGTTCAGAAGGTAAACCGCCCCCGCCGTCATTTCCATGCTGCCGGAGACCGTGGCGAGAACACTGCCGAGCACATCCTGAACATTGAGGGAGGAGGAAGTGGTTTGAGCCGCCCGAAAGAGGATATCCCGCTCCTGCTGCTTTTGAGTCGCCAGTTTTCTCAGCTCATTAGTGTAAAGCGCCTGAGCGGCAAGATTGGCAAGCGTCTGCAGGCAGAGCAGGTCGGGGCCGCTGAAGGCACCGTCATCCAGCCGGTTGAGAACGCTGAGTGCTCCGGCGGGCCGCCCGCCCAGAAAGATTGGGACGACCAGGGCGGAGCGCAGTCCGATCGCGGCCACGGTGGGGTCCGCAGGCTCGGCCGTGGTCGGCTCCGGATGGTGGGAAAGATAAAGCTCTCCGGTCAGGGCGGTATGCCCGGCGAGGGCATCTTCAACGCGCACGGTCTGGCCGATAATGTCGGCGGCATCCGGCCCGGAGACAGCGGCAAAATCCAGGAGAGAGCGCGTGGGGTCGAGCAGACACACCGCCGCGCTGCCGGCTCCGGTCAGCGCACGGGCCTTTTCAGCGATCAGTGTGAGAGGAAGACGCGGGTCCGTCTGCCGTGCGACTGCGCCGACTACCTCGTGCAGTGCCGTCAGGTGACGATCCAGCATGGGCGTTCCAGGCAAAAATGCAGGTACGGAGGGCAGTGTGCCGATCAAGGCATCTGGGCCGGAGGATTCTGAGCCGGAGGGTTCTGAATCAGGGGCGGTTTCGGAGTCCATCGAGGGCAACAATCTGTCCTTCATGCCTTCTTTCCACTCGAAAAGGCCTGGCGTAATGAAATGGGAGCGGGTGCTTGCACGAATGTTGTCATTGTGTCATAATCAGGCCAGTCTGTCAAGTCGTCTTTCGGATCAGTGACGAAAATGTCGCCCCGGGAACCCACCAAGTAAGTTTATGTCCTTTGCCCGCCTGCTGAACCGCGCTGCTCTGCTCCTGCTGACACTCACGCCGTCGGCAATCGCTTCGGCACAATCGCCGGCAGTGATGCCGCTCGGTCCGAGTCCGGCAGTGACCATTCCACTGCCGCCACCCACGGATCAGCCGCCGCCGGAGGTTCCCCTGCCCGACCCTATTCCGATCGGACCGGGCTTTTTGGTGAGCGGGGCGTTGGACATTCGAACGCGCACCGCAAACACGGGTCGAACCGGCGGCGTTTGGCTTAGCACGGCCGAGCTGGACATCCAGCACAATATCTCCAATCGCAATACGGCTGTCGGTAATCTCTATCTTCAGCTTCTGTCAGAGGACCCGCCGGATGTTTCACACGGACGAGATATTCAAATCGGTGAGGCCTATGTTACCTACCGACTGCCCATCGAGGCGGATTTCAACTCGACCGCGTATGTCAAAGCTGGGCAGTTTCAGATTCCCTTTGGCCTGCTGGCAGTTTATGATCCGCACCTTCAGATATTGCAGCCGCTCAATGCCCAGTCGCTCGGCGTGCGCACGGATTTTGGCCTGGCGGTCTCCGGTCGGCTCTACGGCTATCTGAACTACGACTTCTCCCTGACCACGGGTACGGGTCCGAGCCACATCGATGTCAACCCCAGCCGCGTCGTCTGCTTTCGGTTAGGCCGAACATTCACGACCCGCAACGGTGTCGTCAATATCGGCGGATCGCTGCTACAGGGCCGTTTGCCCAATACGGACCTGACCGCCGATAATCCGTTTGCCGTCGAGCTGCCGCCCTCGGGCCGAGTCAGGGCCGACCGTTTGGTCAATGGCGACCGGTTCGTCAGCAAGAGCCGCATTGCTGGGGACGTCTCCTACGGCTACAACCGGGTCACCGCCCGTGGCGAGATCGTTGCCGGAGCCGACAAGGACCAGCGCGTTCTGGGCTACTACGCCGAAGGGAATTATCGCTTCACAAACCGCCTAAGTGCCGCCGTTGCCCGCTCCCTGTTCGTCTACCCCACCGGCAGCAGCACTGCGACCCGTGAATCTCTGGGCCTGACATACGCTTCCAGCCGCAATCTGACTGTGCGCGGTCTATACCAATATCTCCGCGATGTCCCGCGCGACGAAGAGGGCCGTATCCGCCACCGCTTTACCGTGCAGGTTCTTTTAAGGTTCTGAAATCTTATTCTGTCCGAGAGAAGGTGCTTTGCACAATGAACTGTCTTTCGCTATCCGTTGCGGCTCTTGCCGCCGCTCTTTTCGTTGGACAGGCTGTGACCGCCGCTCCGGCACCCCCTCCCGCCGCGATCCACATTCGGGGCACGGTGCAGAGCCTTCAAGGCAAAGTTCTTACGCTGTCAACGCTGAACGGCCCGGTTCGTGTCCAGCTTCCTGCGAAACCGCTTGTGGTCGGGGTTGTTCCCTCCGACCGGGCGCATATTAAAGACGGCGCGTTTCTGGGGATCGCCTCCGTGCCGGGAGCCAATGGAGCGCAGCGTGCCCGGGAAGTTGTCGTCTTTCCTGAGACGGCACGGGGCAGCGGCGAAGGCAGCTACGCCTGGGACTTGCCCGGCGGCGCGGCGGGCCACTCCAAGATGACTAACGGCACCGCGATGCACTCTCAGATGACGAACGGCACGGCAACGCATTCTCAGATGACGAACGGTACCGCATCGCGCTCCAAGATGACGAATGGCACGGCGCATAAGCTCGGCACCAGCAATACTCTGACACTGCAGTACAAAAGCGGCACCGGAACCGGATCGCAGACCATCACGCTCCCGGCGAATATCCCCATTGTCACCTTTGCACCCGGCCAGGTATCACTGCTGACACCGGGGGCACACGTGTTTATCATCGGCCATCGCCAGTCAGGAGGAATAACCGCCGCCGATCGTGTTCTCGTCGGCAAAAACGGCCTTGTACCACCGATGTAACTGTTCCCGGCAAACAAGGACTGCTTGCATTGCCTCGGCTGAAACCAGCCAGAAGGAAATCTTATGTCCAATCCCTGTTATTACCATCCCGCGATTGCAGCAGCTGGGATCTGTGTCCAATGCGGTACGCCAGTCTGCACGGACTGTCACCAGACCGTGGGCGATAAATCATCTTGTCCACGCTGTTTCGATACGCTGAAGGCACGTTTCGCCCAGTCAGCCTCTGCGGCCCCTGCCTACGGAGCGCAAAGCGTCAATCCTTACGCCGGCAGCCCGGCACCCACGATCTATGGAGGCGGAGCGGAGAAGTCCGGGGCGGGTAAGATGCTGGCTGGCCTGGCACTGGGCCTGGTGATCGGCATCGCTGGCGCAGTGATTATCGAGAAGATTCTGTTCTATGGTCACTTCGGCCTCAGTCTGCTGTATATTGGGCTGGGGTACGGGATCGGCTGGGGCATGCACCGTATCATTGGGCGCGGCGGGCCTGGTCCGGCACTCGCTGCGGTCGCCGTGATGGTAGCCTCACTGTGCGTCAGCCATTTGGTTTGGACGCAGGACGTTTTAAGTATAGCACTGGCTAACGGCAACGCTGACCCCGGCAGCACACTGGCCGATGCATTTCCGGTCGCGATGGCCCACCTGGGCATCATGCACTGGGTACTGATTGTATTCGGCTTGCTGGCCTGCTACCGAGGTGTCGAGCAGCAGCAGCCTTAGCCGATTCCGCGGAGGGAGGTGGTGAGGAACACGCCGCGCCACGGGTATACTAATCCCATGCCTCCTTCCGACACACCTTCACCCCCGTTCGCCAGGCCGACTGCTTCGCCATTCTGGAAATGGCTGATGCGCCTTTCCGGCACACTGGCGATCCTGCTGTTTCTGACCCCTTCTTTTTACGTGATCAAATATTACGCCGTCGATCTGCCGCGCGAGAGGGCGATCGCCCGGCCAAATCTGACCAAGTGGCTGGGAGACCCGCAGAACCCGGATTCTTTGCTGGCGGAAGTCCAGGCCGCCAAGCGACCGGCTCCGAAGGAGGCACCGACGGGGCAGAATTATCGTGTCCAGGCGGTCCGGGAGATGGGCAAAACCCTGCGGCAGCCGAGCATGGGATGGCGCCGCCCGATGGAGGCTTTGTCCGCCAAAGCGGCATTGGCGGAGCTAGCCGCGCATTGCGCCGACCCGAGCGTCAAAGCAGCGGCGGCGGAAGAACTGCGAAAGCTGGCGGTCGGCGGGGCGACCTTGAACCGGGAACGCTGATTGGGAACGACGAAAGGTAACGGAGAAGTCTGCTTTTGAAACGAACGCCGGGCCTGGCATTTATCTTTGTGACGCTGCTGATCGACGTTCTCGGCTTCGGCCTGCTCGTCCCGATTCTGCCGAAGTTTGTGGCGATGCTCTCCCATAGCAGCATCAGTACCGGAGCGCGGGATTACGGCTGGCTGCTCGCGCTCTACGGAGCGATGCAGTTTCTCTTCTCGCCGCTCTTGGGATCATTGAGTGACCGTTACGGACGCCGCCCCGTGCTGCTGCTGTCACTGTTTTTCACCGGCATCGATTACATCATCATGGCACTTGCGCCCACCCTTGTCTGGCTTTACATTGGGCGGACACTTTCGGGGATCACCGGGGCGAGTTTCACGGCGGCTTCGGCGTATATCGCGGATGTCAGCCCACCGGAGAAACGGGCGCAGAACTTCGGCCTGATCGGCGGGGCCTTCGGGGTCGGGTTTATCATCGGCCCGGCCCTCGGTGGGCTGCTGGGCGAGTGGGGCGAGCGCGTGCCGTTCTGGGCGGCAGCTGGACTTTCATTCGCTAACCTCCTGTACGGGGCATTTATTTTGCCGGAGTCATTGAAACGTGAGAACCGACGGCCATTCGATATTCGGGAGGCAAACCCGATCGGGGTGTTCGCGGTTCTGGGCAAGTTCCCTCTCGTCTGGGGACTGGCGGGAACGCTGGCGGCCAGCAATTTGGCACTGCAGTGTCTTGCCAGCACTTGGGTCCTTTGGGCCACGGACCTCTTCCACTGGGGTACGCGGGAAAACGGCTTTTCTTTGGGAGTTTTCGGGGCGGTCTCGCTGATTTTCCAGGCAGGTCTGGCACGTTACTTGATTCCCCGGCTTGGCGAGAAACGGGCGGTGATCATCGGCCTTGCCGTCGGGATGCTGGAATACGCCGGGTACGGTTTGGCGACACAGGGATGGATGGTCTACGTCATTATGTTCATGGCGGGACTTTCTTATCTAGTAGGGCAGGCGGCGCAAAGTATTTTGTCGCGTCAGGTCGGCGACGATGCCCAGGGCACGCTGCAGGGAGCATTAACCAGCCTCAACAGCCTAACAGGGATCGCCGGACCAGTCATTGCGACAAATCTCTTTGCCTACTTTACCCGCCCGCAGGCGTCCCAGCATCTGCCCGGTGTTCCCTTCTTCCTGGCCTCGGCACTGGATGCGGCTGCACTTTTCCTGGCCGTGCGTGCCCTGTGCCCACGCCAAGAACCTTTGGCCGCGGCATGAGTGGAGAACCCGACTGGCCGCAGTCAGAAGTGCATCTTTGGCGCATCGATCTCCGAGAAGTTTCAACCGACGTTTCCGTCCTCTCACCCATGGAGCGGGCTAAATCTCTGCGCTTTCAGCAGACCCGGAGCCTGCTGCGCCGCCTGCTAGGCTCCACCCTCAACCAGCCGCCCGAAAGTCTGCAGTTCGAGTATGGCACTGCCGGAAAGCCTCTACTTAGTCTCGAGCCATCGGGGAAGTCACTTTTTTTCAATCTTTCCCACACAAATGAGGTCGCGCTGATCGCCGTGACGGCGAGTTCCGAGGTTGGTGTCGACATCGAGCATATCCGCCCGGTAACACACGCCGAAAAGATCGCCCGCCGCTTTTTCTCGCCGTCTGAGGTGGCCTGGCTGGCTGAGGAGCCGGGAGAGAAGCGTTTCTTTCAGCTCTGGACCCGTAAAGAGGCGACGCTGAAAGCACAGGGAGCGGGACTATTTGTTCCGGCAGGCAGCAGCATGCTGATATCCACCGTGAACGTTGAAGCCGGGAAGGGCTATGCCGCCGCGGTCGCCCTATGCGGACCGATGCTGCCAGTTCGTGTTCGGGATTGGAATAGCGGCTAAGAGGAACCAGGGAGCAGGCGGCAAATGTTAAGGCACTGTGCACACCCACTTTTAATACTCGACCTTGCCCCCGTCAGCACCGGCATGACGGCCAGGGAGGCACTCAATAATTCACTGGAACTCGCCGTGGCGGGGGAACGACTGGGGTTCCACCGGTTCTGGCTGGCGGAGCACCACAACATGCCCGGCGTCGCTTCGTCGTCACCGGAGATACTAATCGGTCAGGCGGCACGGATGACCTCCCGGATCCGGGTCGGCTCCGGCGGCGTCATGCTGCCGAACCACGCCCCGCTCAAAGTCGCCGAGTCATTCCTAACACTCGAAGCACTGTTCCCAGGCCGCATTGATCTTGGCATCGGACGCGCTCCCGGCAGCGATCCGCGCACCGCCTCGGCATTCCGCCGGGGTCAAGCGGCAGGGGGCCGATCTTCCAGAAATGCTGGATGATCTCTTTGCATTTGCCGGCGGCGGTTTTCCGGAAGGGCATTCGTTTCAGAACGTGGCGGCGGTTCCGATGGGCGTCGCCCTGCCGCCGGTCTGGCTGCTCGGCTCCAGCGATTACAGTGCCCGGCTTGCCGGGCAGCGGGGCCTCGGGTTCGTGTTTGCCCATCACATCAATCCACGCAGCGCAGAGCTTGCAATGCAGATCTACCGTGACAACTTCTCACCATCGGCACAACTGCCTGTCCCGCAGGCGATCACCACGACATCAGCGATCTGTGCCGATACGGGTGCCGAAGCGAATCTTCTAGCTTCCTCTTTTGACCTGGCCTGGCTGCGGCTGGCTGCAGGCCGCCCGACCCAGTTCCCCAGCATCGCCGAGGCGCAGGCATATCTATACACAGCTCGGGAGCGGATGATGGTGCAGGAGACACGGGCGCGGCTGATTGCGGGTTCGCCGCAAACGGTCCGATCCGGACTATGCGCACTCGCGGGTCGAACCGGGGCGGATGAGATCATGGTGACGACGATGATTCACGGTCATGCCGAGCGTCTGCATTCCTACGCCCTGCTGGCGGAGGCGTTTAAACTCTAGCGGGTCGTGATCCGATCTTCGACGGCGGCGGAGATGCTGGGGTGGGCTGCGAGGTAGCTGCTCAGGCTTTTGGAGATCGAAACACCCGTGTCTTCGGTGATGTCTTTCTGGCCGAATATCTGGAAGTAGCCTAGGCTCCCCCCCGCCAGAGGCCGTGAGACCGCGACACGGTAGGTCTTGCCAGCATCCACTTCGCCCCCGCCGATGCCTACAAGCGAGACGCGGCTGCCGGCGGACTGCGCCGGATTATAACGGATTTGGAGGCCGGAGACCTGCAGGAACCCGTCGAACGGCTGCGGGGCACGGGAGACGGACCGCTCCGCCACCTTCAGGAGCTGGGCACCCGTCAGGCTCAGGACAACCACGGTATCGCTCGGGTCGGCGGCGTAACGGAGCGCGGCGACAATCGTGCTGATCTCCACCTTCCCGGCGGGTATCTGGGCATTGCCGTCGATTTCATCCGCGGGCAGGAGGGCAATCTGGGTACGCCCGGTCTGCTTCAGCGCATCGGCGATGAGGTTGCCCAGATTGGTTTCCCGCGAGGCCACACCCGATGCCGAGAGGGCGGTATGCACCTGCACGGTGTCCTTTGCCGAGGCCGCCGGAGAGGCCGCAAAGGTCGGCGCGGCAAGCAGGAAAAGTCCGGCAATCGTTAAGTTCAAGTTTCTCAATTTAGTCCTGCATTTTCTGCGTCTGCTGCCAGCGCAAGAAGTCATCGATGAAATCATCGAATTCTCCGTTCATCACGCGCTGAATGTCGCCGGTTTCATGGGCGGTGCGCGTGTCTTTGACAAGTGTGTAGGGCTGAAACACATAATTTCGGGTCTGGTGCCCGAAGGCGATATCTTTGCGCTCCCCGCGCAGATCGTCGATCCCCGTGCGCTGCTCCAGCCGCGCGATTTCCAGCAGCCGAGCTTTGAGTACTCGCAGGGCACGCTCATAGTTTTGCAGCTGCGAGCGCTGGTCCTGACAGGTCACGACGATATTTGTCGGCAGGTGGGTCAGTCGAACGGCGGTCTCGTTCTTCTGGACATTCTGCCCGCCCGCGCCTCGGCTCAGCGTATGCTCGCGCTTCAGGTCTTTGGCGGGTATGTCCACGTCCTCGACTTCCGCGACTTCCGGTACGACATTCACACCCGCAAACGACGTTTCCCGGGTCTTGTTAAACGGTGACATCCGCACCAGTCGGTGAACGCCGTGCTCGCCCTGCAACAGCCCGTACGCATTCTTGCCTTCGATCCGCAGCGACGTGCTTTTCAGGCCCGCGACATCCCCTTCGACTTCATCCATGATTTCAGCTTTGAAGTGGTGCCGGTCCGCCCAGCGCAGATACATCCGCTGCAGCATGGAGGTCCAGTCGTTGGCATCCGCCCCACCCGCTCCGGCATTGATCTCCAAAATCGCCGGGGCGGCATCGTGCGCCCCCGAAAGCAGAGTTTCGACTTCCAGCTTATCCAACGCCGCGCTCAGCGAGGCCAGCTCGGCGGACAGCTCAGGCGCGTAGCTATCCGGGTCGTCTTCCATCGATGCCAGCTCGGCCATGGTCCGCGCATCCTCGAGCCTCTTCCGGGCCGCGACCCAGGGAGCCAGGCTTTCCTTCAGCACATTCAGCCGCTGCATCTGCGCCTGCGCCCCAGTGGGATCATCCCAGAACTGCGCTCCACCGGCGGCCTCTTCCAGCGTTTGAATCTCGGCACTGCGGGCTTCCAGATCCAGCGGCTTGCTTAAAGACTCCAGCCGATTTTCCACATCCTCAATAGCTTTGACGACTTCTTCGAGCACTTCGTTCCCTCTTTGGCCTTAGTATACCCGATGGCCTGGCATGGGGAGGATTTGGCGAGGGATGTGTCTAACTGTTCAGCGGTTCACCATTGTATCTCAGCAGTACGACAGGCACCAATACGCAGGGCGATTCTAAAGATGTACCGCAACACATGGACGAAAATATTGACACAAACCAACAGCAAAATGATAATATGGCGGTTTGGCCTCCTGCTCCTAGTGTAAGCGTAGAGGATGTCTCAGTCGTTTCCAGCAAAAAACTGATTACCAAATACACTGGTCTAGATATTACGCTGGGGGCAGGAATAGGGTTAGTCTTGCCGCCATTTATGGCGGTGGTTAGCTCCAGGCTTGATACAGGCCCGCATCCCTTAGATGTGTTCATAATTGCATATTTAGCATCAACAGTCTGTTGTCTTTATGTAGGCTTGCGTAAGCGCTATAAAATATTTTCCACAGCTTTGTTAATTGGATCGATTTTGAGTTTTGTATCTGCTGTATGTTTTGTTTTGACGGCAAATATCCCCGGTGGGCCTGACTAAGAAATAGTTCTTTAGCTTTTGGAGATGTACGACAATGGCAGATACAGAGTCAGATAAATTAGCCAGAGGGCATTGGGAAAAGGGAAACACACTTATTCTCGCAGGCAAAGTCAAAGCTGGTATTGCAGAATGCCGTGAAGCAATACGGCTCAAACCGGATTTTGCAGAAGCGCATTATGAATTAGGAATTGGTTTGGCAATGACAGGAAACCGAATCGCTGGCATTGTTGAGCTGCGCGAGGCCGTGCGGCTTATCCCTGGCGTGTACTTAGTCCACTATAATCTAGGTGTTAGTCTTTTTCGGACACATCAGACCGATGAGGCTATCGCTGAACTGCGAGAAGCAATCCGATTGAAGCCCAGCTACCCCGAAGCCCATGCAACTCTGGCACTGACGTATCTTCTCCAGAAAAAGGACCTAGATGCGGCTATCTCCGAGTTTTGGGAGGCCATTTCCTTAAACCCCAAGTACGCTGTGGCGTACTCCGGGTTGGGAACAGCCCTAAGCAGACAGGGGCATTTCGATGAAGGTTTTGAAAAGTTCTTGATCGCTTTTCGTCTTGACCCTAATATTCCCCGTCTGCGAATGGCTATCGTAATTGCCTACTGCAACAAAAGGCAACCCGGTTTGGCATTCCGTGTTTTGATCGGAAAAGGGGTCAAATGAAGTCTCTGAATTGCACCAGTCAAATATGTTGGTCACGATTCGCTCCCTTGCCTCTGCCTTCTTTCATGACATCCGCCCCTACAGACCCGACACCGACAGGCTGATCACCACGGATTTCGAAGTCGGCGTGTTGCTGATGTCGGCGACGCTGCGGATAGGAACCAGGATATTGGTCTCCGGGTAATGGGCTGCCGCGCAGCGGCGGGGAATGGCATACGGCACGATGACGAAGTGGCGGGCGACTCGCTCCTCGCCCTCAAAGTGACTGGTTATATCTACCACCTGCCCGGCAGCCAGACCGGCTTCGGCAACGTCGGCGGCATTCAAGAAAACTACGCGGCGGCCATTGTGGATGCCCCGGTAGCGGTCGTCGAGACCGTAGATCGTCGTGTTGAACTGGTCGTGGCTCCGAATCGTCATCAGCAGAAAGCGGCCCGGCGGAAGATCGTGGTGCGGGATCGGATGCACTGTGAAACGGGCTTTACCCGTGGCCGTTGGGAACTTCCGCTCGCGGGCGGGGTTCGGCAGCGCAAAGCCGCCGGGCTGGCGGACGCGCATATTATAATCAGCAAACCCGGCAGCTCCGTAACAAACGTCGGTCCCTTTTTGCGCGACGCGCGGAGCCTCCTGCGGCCCGCATGGAACGCGGCCGTGACGGAGTCCGCCTTCGGGCGCTCTTCGTGGATAACCGGGACCGCGAACCTAAGAAGACCGCCCCCGTTACGATTCGGCGCGAGGAGGGCGCGAAGCCGACATACCGGATGTGGGGAAGCCCGGCGGACGGCGAAAAGCCGAATACCAGCTTCCAAACCAATCTGCTCCCACAGAAAGCCTACACAGTCGGCTTTTCCGGGTCGCCGCCGAAAAGTCTGCGCCTGACTCTGCGCTTTCCTCCGGCGGGCAATTGGGTGAAGATCGCCGTCCCGGCCCCCGCCCGCCCCTTCGAAGCCTACCGAGACCATGATCATAAGCTGCCTCTGGCCCAGGCCGGGAGCGAGGCGGATTTTGTGAATGCACACGGCGGCAAAGTTTTCCGGCAAGGCGGAATGCTTCGGATATTGCTGTTTGTCAACCAGGGGAACACGTCCGTGGTGGAAATCGTGCCGCGATAGGAGAGCATGCCGGGTACTATCAGGGAGCGCATCACAGGATCAGATTGGCTCCCAGGAATGCAGGAAACTTATGACATCGTCGGCGACGTTCACGGCTGCTCGGACGCACTGCTGCGGCTTTGCGACGCGCTCAGGTACGACGAAAGTTTTTACCATCCGGAGGGGCGACGGCTGATCTTTCTGGGCGACTTGATCGATCGCGGGCCGGACAGCCTCGGCGTCTTGAACCTCGTTTCGCGTCTGGTCAGCCGGGGTCGTGCCCTGCTGACACTGGGCAACCACGACGATGCCCTGCTGCGCTGGCTCGGCGGGGAGCATTTTGATACGTCGAAAGGCGGCCTCGCACAAACGATTGCCCAGATCGAGGCGCGGCCTGAAAAGAAAACGCTGAAGAAAGCGATTGCAACACTCTATCAACGCGCCCCACTCTACCTGGTTTTGGACGGCGGGGCACTGATTGTCGCGCATGCCGGGATCGAGGAAGAGATGATCGGTAAGTCCGACCCGGAGACCCGCCGCTTCGTGCTGAACGGAGAGGCAGTCGGCAGATCCCCGGAGGGCAAGACGCTGCGCCGGGACTGGGCCGGGGAGTATTCAGGAGCCGCTTTCATTGCCTATGGTCATACGCCGCAGGAGAGCGCGGTGCTTCGCAGCAATTCCGTCAATTTAGATACGGGAGCTTATCGGGGCGGAAAGCTGACAGGCTTGCGCTGGCCGGAGCGTACTCTTGTTTCCGTGCCCTCACGTTTCCGGAGTTTGGAGTAACGGCCCAAGGGACGCACGACATCTTGCTTCGGTGTTTCTTCCCCCGCTGCTTTTTTCCCGCCCCAGAGTGCCAGCCCGAACACGCCTAACGCCCAGAGCCAGGCATAGGAGTTTGGCCGCTGGGCCGCCGGTGACGTGGACTTTCGCGCGGGGACGGGATCGAACAGTTGTGCCTCACGCTCCGGCGGCGGCAGCGCACCCTCCAGCGTGTCCAGACGCGGCTTCTCCGCAGCATAGGCGGCTGAGTAGTGATCGGCCAGCCCATGAATCAGCGCGACATACAGGCCCTGCCGCTGCTGGAAATCATGGGTGTCCGTGGTGGCGCCGAAGTGGGTTTCCACGAGAAGACTTAGGATGGACTGGCCGGTGAACCAGCGATGAGCCAGGCGCGAGTCCGTGTCCGACCCCCAGGCCGTCGGGTGCAGCGCATATCCGGAAGCCGCGAGCTGATGGACCGCATCCTGCTGTATGCGATGGTCAGCACGGCCCAGGGCCGTCTGCGTTTCGCGTGGGACTTCCAAGCAATCGGCGTTGTACTCGTCGCTGCCATCCCAGTTGTGGGCATCGATGATGAGGTTCGGGCGAATGCTCGACACGGCCTCAGCGACGGCGCGTGTCTCCGGCTGATGGAACACCCCCCAGTCCCGGTTCAGATCCGCCCCGGCGGCATTCGCGCGTCTGTTGAGGTCGCCACCGTCCGGGTTGACCATCGGAACGAGATACAGAGACACGTGCCCAAGCGAGTGGCGCAGCAGCGGATCGCTGCCCTTTGACAATCGGTGGATCAAGTTTAAAACAGCTTCAGTCGCGGCGGGTTCATCGCCGTGCTGACGGCAGAGCACAAAGAGCTTGATTGTTTTCGCCGTGTCCGTGGAAGGGTCGGCGATCCTTACCAGCTTGAGAGCTTTTCCGCCCACCGATTTCCCGATCGAAGTCACCCGAATAAGAGGACAGCGGGCGGCGTCGGCCTGCAGCTGCGTCATCATCCGGTCGTAGGAGGTCACATTCGGCTCCGCCCCGACGCGCACCCCGCAGTCCAGCAGCAATCCCAGACATAGCACTAGGAGCCAGCGCATCAAAGATGCTCCTCGTAAACACGCGGCAGCCGGGCACTGGCCGTGATCCGCCGGGCCGGGACCGTCACCACATCGCCGACTTTAACGTCGGGTATATCCGTCACATCAGCGCAGCAGATCTGCATGGAAACCCGCCCGATAACTGGGGCCTTTTTGCCGCCCACCGTCACCGTGAGCACTTGCGGTCGCAGCAGTGCTTTGAGGCCCCGTAAGCCTTTCGACGTGCTGGCCGGGGCCACGGAGAAGCCATCGGCGTACCCGATGGGAAGCACGGCCAGAGTGGTGGGACGCCGTGTGACGAACTCCCCGCCATAGCCGATTGCGCTCCCCGCCGGAACTTGTTTGACGCTGACGATCCGGGCCGACATGCGCCAGGTCTCCTGTAAATCAAGCGCACGGGGCACAGCCGCCGAGGGGTACTGCCCGTAGAGAATCGTGCCGGGCCGCACCGCGTCCAGCCGCATCTCTGGGAACCGAACCATCGTCGCCGAGTTGGCGCAGTGACGCAGGCCGGGGTCTATTCGTGCCTTCTCAAGTTGTGCCAGTACGGCTTGAAGCTCTGCGAATTGTTTGCGGGTCGGTGCTCCATCATTTTCGAGTGCGCGGGCAAAGTGCGTGTAAGTCCCGGCGAAATGCAGATTTTTCTCTTCATCGAGCAAAGCTGCCAGAGGCAAAGCCTCGCCGGGCAGGACTCCGAGGCGACCCATACCAGTGTCTATTTTGAGATGCACGTTGGCTTTTTTGCCCAGCCGCTGCGCCGATTCGGCAATTGCAGCCAGTCCCGCTGGATCGCATACAGTGAGATCGCAGCCCGCTTCGATCAGCAGATCAATCTGCTCGGGAAGCGGCGGAAGGAAAACGAGAATTCGCCCCGTGATGCCCGCCTCGCGTAGCTCCATTGCCTCCTGCGGGGTCGTGACGGCAAAGAAGTCAGCACCGGCTTCTTCAAAGATACGCGCCGTCTCTCCGGCCCCATGCCCAAAGGCATTGGCCTTGACGACGGCGATAATCTGCGGCGGCTTGCTTTCGGCCAAAAGTCCCTGCACGGCGGCAAAGTTATGACGCAGTGCGCTGCGGCTGACGGTAATCCAGGCATCTGGTGTCATTACGGTAGTCAATCGGAGACTTTTTCCTGTATATCGGTCACCGGGGGCTTGCCGGTCGGTCGCTGAAACGCTTTATGCCGCGAAGCCAGCAGCGGCGGATGTGCGGCCCGCCAGGCATCGGCTTCCGCGAGAAGCTGTTCCCGCTCTCCCGCGACATCCCGGAGAACGGTCAGCATGAACTGCTCCTGCGCCGCCGCCCGGGAACCGACGGATCGGCCTGGAAGGCGATTTGTTTCAAATAGCAGGGTCGGCAGCCCGGCAACGATGCTGATATAACGGTGCGCGAGCCGTGCGGGGTGCGTATCCGTGACCTGATGGATGACGGTTCCAAAGCCTTCGGCAAGCAGTGCGCCCTGCACGACGGCCTGGGCATCATCGCACGCTGCGATGACTTCTGGAGTAGCTCCGCTGCCTGGCCCGGCGGTTTCCGTAAAGTCGGGACGGGCGTCGTCGGGATACAGCTCATGCTGATCGGTCACCAGCGTGGGGTGCAGGCGAAGAAGCGCAGAATAGAAGGCACGCGTCTCTGGCTGAGTCCGACGCAGCCAGTCCCGGTTTAAATCGACATTCCGGGAATTGTGCCGCCGGAATACCTCCGAGCCGTCTGGGTTTGCCATCGGGACGACATACACGGTGACGGCATCCAGTAAATGTGCCGGCGGCGTATCGTCATCCGCTTTGACCAGTGTATCCAGGAACGCCAATGCTCCCTCCGTACTGGCAGGCTCATGCCCATGCTGTCGGCAGAGGTAAAAAATGGACTTTGGCCCGTGTCCGACCGTCGCCATCCAGAGCGAACGTCCCTTAACCGACTGTCCAAGACTCGTCAGCGTCAGGCGCTTGGAGTGGTCCTTATCGAAGTCTGCGAGTGCCGTCAACTGCTTGACCATGGCGGCGTAGCGGGTCGTGCCTGGCGGTCGAGTGAGATTTCTCTCCGCACTTACCGAGGTCACGCCCCCACAAAGTGCAAATACCAGAACTGTCAGAATAAAACGAGGCAAAACTTGCTTCCTCTCCTTGCTTCTATTGTCGGCAGTGAGCCGGTAGGTTTGCAGGGCTACACAGGACAGGACCACGGATTGAAATCCGAGGGTGGAAACGGCCCACCGTCGAAGCGACGTTCAGAAAGTAACTCAACGGCTGCATAGTTACTTCTTCTGTCCCCTGGACAGTGAGCACTTCTCAGCCTCGGATTTCTAATCCGTGGCTCTGCTCCGATCCGTGGTCCAACTCCAATCTGTGGCTCCACTACCGTCCCTTCAGCTTCCGCGCCAATTTCTGTGCGGCAGGCTTGCCTTTCGTGTAGGCCCAGTAGGCGGCTTTGTTGTAGACTAGATCAAACTCACCGATGTATTCGACGTATCGGGTGCCGAAGCCCTCTTTAAACCGGTTAAGGCCCTGCAAATGGTCCTCTTTTTCGACATCCGCCGCCGACTCGCCCTCCTGGCGGCGGCGGGGGCTGACCCCGCGGAAGTCGTACCACGCACAGCCTGCATCCCTAGCCCATTTGATCATGGCCCACTGCATAGCGTAGTTTGGCATGACGTTGCGGTGCTCATTGGAAGACTCGCCGTAGACATACCAGGCTTTATCCCCAATAATGAAGCAAAGTGCCCCGGAAAGTATCTGGCCCTCGTAGCGCGTCATAAACAGCTTTGCCAGCCCGGCGGGGACAAGATTATCCCAGAGCGTCTCAAAATACGACAGCGGGCGCGGGCGGAAGCCGTTCCGCTCCCCAGTCACTTGCATCAATTCGTTGAAGATTTTGAGATCGGCACGGGTCAGGTTCTCGACCATCTCGACACCGTGCTTTTCGAACGCCAGCTTAATATTGCGCCGCACCTGCGGTTTGAACGCCGCCAGCAGCTCGGCTTCGCTGCGGCCCGCCAGGTCCAATTGCATGACGCAGCGCGGCTGGATGCCGCCGAAGCCCTGGACATCGGTGGTGGCGGGAGGGGCAAAGCCGTGTTTGGTGAACAGGGCGGTCACCTCGGTTCGCTCAATGGACACGGCAGGATCGATGGTCAGGAACCCGGCCTTGTCTTTGGCAGCACGATCCTGGATCGCGGCGAGCAGAGCGGTGAACGCGGTTTCGTCTCCCCAATCGTCTAAAAGCGGGCCGCGCGGGGCGTAGTAAAAATTGCCGACAAGTGGGACTTTGCGGCGCAGGATCAGGCAGCCGCCCGAAAGCGTCTCTCCACGGAAAAGGCCCAGACGGATCGGCGACCAGTCCGCGCCTTTGACGCCCCCCCACTCCCAGGCCTGCAGAACGTCCCCCTCGGGCACACGCCCGACAAACGAGTTCCAGGCCGCATGGTCGGTATCGCCGGAGAGTTCACGCACAGAAAGCGGGGGGGAGGAAGCAGAGGGAGAAGAAGTCATAAGAAAGTATGGCACAGGCGCGGGGGGATGTCAACCGCGCTCCCGGTGCTCGATCTGCGCCTGTACAATCGCGAGAAAGTTTGCCAGCACCGGCGAGGGGTCGTCCCGACGCGAAACGATCGCAAGCTCCGTCCTCGGCGCAGGCTCTTGAAGCGGCAGCAAAACCAACCCGGCCCGGTGCAGGTTGGCGACCGAAGCGGGCAGCAGCGCGATCCCCAGACCCGCGACCACCAGGCTGATCGCGGTCTGCATCTCGCGCACCTCCTGAACGACGCGCGGCGTAAAGCCGGACGCCATCTCGCAGGCTTGCCTGACGCACTGGGCATACGACGGCGGGGGCCGCTCCGGGAACGAGACGAAGTCTTCACAAGCAAGCTCAGCCAGCGAAACAGCGGTGCTTGCCACCAGCGGATGCGTCGCAGGCAAAGCCACGACAAATGGCTCTTTTAGAACCGCTGCGACGACAAATAAATCGTCCACAATCGGCGGGCGAGCGAAGCCGACGTGAATGCTATGGTCGTGCAGGGCGACGGCCTGCTCGGCGGCGTTCAGCTCCACCAGCGACAGTGCGATTGCCGGGTAGCTTTGCCGGAAATCGTGCAGAACAGCGGGCAGCAAATCATAGGTCGCCGAAGCCGCAAAGCCGATCCCCAGCCAGCCCTCTTCGCCCCGTGCGGCGCGTTTTGCCCCCAACACGGCATTGTCCACAGCCGCCAAGATGAGACGGGCATCACGCAGGAAAACTTCCCCCGCCGGAGTGAGCTGTACGCTGCGGCTTGTTCGCAGGAAGAGTGCCACACCGATCTCGCGCTCCAAATGCTGGATCTGCTGACTCAGCGGCGGCTGAGAAATAAATAGTCGTTCGGCGGCCCGCCCAAAATGCAGCTCTTCGGCAACCGTGACGAAATAACGCAGATGCCGCAGTTCCATAGCTTAAACCTCTCAATAACCGCGTAAAGATATATTGGACACAAAGTTGATTCTAGCATATAATAGAGCTGTGTTGGAGGTAATCTGGTACACTACTAAGCACATTAGAAGGACTATAAACCATGCGTACACGACTTCTCGCTTTTGCCTTGATGCTCTCCCTGCTGACGGCTTCTGCCGCCCAGGCCCAGTTGTCGGCTACTCATACCAGTCTCACCTGGTACGGCCACGCGGCGTTCAAGATCACGACGCCCTCCGGCAAGGTCGTCCTGCTGGACCCCTGGATCACGAATCCGGCCAATAAGAACGGCGCGGCGGACCTTGCAGGTATCACGCGGGCCGATCTGATTTTGATTACCCACGGCCATTTCGACCATGTCGGCGACTCGGTCGCTATCGCCAAACGGACCGGCGCGAAGCTGGTCGCTACGGCGGATCTAGCGGATGCCCTGGTCGCCTACGGCGGCTACCCGAAGGCCCAAGCAGGCATGGATACACAGGGGAATTTCGGCGGTGAGCTGTCCCTGCTTGGCGGCGAAGTGAAGGTGCTGTTCGTTCCGGCAGTCCATAGCTCGGCGGTCTCGCCCCCGCCCGGCAGTGCCAACACCGATCCGCATGCGGGCGGCAATCCCGGCGGCTTCGTGATTACAATTGCGGGCGGGCCGACGATTTATGCCACTGGTGATACGGATGAGTTCACCGATATGGCACTCATCGGTAAAGTTCGCAAGATAGACGTGATGCTTTGCTGCATCGGGGATCACTATACAATGGGTCCTGTCCGGGCCGCCGATGCCGTGAAGCTAGTCGGCCCACGCATCGTCGTGCCGATCCATTACGGGACGTTTCCCATTCTGACCGGCACCCCGGGGGAGTTTGGCGAGGCTTTGAAAAAGAACGGCTCGAAGGCCCAGATGACTGTCATGCGCGTCGACCAGACGCTGAATTTCTAGGAAACTACTATGCCCAAAACAATGTTCGAGAAAATCTGGGAAGCCCATGTCGTCCGCGAGACCGTAGGCCAACCCTCCCTGCTCTATATCGACCTGCACCTGGTGCATGAGGTCACGTCGCCGCAGGCTTTTGAAGGCCTTCGGCTGACGGGGCGCAAAGTCCGCCGTCCGGACCTGACGGTCGCGACGATGGACCACAATGTGCCTACCACCAGCCGCTCCCTGCCTATTTTGGATCAGATCTCGAAGAAGCAGATGGAGGCCCTCTCGGACAACTGCAAAGAGTTCGGGGTGACGCTCTACGACATTCACAGCAAGCGGCAGGGCATCGTCCATGTGATCGGACCCGAGCTGGGCTTGACCCAGCCCGGCCTGGCCATCGTCTGCGGCGACAGCCACACCAGCACGCACGGGGCATTTGGAGCACTGGCGTTCGGCATCGGAACCAGCGAAGTCGAGCATGTCCTAGCGACCCAGTGCCTGCCGCAGTCATTGCCGAAGACCATGGAGATACGGGTCAATGGGAAGCTAGGTGAAGGCGTCACCGCAAAAGACATCATTCTCGCGATCATCGGCAAGATCGGCACGGACGGCGCGACGGGCTATGTCGTCGAGTACACGGGGGAAGCCATACGCGCCCTCTCGATGGAAGGCAGGATGACGATCTGCAATATGTCGATCGAGGCCGGTGCCCGCGCGGGCCTGATTGCCCCGGATGAAAAAACGTTCGCCTATATTCAGGGCAAGACATTCGCCCCGCAGCACGCCGAGTGGGACGAAGCCGTTGCCACCTGGAAACAGCTTCCCTCTGACCCCGGTGCGAAATATGACACGCTGGTGGAGCTGGACGCTTCCGAGATCGCCCCATACGTTTCGTGGGGGACCAGCCCCGGCATGGTTATCCCAATCACCGGCCTGGTCCCCTCCCCCGGCGATTATGCCGACCCGGCAGACCGCCGCGCCGCCGAGCGTGCATTGGAATATATGGGCCTGGATGCGGGCGTTTCGATCCAGAGCGTCGCCTTGGACACGGTTTTCATCGGCTCCTGCACGAATGGCCGGATTGAAGACCTCCGCGCCGCCGCCGGTATCCTAAAAGGCCAGCACGTCCGCGCCGGTCTGCGGGCTTTGGTCGTCCCCGGCTCCGTGCCGGTCAAGCTGCAGGCCGAGGCCGAGGGCCTGGATGTCATCTTCAAAGACGCCGGGTTCGACTGGCGCGAGGCAGGCTGCTCCATGTGCCTGGGCATGAACCCGGACATTCTGCAGCCGGGCGAGCGCTGCGCCAGCACCTCAAACCGCAACTTCGAAGGCCGCCAGGGCAAAGGGGGCCGGACGCACCTGGTCAGTCCGCAGATGGCGGCGGCGGCCTCTATCGCCGGGCATCTAGTGGATGTTCGGGAATGGGATAAGAAATAGTCTGTTCGGCACAGGGGAGGTCAAGTAGATGGCAGTCGCAGAACCCGCAATCGCGGAGAATTTGGCCGCAGAAACGATAGACATACCGGGTATCACCCGCCCGATGAGTTACGAAGAATATATGGCAACGCCGGAGGAGATGGCGCGGTACGACATTCTAGACGGCTGGAAGGTCTACCGTTTGTATGGAGACAACTTAATGCCGAGTCCGACACGAACACATCAAACGATTGTGCTGAATCTCGCCGAAGCGTTTCGCAGCTTTCAGCGGCGGGAGAGGCTGGGTGAGGTGATTATTGCCCCCTGTGATGTTCAGATCACCTATCAGCCACTGCGGAGCCGCCAGCCGGATGTCCTGTTTATGAGCACGGGGCGGCTGGCGCAAAACCTGCCGCCCGACGGCTACGCACCGCTGTCTCCCGCCCCAGAGCTGGTGGTAGAGATCATTTCGCCTTCCGATACCCCCTCCGTCCTGGCACGCAAGCTGGCGGATTATCGGTCGGTGAACGTCGAAGAGGTTTGGCTGATCGACTCTCACAAGGGGGAAGTGGAAATCCGCTCTCTAGCCGACGACACCAGGCGACTTTTTCGGGCCGGCGACATCGCACTCTCACACGTCTTCCCCGGCCTCGCTGTCCCTGTGGACAGCATTTTTCAGGAGTAAATCACTTAACAATGGAATCCTTTACCAAACTAACCGGACTTGCGGCCCCGCTGGACCGGGTCAATGCCGACACCGACCAGATCATTCCGAAGCAGTTTCTGAAGCGCATCGAGCGCACCGGCTTTGGCCAGTTTCTGTTCTTTGACTGGCGGTATGAAGCCGACGGCACAACCCCAAACCCGGAGTTCGAGCTGAACCAGTCGCAGTATGCGGGGGCCGTTGTACTCATCACAGGCAAGAACTTCGGCTGCGGATCATCGCGTGAGCACGCGCCGTGGGCTTTGGCGGATTACGGCTTCAAGGCAATCCTCGCCCCCTCCTACGCCGATATTTTCTACAACAACTGCTTTAAGAACGGCATCCTGCCGGTCGTCCTGCCGGAAGAGACCATTACGATGCTGCTGGAGCGCGGCAAGACGGCGGGTTACACCATGACCGTGGACCTGGAAAACCAGACGGTCTCGGATAACCAGGGATTCTCACAGCCCTTTGAGGTCGATGCGTTTCGCCGCCACTGCCTGCTGAACGGCCTAGACGACATCGGCCTGACATTGCAGCATGAGCCGGACATCACGGCGTACGAATCGAAGCGTCCCCTTTGGAAGCGCGGCGCGGTGGCGGCCTGATGGCCACCGAAATGTGGGCGGAAAAGGAGTTTTCCGAGGAAGACTTGAGCGACCGCGACTTCTCCCTCGCAGAGATGACCCGCTGCCGCTTTGCCCACTGCCGCTTTCGCGGGGCAGTTCTCAGCGAGATTCGGCTGAAGGACTGCCACTTCGACGAGTGTGATTTCAGCGGCGCGAAGATGAATGCAGCCGAGTGCGTGACTTCGGCCTTCACCAATTGCAGCTTCGTCGGCACAAATCTGTTTCTCGCCCGATTTGAGGATTGCCGACTTTTAGGATCCAACTTCGCGGAGGCGGATATCGGCGGCATCACCCTGGTCGAGGGCGACTGGTCCTGGGCTTCTTTGCGTCACCTCAACCTGGCCAAACAAGACCTGCGTAAAATCAAGTTCGCCGGGGCGGATTTTTACGGTGCGGATTTGACGGCAGCAGACTTGCGGGACTGCGATCTCACGGAAGCGAACTTAGACGCGGCAAAGCTGACCGAGGCAAATCTGCGCGGTGCGATTTTGGACAAAATGGATTTGAAGGGCTTGGACCTGACCGGCGTCAAGCTGGACATGGCCCAAGCCATGCTGCTGGCACAGTGTTACGGGGCGAAGGTGGGATAGAGCGTGAGGGCGCGGCAAGCAGCACCCCTACCCTTCCGGATACGACCCCAGCACGTTGACGTAGATCGAATGGGAGCGCAGGGCTTCGAGGGCGGCTTTGACCGGCTCGTCGTTTTCGTGGCCCTGGAAGTCGGCGAATTGGACGTATTCCCAGGCGGCGTTGCGGGACGGGCGGGAGGCGATCATGCTCAGGTTGACATTGTGGGTCTCGAAGGCCCGCAGGGCGCGGCCCAGCGATCCCGGCTCGTTTTTGACGGCGAAGAGGGCACTGGTCTTGTCCCGGCCTGTAGGCGGGGGTTCGTTGCGGCCAATCACCAGGAAGCGGGTCCGGTTGTGCGGGCTGTCTTCGATGCTGTCGTGCAGGATGGGGACGCCGTAGACTTCGGAGGAACGTTTCGGAGCGATCGCGGCCCCATTCGGGTCGGCGGCGGCACGTTCGGCGGCTTTCGAGGTCGGCATGACTTCGATGATTTCGGCGTGGGGCAGGTGCGAATCGATCCACTGGCGACTCTGAGCCAGCGGCTGCGGGCCGGTGTAAAGCCGCTGGATGTCGGAAAGCGATTTGGCGTGGGTCAGCAGGTTCTGGACAATCGTGACGTAGATCTCGGCGCAGATCTTCAGCGACGTTTCATGGAACATATCCAGCGTGTAGTTGACGACTCCCTCCGTAGAGTTTTCGACCGGCACAACCCCGTAGTCGGCCCGGCCCCGTTCGACCTCGCCGAAAACGTCGGGGATCGTCGCACAATCATAGTATCCCGTGGAGGAGCCGAAGCGGGACACGGCGGCCATCTCGGTGAACGTCCCCGGTGGTCCCCAGTAGGCGACAGTCATCGGCTTTTGCAGTGCGATACTCGCGGAAATGATCTCTCTGTACACAGCCAGCAGGGACGACTGCGGCATGGCACCGGCACCCCGCAGATGCATCAGCCGCTCGACCAGGTCGCGTTCGCGCTCCGGAGCGAAATAGCGTGCGCTCTTGTTATCAGCCTTCTGTTTACCAACTTCCAGGGACACTTCCGCCCGCTGATTCAGCAGGCTGACAAGCTGTTCGTCTATTGTATCAATCCGCTGTCTCAAATCTTCTAAACTCATGATGCGTGTCAGTTCGGCGCGAGGAGCGGCGATTCCTTCCCTTGACTTCCCCCCCTGCCCCCGTGCTACAATAACTAAGAGGTAGTGTGTGACCGAACCAACTGAAAATCCGGATAATTCCCTGGCGGAAACGCTGAAACGGCTGGCCGTGCTGGTCACCGAAAATGGCCTGTCGGAGCTGATGGTCGAGGAGAATGGCGTCACGTTGACGCTGAAGGCGGCGGTTCAGCCGGAGGTGATTTCGATGCCCCTCTCCGTGACCGCGCACCCCCATGTTCTCGCTGCCGCTCAGGCTCCCGCCTACTCGTCGGCAGTCGTGACAGCACCGCCCGCCCCGGCGAAAGCGGGCCGATCGGCATCTGCGGTTGCTCTGGAGTCGCCGATGGTGGGCGTCTTCTACCTTTCCCCTTCGCCGGAAGACCCTCCCTTTGTCGCGGTGGGTGATCCTGTGAAAGTCGGGCAGGCAATCGGCCTGATCGAAGCCATGAAAGTTTACAGCGAAGTGCCTTCGGAAGTCTCGGGCCGGGTTGTGGAGCTGCCCGTCGCGAGTGGCAAACTGGTCCAGCAGGGTCAGGCACTGATTTATGTGGAGCCGTCTTGAGAGTGGTAAATCCTAAAAAGCAGATTACAGTCGGAATTCTGGGACTGGGCGTGGTCGGCAGCGGCATGGTACGCGTGCTGACCGAGAATGCCGCCGACATCGCCCGCAAGGTGGGCCTGCCAGTGGTGATCAAGCGCGTCGCCGTCCGAGACCTGTCCAAGTCCCGCGATGTCGAGATTGACCCCGCCCTGCTGACGGACCGGCCGGAAGACGTGATCGATGACCCCGAGATCGATATCCTCTGCGAGCTGATCGGCGGCGTCGAGCCGGCGCATGGGTATGTGCTGCGAGCGATCCAATCCGGCAAGAACATCGTTACGGCGAACAAAGAAATGATGGCGAAGGCCGGGCACGACCTGCTGCACGAAGCTGAAGACCGAAAGCTGGACTTCAACTTCGAGGGCAGCGTCGGCGGCGGCATTCCGATCATTCAGCCGCTGAAGCAAGCCCTGGCCGCCAACCACTTCACCGAAGTGATGGGGATCGTCAATGGCACGACCAATTATATTCTGTCCAAGATGACCGCCGAAGACGCGGACTTTGGTGACGTCCTGGCGGAAGCCCAGGCCCACGGCTACGCCGAGCCGGATCCGACCAACGACATCGAGGGCTACGACGCCCAGTATAAGACCGCGATTTTGTCGTCTATTGCGTTCACATCACGCGTCCTGCCCGAGAGCATCTATGTGGAGGGCATCACGAAAATCAGCCGCCGAGATATCGCCGTGGCCCGAGACCTGGGCTATGTGGTGAAGATCGTCGGCATTGGTCAGGACTTGGGCGAAGCGTTGCAGGTGCGCGTCCACCCGGTGCTGCTGCCGAAGGGCCATCCGCTGGCGTCGGTGAATGATGTTTACAATGCTATTTACCTCAAAGGCAGCGCAGTCGGCGACGTTATGTTCTACGGGCGCGGCGCAGGCAGCCTGCCAACCGGCAGTGCGGTCGTCGGCGACATCATGGAAATCGCCCGGAACATCGTCCACGGGGCGACCGGACATATCGGCTGCACCTGTTACGATCAGAAGCCCACGCTGTCCATTGACCGTCTGCGGACTAAATATTATATCCGCCTGATCGCCCACGACCGTCCCAAGGTCCTCGCCAGCCTCGCCAGCGTTTTCGGGGACTTCAATGTCAGCATCGAAAGCGTTGTCCAGCGTGCCCTGCCAGGCGGCGATGCCGAAATCGTCTGGATCACGCATCAGACCTTGGAAGCCAATCTGCGCTCAGCGCTGGACGTCATCCAGCGGCTGCATATCGTCTCCGGGATCGAAAACTGGATCCGTGTCGAGGAGTGACTCACTGATAACCCTGTAGGGGCGGGGCTTGCCCCCGCCCTTTTGAGTAATAGACCAGAACAATATGCATTTGACCACCGAACAACTCCCCAAAAATCTACGCGGCACCATCTGGGCCTGCCTGATCGCCCCACGGCCCATCGCGCTGATCTCGACCCTGGATACTCAAGGCGTACCTAACATCGCGCCATACAACTCCTATTCGGGTCTGGCGAATAATCCGCCGCTGCTGGGGGTATCTTTTAGCCGCCGGGGGGATGAGGAAAAAACGACGCTTGCCAATATTAAAGAGACGGGCGTATTTGTGATCAACCTTGTGCCGCGCTTTCTGGCCGACGTTATGAATACGTCCGCCGAGGGAACCGACAAAGAGGATGACTTCAAGCGGCTGGGTTTGACACGCGCCGAGGCGGGGACAATTTCCTGCCCGCGCATCGGGGAAAGCCCGGCAGCATTGGAATGCCGCCTGCTTAATACCGTACCACTGCCGCCAAGCCGATGCGAGATGGTGGTGGCGCAAATCGTCGGCGTGACCATCCGCGACGAGTTCTACACGCCGGAAAATGGCTTTGACCCGCTGGCCGCCGACCTGCTGGCAAGTGTCGGGGCTGAAGAATATCTGTCCTTGAACGGCGAGAGTCTGCATCTGCCGAAAACCTGGTAACACTTATGCGACAAGGAATTATCAACACTTACCGGGCTTACCTGCCCGTCACCGAGAGAACGCCGGTCATCACGCTCTTCGAGGGCGACACGCCGCTGATCCCCGCCCCGCGCCTGGCGCAAGCCATCACACCAGGGCTGAGACTCATGCTCAAATTCGAAGGCATGAACCCAACCGGGTCGTTCAAGGACCGGGGCATGACCATGGCAGTCACGAAGGCTGTAGAAGATGGAGCGGTTGCCGTCATGTGTGCGTCTACAGGCAACACCAGTGCGGCGGCCTCCGCCTACGCGGCTCGGGCGGGGATCAAGTGCGTTGTGCTGCTGCCGAACACCGATGTCGCTCTGGGCAAGCTCTCTCAGGCATTGATCCACGGGGCGAAAGTGCTGGCGATCGAGGGTACGTTTGACGATGCCCTCGTACTGACCCGCCAGATCTGCGAGAAGTATCCCATCCAGATCGTCAACCATATTAATCCCTACCGGATTGAAGGGCAGAAAACGGGTGCCTTCGAAGTCTGCGACGTGCTGGGCGACGCCCCGGACTTCCATGCACTGCCGGTCGGAAATGCCGGGAACATCACGGCTTACTGGAAGGGCTACAAAGAGTACCACGCGGCGGGGATTTCGACCAAGCTGCCGAAGATGATCGGCTTCCAAGCGGCCGGGTCGGCCCCGATCGTGGATGGTGCGCCGGTGCTGAACCCGCACACGATTGCCACGGCCATCCGGATCGGCAACCCGGCTTCCTGGCAGCATGCGCTGACTGCTCGGGATGAGTCAGGGGGCCTGATTGGCAAGGTTACCGATGATCAGATATTAGAAGCCTACCTGCTGCTCCCTGCCCTGGAAGGCGTTTTTACCGAGCCGGCCTGCGCCGCCCCCCTCGCCGGTTTGAAGAAGCTGTACGACTCAGGCTACTTCAATGACTACGATGGCGCTACTGTCGCGGTCACACTCACCGGGCACGGCCTCAAGGACCCGGACCGGGCGATCAAGAACGTCCCCCACCCCGCGACAGTCCCGGCGACCCTGGAAGCGGTCGTCCGTGCATTGGACTTTTAGGCGATGACCCCTCTCTCAACCCCCGAGGCCGATAAGCAGCGGCAGAAGATGCTGCTGCGCCGCGTCGAATGGGCCTTTTTGGCCGTGTTTCTCCTCGGCGCACTCGCCGTTTATTTCACCGTGCAGCGCGTCGTCGTGCATGGCCGGTCGATGGAGCCGACACTGCATGACGGTGATGCTCTGATTGCCTGGAAGGCGGAAGCGCGGGGGAAGCTGCGTGAAGGCACGGTCATCGTCTTTCGGGATACGAACGGCGAGGAGCTGATCAAGCGGATCGTCTTTGTTCAAAACGACCAGGGAACGGCGACGCCGCCGGAGAACGTCCAAATACCCGGCAGTGCCCGTCCGTGGAAAGCGCTCTTTCGCGAATACAACGCAGAGTTAAAATCAGGCAAGGCTCCGCGCCCGACCTCGGCGAACACAATCTGGGTGATGGGTGATAACACGGATAATTCCGATGACAGTCGCGTGTTCGGCCCGATCCGGCGCGACCAAATCGTTGGTGTCGTTTACGTTAAAGATATTGGGCCCGAATGAGCCGCATTCGAAAACAGACCTGGATCGCCATCGGAACACTGCTTATTTTCGCCCTCGTGCTGCGCCTTAATGTCCGTCAGGGCCGGGTGCAGGGTCCGTCCATGTCGCCGACGTATGAAGACGGCAACACGGTGCTGGTCTGGAAATCATTTCCCGTCTCCAAGCTTCAGCCGGGGAATGTGATCGTGTTTCGGGACACGAATGGAGACGAGCTAATCAAGCGTGTGGCGTTCATCCGGCCTGTTTGGCAGCCCCTTCCACCCAGCGGGATGTTCCGCACGATCAATGGAGACCGGGATGTGCCGTGGACGATTTTGTTCGGGCCGTACTTTGCGAATGTCGCCGTCGGCGCCACACCCGCACCGGCGAAGGACCGCACGATTTATGTGCTCGGAGATAATCTTTTGAACTCCGACGATAGCCGCCATATCGGGCCAATCAGCCCCAGTCAAGTGTTAGGCAAAGTGATCCCATGAGCCAAATCGTTCTCCAGACCGATATCCCCGGTCTGCCCAAGTTCATCACCGGCAAAGTACGCGATGTCTATGACCTCGGCATGGAGCTTCTCGTGGTCGCCACCGACCGCCTTTCGGCCTTCGACGTGGTTCTGCCCACGGGGATTCCCGACAAAGGCCGCGTCCTGAGTGCCCTCACAACTTTCTGGTTTGATAAGACCAAGGACATTGTTCCGAACCATTTGGTCGCTACAGACATGGATACGATTGGGGCTAGGCTGCGCGATGCGGGTGTGGCCGTCACCGCCGACCTGATCGCCCTGCTGGAAGGCCGCACCCAGCTTGTCCGCAAGTGCGAGGCTTTGCCGGTCGAGTGCGTCGTGCGCGGCTACTTGGACGGCTCCGCCTGGAAAGACTATCAGACACTCTTCGGCCACGGCGGGGAAGTCAAGCTCTACGATATACTCGTGCCCATCGGCCTGCGCCAAGGCGAGCAGTTCCCTGCCCCGCTCTTCACCCCCGCCGCCAAAGCCCACACGGGCCACGATACGAATATCACAGCGTCTCAAGCGGCGGAAATAGTCGGCAGCGATCTCGCAAAGCAGTTAGAAGAAAAAAGCATAGAGCTATACGACTTCGCCCAGTCTTATGCCGCCGAGCGGGGCATTCTTATTGCCGACACCAAATTCGAATTTGGCCTGCTGGACGGCCAGTTGATCTTGATAGACGAAGCACTCACCCCCGACTCCTCACGCTTCTGGGAAGCAAGAACCTACAAACCCGGCAAAGCGCAGGCTTCGTTCGACAAGCAGTTCGTGCGCGATTATCTGGAGACGCTTGCCTGGGATAAAACCTACCCCGGCCCAGAGCTGCCACAGGAGATCGCCGAAAAGACCGCCGGCAAGTACCGGGAAGCCTACCGGCGATTGACGGGCCAAGAATTGCCGCGATGATGCAGCCAAAAGAGCAAAAGCCGCCGCCAAAGATGGAGCGATTGACTGCGGAGCAAAGCCGGCGGCGGCTTTGGATGGTGGCAGCACCAGCAGATAAAAAATGGCGTGGAAGTATTTGCGCAGGCACAGCCGACTGAGCAGGTCCCGTTTGCCCTCTCTATTACCGTAACTACTGTGTTGACGGTTTTGGCGGCAACTGCCAGCAGCGGCTCATTCTTTCTCTTTCATACTGCAATCATGACGCTCATGGGCATGATGTTTTTTTGCGGCGTCAACTTTTTCCTTTGGCTGATGGTCGCTTTCCTTTGGTATCGGTGTCTGACACCCGCGAAGGCTGTGCTTGAGCCTGTACACACGCCCGCGCAGGACGGGGTTTGGCCCCCGGCACCTTTGGTGAATGAGACGGAGGGTAAGGAGATTGACTCGGTTTGACTGGATGCTGGCGTCTGATGTGCCATAATAAGTCTGCGTTAAGTCGAGAGGAGAAAATGATGGCAATCACATTACATTTAGCCCCGGAGCAGGAGGCAAAATTGCTGCAGAAGGCTCAGCGGCGGGGACAGAAGCTGGAAAGCTATGTTATTTCGACCTTACTGCCGGAGGGCGACGAACCAGTTCAGGAAAGCCAAACATTAGATAGAATGCTGGCTGGTCGGATTGGACTCTTCCAAAGTGAAGGACCGGGTTATAGAGCAAAGGAGAGCGAAAATTCCTTCGCAGATTATCTTGCTGAAAAGCATGCAATCAACCGTGGATAAAGGCGAATATCAAATATGACTCCCGTGGATGCTGGGCCACTTTTCGTTTTATTTAATCGCAGTGACCCTGATTATGTACTTTGTACTGCTGTCCTCCCCAAAATCATTGGGCCCCTCATACCAACGTGGCCCTGCTTCACGAAAGCAATGTATTTGATCGGGCGCGATCTCGGCTTTCCTGCACAGAACGAATTACTGGCATATGTCGTGGATGGCCTTCTGCGGATTCATTTTCAAGATGAACAAGACTGTGCTCGAATGCGGGCATTGATGACGACGTTTCGCGATTCCCCAATGGACTTGGCAGATGCTTCCCTCGTCGCGGCGGCGGAGACATTAGGGCTGCGGCGCGTCTTCACTCTGGATCGCCATTTTTATGCTTATCGGTTGGCCGATGGAAGCGCATTGGAGGTTCTGCCATGAAATATATACTCTTGGTCCCCGACGGCATGGCTGATCTGCCGATGGCGGAGCTGGATGGACAGACGCCGATGCAGGCGGCGCGGACACCGAACTTTGATGCCCTGGCGGAAGTGTCGCTGGTGGGGAGCGTGCTGACGGTTCCCTCGGGGATGTATCCGGGCAGCGATGTGGCGAATATGAGCCTGATGGGATACGACCCGCGCCGCTATTACACAGGGCGCGGGCCGATTGAGGCCGTCGCGATGGGCGTACCGCTCGACGACGGCGATGTGGCCTTTCGCTGCTCTCTGGTGACGACTGATGGCGAGAACCTGCTGGATTATTCGTCGGGGCATATTTCGACCGAGGAAGCCAAGCCGCTGATCGAGCTGCTGGATCAGAAGCTGGGCGGGAGCAAGCGCAAGTTTTATCCGGGGGTGCAATACCGGCATATCATGGCCGAACGAGGCGGCACGGTAGACCTGAAGACCATCCCACCGCACGACTTTTCCGGTAAGCCGCTTGCCGGGCACTGGCCCGAAGGTGACCGGGCGGAGCAGCTGAAACAACTCATGTTCGACTCACTGGAGCTGCTCGACGACCACCCGATCAATAAAAAGCGGCGCGAAGAGGGTAAGGCTCCCGGCAACATGATCTGGCTCTGGGGTCAGGGTTACGCCCCGAAGCTGCCGAACTTCCTGCAGACGTTTGGCAAGCGCGGGGCCGTCATCTCGGCGGTGGATGTGGTACGCGGTCTGGGCCGTGCGACGAGCCTGAAGATCATTGACGTCCCGGGCGCGACCGGCTATATCGATACGGATTATGTCGCGAAAGCAAACTACGCCTTGGCGGCACTGGATACGCTGGACTTTGTGTATCTGCATGTCGAGTCGCCGGATGAGTCCGGGCATGAAGGCAACCTGAACCACAAATTGCGCTCGATTGAAGACATCGATAAGAAAGTGGTGGGGACACTGCGGGAAGGGATGAAAAAGCGCGATGACTATCGCCTGCTGATCGTGCCGGACCACAAGACCCCACTGGCACTGAAAACACATCAGGAAGGCCCGGTGCCGTTCCTGCTCTACGACTCGAGCCGGGCGCACGCATCTTCGCACTTCCCTTTCGATGAACGGGCGGTCGAGGAAGCGACGACGCAGGTCGAAGATGGAACACGGCTGATACAAATGCTCTTTGCGTAATATTGGAATTGTGGAAAGATAGGATTAAGGACGCTTGCGTATTTTGGTGACAGGGGCTGCCGGACGGATCGGCTCACATGTTGTGCCGGAGCTTGCCGCACATGGGCATACGGTCCGCGCACTCGACCGCAGGCCTCTCCCGGAAGAGGTCCGCAAAGTCTCTGAGCCTTACTATGCAGATATGACGGACCCGCTCGCGATGCTGAACGCAGCCAACGGCTGCGACACAATCGCCCACATCGGGGCTGTCCCCGGCCCGACGGTACCGGCGGACGAGGTGCTGCGGCTGAACGTGATCGGCACGCAGAACATTCTCGAAGCGGCGGCGGCGCACGATATCTCGCGTGTGGTGCTGACCAGCAGCGTCGGTGCTTTGGGCTTTTCGTTTCCTACCCATCTCTGCCTCCCCGACTACCTGCCGGTCGATACGGCGCATCCGCGACGACCGCAGGACGTTTACGGCCTGTCCAAACTGATGAATGAGGAAAGTGCCGCCGCCCGAACGCGCCTCTCCGGCATGACGACTCTGGTCATCCGTCCCCCTGCCATCTGGGATTTGGAGCGGGCAAAGCAGCGCGGCTGGCTGAAACACACGGCAGAGCGGCGCGGGGAAGAGTGGGACTCGTCGCTCTGGGGCTATATCGATGTGCATGACCAGGCTGTCGCATTCCGGCTGGCTTTGGAGTCAGGCCTCACCGGGCATCATGTCTTTTACACCATGGCCGACGATTTAGGCGTCAATGCCACCGTGCAGGAACTGACCGCTCGCCATCTACCCGCACTGCTCCCGCATCTCGACCAGCTGACCGGCCAAACCTTTTACGATCTGACTCCCGCCCGCGACCTGCTGGGCTTTCAGGCTCAGAAAACGTGGCGGCAGGTGCTGGAACGGGAAGACTAAAGAAGCGGGCCCGCCGCCTTGACGGCGTCGGAGACTTCGGGGAAGCGGGCGAAGTTGGTGTGAAAACCCGCCAACCTGGCTGATCGCGCCGTCCACCGGGCAGACCAGGTCGGCATCGGCCAGCGGTCGTGCATCGACCTTCAGGGCGCGCGTGAAGAATTCGTTGAAGCTCGCGTAATGCGTGATGTCCGGGTCCGCCGCCTCGGCCATGTTGACCTGGTATTTTCCGACGAACCAGCGAATGATGGCCGTGGTGATGGCGCCTGCACGGGCCGATGCAACAAGGCCGCCAAAACTCGTCATCGCGCGTTTGGGCATTACATATTGGGGGAGGACGGCGCGGCGGTCGGACACGATAGGGACAAGTGGTGGGGTTGGAAAACGGTGGGCGATTATAGAAGCC